>DFDV01000060.1 GCA_002369025.1 Treponema sp. UBA3819 | reverse complement strand
GAACGCTTCTATCCTGCTGTAAGCCGCATCCGCCTTGTGGACTTCAAGGTTCGCGTTCTGGATGGAAAATCGGCAACTGCTTCTAAGGTTCGCGTAATCATCGAAAGTACAGACGGCGAGGCCAGCTGGACAACCGTCGGCGTTTCGGGCGACTTGATTGAAGCCTGCTGGATTGCCCTCAGCGATTCCTTTGAGTTTAAGCTGATCCGCGATATTGAAAAGAGATACAAGAGACTGAATTAGTATTTATATGAAATCATTGTTTGATATTTTTATAAAAAGCTGGTGCCGCTTTTTTATGGGACTGATTGGAACTGCCCTGCTTGGAGTAGTTGTTGCCTTTTTAACAAAGGCTCATCTTGGTGTAGACCCTTTTACGGATTTTGTTGCCGGAATTGCAAGCCTTTTTGGCTCCACATATTCAGTCTTCTTCCTTATCGTAACGGGTCTTCTTCTTGTCCTTGATTTTTTCTGGGACAAAAGAAAGCTTGGTATTGTTACGGTTATCAATCTTTTTGCCGTTGGAACAGTTTTTTCCTTTGCCATAAGGCCGCTGAACTACTTTTTCCCGGAGCCCCTTTTGTGGCAGCGCTTTTTATTTCTTTTTATCGCCCTTGTAATTTTGTGCTTTGCTTCTTCGCTTTACATGACAAGTGATTTAGGCGTTTCTTCCTATGATGCAGTCGCAATCATTCTTTCTGAAAAGGCCCGCTTCCAGTTCCGCTGGTGCAGAATCTTCACAGATTTAATCTGCGTTATCGTCGGTTTTGTCTGCGGAGCCGATGTAGGAATCGGAACCGTAATTACAGCCTTCTGCATGGGCCCGTTTACCCAGTGGTGCTGCGAACATTTTGCCCAGCCTCTGCTGGTAAGGTTTGAGAGATAAAAGAAATTGATTTAATTAAGTAAACTAATTTTTGATATTTTATGTTAAAATTATTCATGAATTTGGTGTTGCTATGAAAAAATGTTTTTTATTATTTCTTTCCTTTTTTTTTACAAGTTGTGCGACAACAACAATAAGTAGTATTAAGAATCCAGATATTGATTTTTCTGGTTATAAAAGAATTCTAGTTTTTGCTAATATTCGAGATATAGATTTTAGAAAATCACTTGAATCAGAACTTGTTTCTGTTTTTTCAGAGTATGCGATTGATACAGTTCCAAGTATTGAATTGATTTCACCGGTAAAAGAATATTCAGAGGATGAGATTAAGAAAATACTTTCAGATAACTTAATTGATGGATATTTATCGATTGAAGTTATTGATTCTTCCAATGTATCTGGATATGTTCCTCAAACTTCATATACAAATTACCAAAGTCAGTATGTAAATGGGCAATTAATCTCTGTTCCATACACTACAACTTATGGTGGTTATGCATATTCTTATCTTAAATCAAATTTTGAAATTGTTCTAAAGGATGTTAGAACAGGGCAAATTGCTTTTAAGGCTACTGCAAAATCTGCAGCAGATGATTTTGGAAATATGAAAAATATGGCAAAATCAGTGTCAAAGAAAATAGGTGAAGAATATATAAAATTGTCTACACAATAACAGACATTGAGTTTTATCCGTGTGTATCTGTGTTCATCCGTGTCTAAAAATCGGGGTTTTAGGGGCGGAGCCCCTAGGAGAAGGGGTAGCGTAAGACAGCTTGCTGGCTGGAGCGAGGGGGAGACTTCCCCCTCCTTGCTATACACCTTGACTTTAATCTTTATCTTAAGTATAACTAAAGAGAATTAAATATTATTAAACTTTGCGGGTTGTCAGAGGCTTGCAGAGTGGGAGTTGTACTTATGGAAAAGACTATTGCTTTGATTCCTGGTGATGGAATTGGTCCGGACGTTGTGGCTGAGGCTGTAAACGTTCTTAACGCTATTGCAAAAAAATATAATCATACCTGGATTTATAAGGATGTAATTGCCGGCGGACGCGCTATTGATATGTTCAAGAATCCCCTTCCAAAGGATCAGCTGGATATCTGTCTGCGTGCTGACTCTGTTCTGCTTGGTGCTGTCGGCGGTCCTAAATGGGATAACGTTGACCCTTCTATCCGCCCTGAAAAAGCCCTGCTTGGACTTCGCGGCGGCATGAAAGTTTATGCAAACCTCCGTCCTGCCGTTATGTGGAAGCAGCTTAAAGATGCATGCCCCCTTAAGGACGAAATCGTAGGTCAGGGACTTGACATTCTGGTTGTGCGTGAACTTACCGGCGGTATTTATTTTGGTGAGCGCGGAACAAGCGCAGACGGAAAGACCGCATGGGATACAGAAAAATACACATGGGAAGAAATTGAGCGCATCGTACGCATGGGCTTTGAATTTGCCCAGAAGCGCCAGAAGCGCCTTGCTGTTGTAGACAAAGCAAATATCCTCAACTCAAGCCGTCTGTGGCGCAAGGTTGCAGAAAAAGTTCACAAGGACTACAAAGACGTTCAGCTTGACTTCCTCTACATCGACAATGCCGCCATGCAGCTGGTTCGCAATCCCCGTCAGTTTGACGTTATCGCTACAAGCAATATGTTCGGCGACATCCTTACTGATGAGGCAAGTCAGATTACAGGCTCAATCGGCATGCTGGCTTCTGCATCTCTGGGTGACGGAAAAGGTCCCGGCCTCTACGAACCCATTCACGGTACAGCACCTGATATCGCCGGAAAAGACCTTGCAAACCCGCTGGCAACCATTCTGTCTGCCGCAATGCTGCTCCGCTACAGCTTCAACCTTGAAACTGAAGCAAAGGCAATCGAAAATGCAGTAAACGCTGTTCTCGATGCAGGCTGGCGCACAGGTGACATTGCTGGTTCTAAACTTGAAGAAGTGAAGGCAGCCGGAAAGCTCGTAGGCACAAAGCGCATGGGCGAACTGGTTGTAGAGCAGCTGAATAAATAAGTTGTTTCTGCCGATGCTATAAGTATGTCAGAAAGAGATTCGTTTGATGTATTAGTTTCCGACCTTTCGCCGGAAGAGCGCAAGGATATGCTCGAAAGAATGCAGGGGTACGGAGGATATTCGGGGGAAGAATCCCTTACTCCTCTTCCTGCAGAAGATATTGGAGTTTCCTTTGATGCGCAACTGAAAAACGAGTCTCTTTTTTTGCGTATATGGATTTTCATTAAATCCCTTATTTCAAACAGGCCGGTTGAAAAAGTCTTTAACGAACATCGTGTAAACACTATCTTCCGCACGATTGACCGGCGCTTTCCTGATTTGATTGACTTAAAGCGCAGGCTTCTCCTTTCGACATTTTTTAACAGGCTGTCCGAGCTCAAAAAGAGTGCAGACTTTTTTAAGCCCTACTGTTCTCCTCTGGACGGTGACCTTGAATCCTTTTATGTACACCTGGGTACACTCGCCATGCCTCAGCTGGCAGAACAGATGAACCGGGAAGTAGACCCTTATTCAATGCCGGTAGAGCAGGGTGCCCGTCCTGAAATGCGGGTTTCCCTTTTGCGCCGCATGGATGAGGTCATGGAGTCAATTCCTGCAGAACAGAAAATCATTATGTATGCCTGCGCAAAGGCTGCTGACTGGCTGGTTCAGTTTACCCGTCTTCCTTTTAACCGTTTTCTGTCAGATTTTTCATCTGCCGGAGAAGACCGCTATGAGGCAGCCTTTAAAATCGTAGCCGAAGATCTGAAAATCTTTTCAAAAGTCCTCTGCAACGGTCTTCCTATCCCGGAGGAAGTTTTTGAGGCTCTTTTTATCTTCCGCAGTGGAAAAGAAGATGCAAACCGTAAAAAGGATGCCGCCGCCGCAGAGGAATTTATCGCCCTGGCCCATGAACAGCTTGGCCGTATGCATACATTCCTTGCCACAGTTCCCATGCGGGGAATTACCTGTGTAGTGCGGGGGGATTCTTATTATCAGCCGGAAGCCCTTGCTGGTTCTGAAGACTGGTTTATTAAATATAAATCCGGCTGGAAGGTTCTCTTTGACCAGAAATGGGAAAACTGGCTGAACGACTGTAAAAAAGAAGTGGTGCGCCAGAGTTTGATGCGGAATTTTAATCTGGAGCATTTTCCCATGCTGCCCAACCGGCCCTGGATGGAAGCCTGGGGAGGACTGCATTTCCGCTACGAACTGACTGCAGGCTTCCTCTGCTGGTATTTCAGAAATCAGTTTTCGACCTTTGAACTTACCCTAAAGCAGGTGATGACCGAAGGTGACTTTATGAAAAAGGAAAACCGCCAGGAGTTTGTAGATTCATTCAATGCTTACATGCAGGTTTCCATGGGGCTAAACGCTATACAGCAGTCACTTATGCCAAACGGAGAAACCGGTTCTATGATTGCAAGTCTTGACCGCAACCATTCCCTGCAGGCAGTCCAGAAAAGTGAGCAGCTTCTGCGCATTATGGAATCTGACTTTGGTCACCTGCTCATGGTATTTGGTGAGACTTCCCGGAAAATGGATCTGCTTATGGAAGGAATTCTCGGCATTTCGTCAGACTCCCGATACGATTCTCTTGCAAATTACAATACCATGCAGGGGGCGGCAAATCCTATTTTCAAAAAGCAGCTTCGCGAAGCACATCTTTCCATGAGGAATGCCTATAATCTGGTAAAGGATCTGGAACCTATTGATGTGCCGGATATTGCAAAATGACAGAAATCTCCCTTGTAAATCACATTTCTGAAAAAGCCTTTGTAACGCTTCCCTTTTATCGTGACGGAAAGCCACTAGATTCTGCCCGCTGGGGTATTACACTCAGAAAAGCCGGCAGCATGCGTTTCCGCTGGAATGAAGTGAATGAAAGACGAACTTCCCTGCTCAAAGAAATCTGCGGAGACAAAGAGGCTGTTTCCCTGGAACTGATTCATTCAAAAATCGTATACGACCTGACTTCCGCTTCTGATACTCATGAAAAAAAAGGCGACGGCATGATAAGCGTCAATCATTCCCTTGTGCCTGTCGTTACGGTTGCGGACTGCATGCCTCTTTATCTTTATGAGCCTGAAACAGGGCTTTTTGGCGTCTGCCATTCAGGCTGGAAGGGAACAGGCATCATAGCAGAGGCAATTTCACTTGCAGAAAAAAAATATGCTGTCCGGCGGGAAAATATCTCTGTTGCAATCGGTCCCCATATTCATGACTGCTGTTACATTGTTGATGAAGAACGGGCCCGCTATTTTACGGAAAACTTTACTCCCGCCTGTGTGAGCAGAAAAATCGCTAAGGATGGTAAGGAAGAGTATCATCTTTCTCTTGCAAAGGCAAATCTGGCCCTCTTGGAGCAGGCGGGAATACGAAGTGAAAATATTGTACTTGCAAAAGAATGCACTTCCTGCTCACAGGATGCAGGCGGAGACTTTCCATTTGGGAGTTTTAGACGACAAGCCGCCTTTGCAGCCGGAAATCTTACCACGGAAGAGCGCAGCAAAATGATGACTGTTCAGGCGGCCTTCTGTATTTGCCTTTAATCTGAAATCAACTTTATATAAACTAGGGGAGGAGACGGTATTCGTTGTATGCAAGGATGAAAGGACCTACGCCTTTTGCATCATCCTTTACAATGGGTTCTGCCATGTAGTAGTCAAAGGAACCGTCACGGCGTTTGTTGTGTTCAGGTCCCAGTCCGGCTACGAGACAGATGCCGCCAAGACTCAGCCTGCCGTCTTCTGTCTTAAGGTAGGTGTTTGCAATTCCTTCAAATGCTTTCTTTCCTGCCTCGCGGAATTTTTCATCAGTCAGAATGCCGGTGCGTACGCCCTTAAGCAGTGAGTAGGCATAGATTGCAGAACCTGAAGTTTCCAGATAATTTTTGCCTTTTCCCGGGAAATTGGGTACCTGCCACCACATGCCGCTCTTGTCCTGATATTTCAGCATGCTTTCGCAGAGGTCAACAAAGATATCCTTGAGGCGGTTCCAGTTGTCGCTTCCGCGGTCGCCGGCCTTGTTCAGTGTGTCCAGCAGTGCCATTGAGTACCAGCCCAGTGCGCGTAGCCAGAAGTTCTTGCTCAGGCCGGTGGTTTTGTCTGCCCAGAATACAGTCCGTGAGCAGTCGTAGCCATGGAAGTAGAGGCCTGTTTTGGGGTCACGGAGTTTTTCGTAGACGTTAAAGAGCTGTTTGTAGATGTCTTCAACATTTTTTGAATCGTTGAAAAGGACTTCGTATTCCATGTAATAGGGAAGTGCCATGTAGAGACCGTCCAGCCAGACCTGGTTTGGATAAATCTTTTTATGCCAGAAGTTTCCTTCTGTTGTGCGGGGCTGTTCCTTTATCTGCTCATACACATTGGCCGCAGCCTTGCGGTATTTTTCTTTTTTTGTCAGTTCGTAAAGTGTAATCAGATTTTTTGCGCCGTTGATATTGTCCAGATTCCATTCCTTAATATCATAGCCAAGAATGGTGCCGTCGTCTTTGATACGGTAATCTTCATAGTAGTCAGCAAATTTGAGATACTTTTCATCGTGACTGGTGGCATAGATTTCCAGAAGAGCCATAATCATACAGCCGTCAATATAGTCCCAGCCGGATTTTGTTCCGTTACGGGCTTTTTCAATATTCCAGACCGGAATTTCAGCCGTTGATTTTGTCATCAGTTCTTCGATGTACTGGTCGATTACACTTGTATCCACACGAATCTCCTTTGGCGGCGTTGATGTGCATGCCGCGGCTAATACGATTGCGCCCGCTAAAAGCGCAGTGCTTTTAAAAAGCAATGTCATTCTCTCTATCATACTAGCAAATTGTAGCATAATTATCTATAATTAAACATAAAAAACTATATGAATTTCGATTAAGAGGAAAATAAATGGCAGATGTAAAGACAGAATGCAGGGCGATCGTTGCTGCGGCTTTAAATGAGTTTGTAAAGGCAAAAGGAATTGATACGAGTGTTGAAGAGAATGCAATTTCCGTGGAAAATCCTCCCAAGCCGGAAATGGGTGATATCGGTATGCCCATGTTCCCCTTTGCAAAGACCTTCCGTGCCGCTCCTCCCATGATTGCTGCAGAAGTTGTAAAAATCATTACTTCCCGGGAAAATCTTTCCGCAAGGGCAAAATCTACAGGTACATTCCTGGCAGTGGGTCCCTATGTTAATGTCAAACTGGATAAAGCTGGAGCCGCTTCAGGACTTCTGGAACGCATTGTGCGTGAAGGTAAAAATTACGGTCAGCTCAATGATGAAGGTAATGCTCACCTGCAGGGACGTCGCGTCATGGTGGAATTTTCTTCACCCAATACCAATAAGCC
>DFDV01000220.1 GCA_002369025.1 Treponema sp. UBA3819 | reverse complement strand
CGGTCAAGGTCGGCCTGTACGGCATTCAGATCAATCGGAATTCCTGCGGGGCAGCCGTCTATGATGCAGCCCAGTCCCGCACCGTGGCTTTCGCCAAATGTCGTTACTTTGAAAATACTTCCGATTGTGTTCTGTGCCATTGAAAAACTCCTTCCGCACGCGTGATATTTTTTATAGCATAACAGAAATCAGCGGGGATTACAAACCTTGTGTTTTGTATGTATGTGTGTTATATTCAAAGTACAGGTTCAGTTTCTTTCTGTATTGACGCAGATATGGTCAGCCATCTGACTGCGCTGAAAGCAGAAGAAAGCGATGTCCCTGCCGCAAAACCGGCTACTTTACCGCAAAGAACTAGACCACTTGAGCGAAACAGAGCGTGAGGGATTGGAGCAGCGCAGAGCGTTCGCCGTCTTGCGGCGAATGGAGCGGTAAGCGGAACTGCGGAAAGCCCGGCGGCAAGTCATTGCCGGCACGCCCTACAAAGAAAAATCAGACTTTCCTTTTTTTATCTTGCGGATAAAGACCAGTGCCACAATGCCCGATGTAATGCCAACCATGCCGTTTGAAATGAGCATGGCCATACCCACTGCGGGAACACCGATAGTCGTAAAATGCATGAGCAGGTAGAGGGGCGGAATGCGGTAGACAAAAAGACGGGTAATATTCAAAATCATGGAAATGCGTGTTTTACCAAAGCCGTAGAGCAGGCCCATAACCGATGAACTTATGGAAAAGAGGACAGAATCCCAGCATTCGTAGGTGTAGATTGCATTGATTTCAGCCGCAAAAGAGGCATCACCCCGGGCAAATACCATGATTATGCTGTTCTTAAAGGTTATCATGATGGCAAAGAAGAAAAATGCGATTGACAAATTGATAATCAGGGTGCGGTAAAAAATACCCAGGGCCCGGTTCAGGTTATTGTTTCCCAAATTCTGGCTGATAAGGCTGGCTTCTGCATCCTGAAAGGCTGAGGGCGGATTTGTGGCAAAACCTCCCAGACGGTTACTGACTCCCAGGGCTCCTACGACGGTACTTCCCATGCTGGCACACATGGAATTGACGATGACTTTTCCGAATGAAAAGACGAATTTTTCCAGAAAAATAGGAATGCTCAAATTTGCCAGGGGACTGATAAAGGTCTTTTTGAAGGCACAGCAGTGAATGCTCAGGCGGAAGGGGTTTTTTCTGGCAGTGAGGTTTTTGAGGGCAATGGCGGTAAGCAGGGCTTCGGCACACATGGTTGCTACGGGCAGGAGAAGCATGGCGACATTCAGGCCTACGGCATTTGTCTTGTTCAGCATGATGACGATGAAATTAAAGAGTGTTTTTGCCACCATGACCAGCATATTGCACCACATGATTGTTTTTGTATTTCCGCGGGATTTTTCTATGGCAAGGTAAATGACATTTATAAAATGAAAGATGATGTTCAGAATCGTCAGGATAAAGTATATGGTACCCTGGCCGATGAGGTCCCGGGGCATGCGGAGCAGTTTGAGAATGGGGTAGGAAAGGGGAACGGTGACGGCAAGTACGATTCCACCGATAACAAGGCAGATAAAAAAGAGGGTGCTGATCTGGCTGCGGGCCTTTTCCATGTTTCCGCTGCCGTAGCTTCTGCTGATGAGGATGGAGCCGCCGACGGAAAGTCCTGTGCCGATTGCGTAAAGCATGTTGCCAATCTGGTCTACAAAGGAAACGGTGCTGACAACTCCTGCGCTCATGTTTGCGGCGATAATCATATCTATGAGCTGGAAAACCTGGTGCAGGCTGCTGTAAAGGACGAGGGGCAGGGCTATGAAAAAGATGGCTTTTACCTGGGGGCCGTTAAGAATCATGTTCCGGCGGATTGTTTCTTTTTCGTCTAAGTGAATACCCTGTGATTTTTCTCTCTGCTCCATGAATACATTCTACTGAAAATACAAAGGAAAGTCTTTATAAAAGAAAGAAAAAGAATGTCTGTATGGACAAATTGTGTGATTTAGGCGAAAATACTATGCTATGAAAAGAACAGTATACGTTATTGGTCACCGAAATCCTGATACGGACTCCATTGTTGCCGCTATTGCCTATGCAAGACTGAAAAATATTCTGGGACAGACTGAATATCTTGCTGCTCGTGCGGGACATCTTTCTCCTCAGACTGACTATATACTGAAACGATTTAATGTGCCAAAGCCCCTTTATTTTCATGACCTGCAGCCCAGGACGGAATTTTATATGCCGGAAGGTACGGAAACCGTGCTGGAAAACAAGTCTGTGTGGAGTGCGGTAGAAAAACTGCAGAAAAACGGCTGGCACTCAATGCCTGTGGTGGACGCAGACGGACATTACAAGGCTCTTCTTCATTACAGTGGCTTTGCCAAAAGCATTCTGGACATTCTGAATCCTGAAAGGCAGACTGCCATTACTACCAGCGTGGAACTGATTCGCGAAACGCTGGATGCACAGCCTCTCTGCGTGCGTGATGACAAGGAAGTCTTTAAGGGGCTTATTCTTGTTGCAAATGATTCACTGGAAACCTTTAAGAAAATCTTTGAGTCTCACCGTTCTGAAAAAGTAATTGTCGTAACTGGAGACCGCGCGGACGTGCAGGAATTCTGTATAGAAAACGGCGTGCGTGCCATGGTAGTTGTGTCTTCCCTGGTGCCTTCAAAGGAAATCATTGCAAAGGCAGAAAAGAAAAAGGTGCCCATTCTGCTCAGTTCCTATGACACTTCTTCCACTGTGCTTCTGACGGCATATTCTTCTCCGGTTGCAATAATGGCGGACAGCAGTGTGCAGGCGGTTCACAAAAGCGACAGCGTAAAGAAAATTAAGCCGCTTTTGCAGGCAAGTCCCAGCCGTTCACTTACAGTTGTGGATGATGACAATAAAGTTGTGGGAATGATTACGGAAAACGATCTGCTTCATGACGCTCTGGTGGAAATTGCCCTGGTAGACCACAATGAAATGTCCCAGGCGGCGGAAGGACTTGAGCATTATGCCATTCGTGAAATTATTGACCACCACCGCATTGGCACCGTAACCACGCGGAATCCCATTACCTTTATCAATAAGCCGGTGGGCTCAACTTCTACGATTGTGACCAATCTCTTCCGGGAAAGCCATGTTTCCATTCCGCTGGATGTTGCCCAGATTCTGCTCTGCGGTATTTTGAGCGATACCCTGATTCTGCATTCTGCAACTACGACGGATATTGACCGGGAGACTGCAGACTATCTTTCCAGCATTACCGGACTTGAGGTGACCAAACTGGGGCAGGACATTCTGAATGCGGGAAGCCACATTGGAAGCCGGGCTGCGGCTGATGTTATCAAACAGGATAAGAAGGAATACCGGGACCAGAAGAATGTTTATACGGTGAGCCAGATTGAAGTGGACGGTACTGACGAAGTGCTTGCCCGCAAACAGGAATTTCTGGATGAACTGGAAATTACCCGCCGCTCCCATGGTGGACTTTTTTCTGCCCTGCTGGTTACGGATATTACCCGGCTTGGTTCAATCATGCTTATTTCTGCAGAAAAGGGCTTTTTGCCTTACATCACTTTCCCCAAACAGGAAGAAAATGTCTACTTCTTAAAGGATGTGATGAGCCGTAAAAAGCAGCTTATTCCTCTTTTGAGCGAGCTGATTGAAAAGTATAATGCATAAAAACTGAGAGTTTTCTTTAAAAAATCTCTATTATATCTGTTTTATTCTATCATTTTATGATATTATTATAGAATGAGGAACTCAGTTATAAGGTACGCCTTTACAGCATTAGTCTTTTTTTCTCTTTTGACCTTTGACTCCTGTGAGGCTCAGCTTGTTTCAGAAGAACTGACATCCGGAGATTCAACGCTTATCCTGCATTCAAATTACGGTTTACAGGATACGGCAATACAGTTCTTTAATGCAAATACACGTTTTAAGGTAAAGCAGAACCCCTTTGACAGAAACGGCTATACTTTTTTGGGATGGACGGACAGCGAAAACTCTGCAATTGTTCTTTATAAAAATCGTTCTGAAATGCAATTTTCTTCCAGCAGGGATTTGTATGCCCTTTGGGAACTCAAAACCTATTCCATAACCTACAAATTGAACGGTGGCCGCCGCAATGTGGAAAATCCCGCCTGTTTTACTATCAATGAAGGTGTTGCCCTTGATACTGCCCGCAATGGAAAGTTTCTCTTTGGCGGCTGGTATGATAACGAGAAGTTCAGCGGAAATCTAGTTTCTTCCGTAAAGAAAGGCTGCACAGAAGACCAGACTTTTTATGCCCGCTGGTGCGGAAAAATCAACTACCATCTGAATGGCGGCATTCTTTCTGACAAAAACACTTTTATTCCCTATGAACTTACTGAAAAAACTGCTGCTGAAAAGACTGCAAACAGGGCCTCTGAAGAAAAGACAGAACGACCGGTAAAAAATTCGGATACAAATACAGAAAAAGAAGCAGAAAAGGAAGCAGCCACTTCAAAAGCAGAAAAGGATGAGATTTCTCCCGGTGAATCAGGCAGGGCGGTATCTTCTGAAAAGGTCGAAAAAGACACTGCAGAAAGTTCAGCCGCAGACGAACATGACTCTTCACTTTCTTCCTCTGAAAAATCAGGCGGAACAGAAGAAGCGGACTCGACAGCCTCTGCCCTGACTGCTGATAACGCTGCCGGAGAGGCCGAAGCCACTGATGACGCTGCCGGAGAAAAAACTTCTGAAGAAGCGGACTCCGCCAGCGGAGAATCGGACTCTGCCAGCGGAGAAACGGACTCTGCCAGCGGAGAAACGGAAACGGCCGCCAGTGCTGAAAAAGAAATTGTGGAGACTGCAGTCCGCTATTTTACCCTTGCTGATACCATTGAGCTTCCCCTGCCGGAAAAAGATGATTATGTCTTTGGCGGCTGGTACTACGATAGCGCCTGTACTCGTCCTGCAGGAAATGAGATTAAAAATGCAGCATCTGCAGAAATCAATCTTTATGCAAAGTGGAATGAGCCAAAAAGCTATGACCTTACCTATGTGCTTAACGGCGGTATGAATGCGGAAGACGCAAAGTCATCCTATATTAATTCTGCCTCTGCCATTCCTCTGCCCCTGCCATCCCGCTACGGCTACGATTTTTGCGGCTGGTATAGTGATAAGGACTTTACTTCGGAGGCAGTCTCAGAAATCGCTCCCCTTACACTGGGAGACCTGATTTTCTATGCAAAGTGGGAAAAGGCAGATTTTACCCTGACCTATCAGAAAGGAAACGCCGTAAAAGGCTGTCTGCCTGAAGCACAGACTGGTGTCTATGAATCTGACCTTACTGTTTTCGGCAACAAGGGAAATCTGGTTCTCAACGGCGGTACTTTTATCGGCTGGTACGCAAGGCTGTCTGATGACGCCAAGGCTAATCTGCCTGCAGAAAGCCTTACGGCCGCGGAAAGATTTGTAAAAGAGGGAGATTCCCTGACTCTTCTGGGAGACACAAGCCTTACTCCTGTGTGGAGTCTGGAAAAGTACACGCATCCTCTTTCTAAGGCTGAACTGAAAAGAAATAAGAGAAAGCCTCTTCCGCCCAAGAACAGCGAACTGACTGCGGTCGTAATTCCCGACCAGGTTTTTGCCCTTGGAGACGAAGTTTTTGCTGACTTTACTTCACTTAAAAATTTTGACTTTACTGATATTATTTCTGTAGGCGCAAGGGCATTTGCCTCTTGTTCTTCGCTGACTGACTTGGACTTAAAGACAGTAGAAGAAATCGCTTCATCTGCCTTTGAAGACTGCCTCAGGCTCAAGACAATTGTCCTGCCTGAAAATCTGAAAGAAATCGGAAAGGATGTCTTCAGCGGCTGTCCGGATGGCATGATTTTTGTTACATCAGCCGACCGTCTGGACTATTACAAGGAACTTCTTACACCTGAAGTTGTTGGAAAAGCCGCTGACAGCTACAGCATCATAATACTTGACTGAAAAAAAAGGTCGCCTTGCTTTCAGGCGACCTTTTTCGTTTATCTTACTCCCAGCCGAATGTTGCCGGCGGTTTGTTTGTCACATCATAGAAAATGGCATCCACATAGGGGAGGGCCGCAATCTTTGTGACAATTTCTCTGAGCAAATCCTGGGGCAGAGGAGCAAAACGCGCCGTCATTACATCCTCGCTGCATACAGGGCGCAGGACAAAAGAACATCGGTCTGCTGAAGACGCACAGGGAAGATTTATGGTAAGGTGCTGGAAGATTTTGTTGTACCAGCCTTCTTTGTGCAGGGCAGTCAGAACAATATCGTCTGCATCCCTGGTCTGGTCAAGACGACGCTTGTCGCAATAGCCTTCCTGCAGGCGCAAATCTTCATCTTTGATGGCGGGGTTCTGCCAGAGTTTAATGATACAGCGGTTGATGTAGCGGGCACTGTTTGTTACGGCAACAGATGCGGCTTCCAGTTTTTCCCATTTTTCCGGCAGATGGTAAGAACCATTTTCTTCCGGGCGGAAGGTAAGCACTGCGGGGAAGCGGTAGGTTCGGAAGTCTCCCTGTACGCCTACAGACCTTACGGGAAGAATTGAGCGCTTAAGAGTCTGGCTGCATTTTTCACAGAACTGGGTAAAGTGTACGGCATCCAGCTCTGCCTGTGCCTTTTTCATTTCTTCTTCATCATTTGCCCCTGCCTTTCCGTCTGTACAGAGTACATTGATACTCAATCCCGGACCGGGGAAGGGGTGGCGCATGACAAGATCATCTTCAAGGCCGATTTTCTTTCCTATGGAGCGAACTTCGTCCTTGTACAAATCTTTAAGAGGTTCAATAATCAGACCTTTTTCTATAAGGGCCTGAATGCCTGCCACACGGTTGTGGTGAGTTTTGATGGTATGGCTGTTTTTGGTGCCACCCGATTCAATGATGTCAGGATAAAGAGTTCCCTGGGCCAGCATCCAGCGGGATTCATCCAGTTTCTGCTTTGCAACGACTTCATTCCGCACTGTGATAAAGTGTTCTCCTACAGCCATGCGCTTTTTCTGCGGGTCTGTAAGTCCCTTTATTGCATTTAAGAAGCCTGCGCTTGCGTCTTCTACGATAAAATTGTTAAAGCCGTGGGCGTGGTATGCTTTTTCTACATTTGCGCTTTCGTTCTTGCGCATAAAACCGTTGTCGATATGCAGACCAAGCACGCGCTCCTGTCCCAGTGCCTTATTGAGCAGGGCAAAGGCTACCGTGCTGTCTACACCGCCGCTCAAAAAGAGCAGGATATTTTTGTCGCCGGCATCTTTTTTGATGCTTTCCAGAATATGATTCAGAACAGTGTCTTCGTCCCAGTTTTTCTGCATGCCGCAGATTTTTGCAAAATTGGCAAAAATAGTATTTCCCTCAGGGGTGTCTTTTACTTCACAATGGCACTGGAGGGAAAAACGCTTGCGATTCAGATCCTGCAGGGCCGCAAAGGGGCAGTCTTTTGTGCTTCCGATAACTTCAAAACCGCTCCCAAGAGAAAGAACTGCGTCCTGATGGCTCATCCATACCTGAGTGGTGTCGCTTACTCCGGCAAGTAGGGGAGAAGATTTTCCTGCCTGACTTTTTGAAAGCTGGGCAAATCCAAATTCGCCGACTTCAGCCTTGCCGACTTTTCCGCCGTAGCTTTGTGCCATCAGCTGATGACCGTAGCATAAACCCAGGATTGGCAGCGGCAGGTCAAGAATGGCAGAGTTGAATTCCGGAATGTTTTCCTCGTAGACGCTGGCAGGGCCTCCGCTCAGAATGATTCCCTTTACATTAGCTCCCAGTGATTCTACGGAGGCAGAGGGCAGGGCAATTTCTGAATAGTAACCCATCATGCGCAGACGCTTTGCAATCAGATGTGCGTACTGCGAACCAAAGTCAAGGACGACAATTTTTTCGCGTTCAGTAGCCATATTATTTCTTATTCCTTATACTTGCGGCAATAAATTCTCTGAAAAGAGGACCTGCTTTGTTGGGCCGGCTCTTGAATTCCGGATGGAACTGGCCGCCCAGCATCCAGGGGTGATCGGGAACTTCAACGATTTCTACAAGGTTGCGTTCCGGGTTTACGCCTGCAATAATCAGGCCGGCCTTCTGCAGTTCTTCCCTGTAGGCATTGTTGAACTCGTAACGGTGGCGGTGGCGTTCCCAGATTGTTTTTGTTCCATAGGCTTTTTCTGTAAGGGTGCCGGGTGTAACCGTACATTCAAATTTACCCAGACGCAGGGTGCCGCCCAGAATCTTTCCGTTCTGATCCGGCATAAGGTCGATAACCGGATGACTTGTATTTTTATCCATTTCGGTTGAGTGTGCGTCCTTGTAGCCCAGTACATTGCGGGCGTATTCGATAACAACAATCTGCATTCCCAGACAAATGCCAAAGTAGGGAACTTTGTGGGTGCGGGCATATTTTGCCGTGTTCACCATGCCTTCTATACCGCGGCTTCCAAATCCACCGGGAACGATAATGCCGTCTGCGTCCTTAAGGCGGGCTTCTGTTGTGGCGTCATCTGTCAGGTCTTCAGCTTCTACCCAGTCCAGATCAATGCCGGCTTCGTTTGCAATGCCGCCGTGAACAAGACTTTCAACTACAGAAAGATAGGCGTCGTGCAGGTCCACATATTTTCCGACAAGAGCGATTTTGACCCTTGTTTTGGGATTGCGGAATACATCAACCATCTTTGTCCATTCAGTCAGCTCTGTGGGCGGTGTTTTGAGGCCCAGAACCTTACAGACTGCGTCGCCGATATGTTCGCTTTCCAGCTGCAGGGGAACTTCATAAATGGAGCGGGCGGTTGTATTCTGAATGACACAGTCGGTATCAACATTGCAGAAGAGGGCAAGTTTTTCCCTGGTCGCACTGTCAATAGGAATGTCGCTTCTGAGCATGAGGATGTTGGGTTGAATTCCCAGTTCCTGCAGTTCCTTTACGCTGTGCTGGGTTGGTTTTGTCTTGATTTCTCCCGCTTTTTTCATGTAGGGAAGCAGGGTCAGGTGGATGTAGCAGCAGTTTTCTTCGCCTACCTGATATTTAATCTGGCGGATGGCTTCGATAAAGGGCAGGGATTCGATGTCACCTACCGTACCGCCGATTTCCGTGATGATTACATCTGCATTTGTTTCTGTTGTGGAAAGCAGCATGCGGCGCAGAATTTCTTCCGTGATGTTGGGAATTACCTGAACGGTGCCGCCATTGTAGCCACCTTCACGCTCACGCTGCAGGACTGTCATGTAGACGCGTCCGCTTGTTGTGTTTGAGCTCTGAGAGAGAGTTGCGTCGGTAAAACGCTCGTAGTGACCTAAGTCCAAATCGGTTTCCGCACCGTCGTCCGTTACAAAGACTTCTCCGTGCTGAAAAGGATTCATCGTGCCGGGGTCAATATTCAGATAAGGGTCAAATTTCTGATTTACGACTTTTAGTCCGCGACTTTTAAGAATCAATCCGATTGAAGCAGCGGCAATACCTTTTCCAAGACCGGAAACAACGCCGCCTGTGATAAAAATGTACTTAGTCATTCCAAGATTATATCGTAAAGTCGTCTGTTCGTCCATAAACTTCGCTGAAGTATGAACTGATTTGTCCCAAAGCCTTGCGGGCAACTGCACTGTTCTGTTCAACAAGGGTCTGAAAAGAAGAGCCTTCTATGCGGACGATTTCTGCGTCAGTGTCACATATTGCGGTTCCGGTGCGGCTTTTTTGCAAAAGACAGGAGACTTCGCCAAAGAAATCTCCGCGCTCATGGATTTTTGTCATGTCGGGCCGGGTTTCGATGACGGTTCCCTTTACGATGTAGTAGGCATTTGTGCCTTTTTCGCCGTCCTCGTAGATTTTCTCGCCGTTTTTCAGGTGAATCATATTGGCGTCTTTTGCAATCAGAAAGTCAGGACGGATAAAAAGTCCCCTCCGCATTATTGCAGTCAGCTTGTCAGAGTCTTTTTTTGGCAGCAGGTAGAGTTCACCCAAAAGCATTTCGTCAAAAAACTGATAGATAAGGATGAACTGGGCAAAGATGAAAAAGAGCACGAAAAAGATGAACACATCCAGCATCGTTACCATCAGTTTTGCAAGAACGCCGTAGACGATATTGTAACTGGTAAAATTGATGACTGTATGCATTATCTGGCGGAAAATCCAGAAGATTGTGTCGCAGAGCAGGGCAGAAGTGAGGCAGAGTTTGAGGGATGGTTTTGATTCCGCACCAATTTTATAAAGAATGGTAATAACCACAAAAAGCAGGACGTTGGGCAGACTGTTGATGTGGTAGCGGGAAAGAATGGTCAGCAGGGGTGACAGTTTTTCGGCTATGGAAGACAGAACCGGAATCTGCACGATAGTCTGCATGATAATCAGGGCAAAAATGATGGCCGCAATAACGATGATGATGGCCATTTCGATGATGATGATGAGCAGCTGGGTAAAAAATGGCTGTCTCCGCTGTTTGGTGTGGAAAATCGTCTGCATTCCCTTAAAAATGGAAAGGAAAAAACCCCTTGTAATCCAGAAGATAAAAAGGCCGATGATGATTTCCAGAAAGGTAACTGATTTCAGGGTCAGAAGTCCGTCTACAATTCCCTGAACGTTAAAGTAGGGGCCGATTTCCTGAGCAAAGGCCAGAATTTTGGCAACGGTGTCGGGTGAAGCGTGAAGAATGCGAATCAGTACCACCGCCACCATTGTCAGAATCGGAATGAAAGAAAACAGAAAGCCAAAGGAGCAGGCACGAGCATGGGAAACCAGGGAATTACGCCCGTAGTTCATAGCCGTGAGGTATACCATCTGTGCAACTGTAACCGGTGTTATGCTCCGTGGCTTCTTTTCTTTCTGTTCCATATTGTAAGCTGAGGTCTTGAAGTCTTCAGACTAGAAGTCCGCCAGTTTCGGTGCGCGCGGGTAGGGAATGACGTCGCGAATGTTTGCCATGCCTGTTACATAGAGGAGCAGACGTTCAAATCCCAGACCGAATCCCGAGTGGGGAACAGTACCGAACTTTCTCAGATCAAGGTACCAGTTGTAGTCTTCGGGCTTTAATCCCAGTTCGTTGATGCGTGTGAGCAGCTTGTCGTAGTTCTCTTCGCGTTCTGAACCGCCGATAATTTCGCCCAGTCCCGGAACCAGTACATCTACAGCCTTGACGGTTTTGCCGTCGTCGTTCAGTTTCATGTAGAAGGCTTTGATTTCCTTGGGATAGTTGTAGACCATAACAGGACATTTGAAGATTTTTTCAGTCAGATAGC
>DFDV01000109.1:1065-6207 GCA_002369025.1 Treponema sp. UBA3819 | reverse complement strand
ACTGCATTTTCCGGAATGTGCCCCTTGTTGAGCTGGGCAAAACGGGAAGGAATGACATCATCTTTTGCAAGCGCATACAAAAGACTGATGTAAAATGGAATAGAAAAAGCAGAAAGTAATGGCCGCAGTAAAAAGCAGAGCCAGCACAAATACCAGGCGGGCGGCAGTTCTTTTGCTTTTTCTTTAATCCAATATAGTTCACTAACCTACTCCCTACAGAGTTTTATTTTACCCCTCGTTTTATCAACTGGCAAGAAATATTTTTGCCCTGATTTCATTTGATTTAGCAGGATTTTTTTGCTACACTGTTTTTATGGATTACGGATTTTTTCGCGCGGCATGTGCCAGTCCCTCGGTAAAGGTGGCAGACTGCCAGGCAAATGCTGACGCCATTATTTCTCTTGCAAAAGAAGCATACGCAAAAGGTGCAAAACTTATTCTTTTTCCTGAACTCTGCATTACCTCCTACACCTGCGGCGATTTATTTCTGCAGCGTACACTTCTGGAAGGAGCCCGGAAAGAACTGAGCCGGATTTCAAGGGAAACTGCAGAATTAAATGCACTTCTTCTCGTTGGTCTTCCCCTTGCAGATAATGGAGCCACCTTCAATTGTGCGGCAATTTTACACCGGGGAAAGATTCTTGCCCTTGTGCCAAAATCCTATATTCCCACTTACAGCGAATTTTATGAGAGACGGCATTTTTCTCCCGCAAGTGCCGGAGAAATAAAAAGTCTTTATATAGATGAAAGCAACCCGGAAGTTCCCTTTGGAAGCAGAATTCTGATTGCGGACAAAAACAACCCCCTTTTTGTACTGGGAACGGAAATCTGCGAAGATCTGTGGGTTCCCCTTTCTCCGTCAATTCATGCAGCTCTTTCTGGAGCCACAGTCATTGCAAACCTGAGCGCCAGTAATGAAATAATTGGAAAAGCAGATTACCGCCGGATGCTTGTTGCAGGACAAAGCGCAAAAATGACGGCCGCCTATCTTTACGCAGATGCGGGTAATGGCGAAAGCACAAGTGACCTGGTTTTTGCCGCCCATAATATTCTGGCAGAAAACGGCATCATTCTTGCTGAATCCACATTGTTCTCAGAGGGACTTGTCTCTGCTGATTTTGATTTGGAGCGCATTGCCCAGGAAAGAAAGCGCACGACAACCTTTGCTGACTGCCAGAAAAATGAAGCTGATGATTTCCTGACCATTTACATTGATTTTGCTGAAAATAAAAACGAAAAATCTGAACAGGCGGAAAGGGGACTTTTACGACAGATTGCCCCCCACCCCTTTGTACCTGATGATTCAGCTGCAAGGACAGAACGCTGCCGGGCGGTCATTGAACTACAGGCTCAGGGGCTTGCAAAAAGGCTGAAACACATCAACTGCCAGTGTGCGGCAATCGGTTTAAGCGGAGGTCTGGACAGTACCCTTGCCCTTCTGGTAACAGTGCGTGCCTTTGATCTCTGCAAGATGGACGCTTCACATATATGCGCAATAACAATGCCCTGTTTTGGAACCACTGACCGCACCTACAAAAACGCCTGCCTTCTTGCCAAAGAAACGGGAGCCAGCCTCATGGAAGTTCCCATAGCAGATGCCGTCCGCCAGCATTTTAAGGACATCGGTCAGGACGAACATATTCACGACATAACCTACGAAAACTGCCAGGCCCGGGAAAGGACTCAGGTTCTGATGGATGTGGCAAACAAAAAGAATGGCATTGTCATCGGCACCGGTGATTTGAGCGAACTTGCACTCGGATGGGCTACCTACAACGGAGACCACATGAGCATGTACGGAGTGAATGCGTCAATTCCAAAGACTCTGGTCCGCCATCTGGTACAATGGTTCAGCGATGATGCAGAAGAGAAAAATCAGCAGGAACTTGCCGGGGTACTGAGAAACATTCTGGACACACCTGTCAGCCCGGAACTTCTGCCTCCTGACGGAAAAAATATTTCACAAAAGACCGAAGAACTGGTCGGTCCCTACGAACTGCATGACTTTTTCCTGTATTATGTACTTCGCTTTGGTTTTACACCCGCAAAGATTTTTTACCTTGCAGAAAAAGCCTTTATTGAGCAGCCCCAGGCCCGCGGGGAAAAAGCAGTTTATGACCGTGCCACAATCAAAAAATGGCTTATTTCATTCTACAGGCGTTTTTTCAGCCAGCAGTTTAAGCGGTCCTGTCTTCCTGACGGAGCAAAAGTGGGTACGGTAAATTTAAGTCCCCGCGGTGACTGGCGTATGCCAAGCGATGCATGTGCCCGTCTTTGGCTGGAAGAGGCGGAAAAAATCTGATGCTTTCCTATGAACACGTCTATCACGCAGGAAATCATGCGGATATTCTAAAGCATCTTACACTGACCCTGATTTTAGAAAGGCTTCTGCAGAAAGAAAAGCCCTTTACCCTCTACGACACTCATGCCGGATTCGGAGTATATGATTTAACTGATGTAAGGGCAAAAAAAACAAATGAAGCAGAAAGCGGGCTAAGAAAAGTGCTTGCGGCCGCAAAAGATTTAGACGGCAAAGATTCAGACAGTGTCGCCAAAATCATGGCTCCTTACCTTGAACTCTGCCGCACCTATGCCGAAGAAGAAAAATATCCCGGCTCACCGGAAATTGCCCGCTGCCTTATGCGGGAAAAAGATGTACTGGTGCTTTCTGAACTGCATCCCCAGGCAATTGAAGCCCTGCGCAACAATATGAAAGAACCGCCCCTTACCTGCGGGCAGAAAGGGCAATCAGGCACAAACTATGTAAAGCCAAAGATTCATTTCCGTAACGGCTTTGAAATGCTAACTGCCCTTACCCCTCCTTCCACAAAGAGAGGCTGTGCAATCATTGACCCAAGTTTTGAAGAAAGTGCAGATTACTCTGACTGTGCGGACACAATCTGTGCGGTACATGAACGCTGGCAGAACGGAATTATTGCCCTCTGGTACCCTCTTCTTGAGCACAGGGCAAGTGAAACTTCCCGCATGAAGCAGCAGATTATTTCCTCTGCCCAGGCAAAACAGACAGAAGAAAACCTTCTGGACATTCAGCTTGCCGTACAGTCTCCTGAAGAAAAGACTGGACTTGCAAAACTCTACGGAAGCGGCATGCTTGTGGTAAATTTTCCCTATCAGCTGGATACACAGATGGAAAGGCTTCTTCCCTGGCTGGCAAAAATTCTTGGAAATGAACATGCCGCCTGGAGCATAGAAAAATATTAGCGCAGAGGAAGATTCCTAAAACCAGACGCGAAGTCCCAGATTCAGGGGAAAAACGATGGGCTTAACAAAAAACAAATCGCAGTCTCCCCGATTAAGGTTTACGCCAAAACAGGGATTCCAGGATGCCTGGGCATATAATTCAAGATGGCGTCTAGCACAGAAAAAATTAATACCGGCTCCAAGTCTTGCCCCTGTATTGATTCCGTAGAGCTCTTCAACTTCCAGTCCGCCTGACACTCCCCAGAAAACATAATAATTGAAACAGGGACAGAGGGACTTGTAGATAAACCAGTTGTCTGCCGTAAAACCAAAATACCAGGGTTCAGGCTTTATCTGAAGGGCAAAAACCCAGGGACTGTGATTTGAAGCAAGCGTGAGGGAGGCGCCCGAAAAAGATTTTACCTTGCCGTCCTTAAATGTAAAGTCACTGGAAGCAGGAAGATCCGACCGCATGTAAAGATTGCCCTGCAGTCCCATGCCGATTTTTGCAGAAGCAATACCAGTCAAAAAGAAAAAAAACAGAAGCGGAAGTAACTTTTTCATTATTTCATTTTATCACAAGAAATTGGCAGATTCAACGCTTTCTGCTATACTTTCTGCCATGACAAATCTGGAGCGCTATTACAACAAATTTGACGAAGACCACCGGCTGACCACCCGGCACGGACAGGTTGAATTTGCAACATCCATGCATTTTATTCACGAATGCATTTCAAATGCAAAAAGTGAGGAACAGATAAAGATTGCAGACATCGGTGCCGGAACAGGACGCTACTCCCTTGCCCTCTCCCGGGAAGGCCATAGCGTGACGGCTGTAGAGCTTGTGCCAAAAAATCTTTCCGTTTTGGAAAGCAGGCATGAAAAAGTAAACTGCTGGCCGGGAGATGCCCGGGATTTATCTTTTCTGGATGACAATACTTTTGATATTACCCTGCTCTTTGGTCCCCTCTACCACCTTCATACAGAAGCAGACCGTCTTAAAGCTTTAAGTGAAGTAAAGAGGATTACAAAACCCGGAGGATGTATTCTCTGCGCTTATGTGATGAATGAATACAGCGTACTCACCTACTGTTTTAAGCAGAATCACATTGGACAGGTCATGGCGGAAGGAAAACTGACTGCAGATTTCCACACCAGCGTCGATGATGACAGTCTCTACAGTTATTTTCGGCTGGAAGACATCAATGCCTTAAAAGACAAGGCCGGCTTGAAGCGGGAAAAGATTTTTGCCGCCGACGGGGCGGCTGACTATATGCGCAGGGAACTGAATGCATTAAGCGAAGAAGATTTTTCCCACTTTCTTGCCTATCACCTTGCCACCTGCGAACGCCCCGAATTGCTGGGAGCCAGTTCGCATGTGGTGGATATTCTCAGAAAAGAGAAATAAATTCTCTTTCCCGCTTACTCAAAGACCAGACCGCCTTCGCCCGCTTTTACACGAACAGTGCTGTCTTCGCCAAAGCGGCCTCCCAGAATCTCTTTTGCAAGAGGATTTTCCACATAGGTCTGTACGGCACGCTTGACAGGACGGGCTCCAAAAGCCGGGTCATAACCAGTGTCGCTCAAAAAGTCGATGGCAGACTGGTCAAATTCAAGCTTAATGCGGCGGTCTGCAAGGCGAGTCTTTACGCGTTCCAGCTGGTTGCGGACTATACCGCCTATGCAGTCTTTTGAGAGCCGGCCGAACATGACGATTTCGTCAATGCGGTTCAGGAACTCAGGGCGGAAAGTCTGCTTCAAAAGCGCATCCACACCCGGACGCAGAGCCTTCAGTTTTTCATCACTGTCTGCATCCAGAATCAGATCGCTTCCCAGATTGCTGGTCATAATGATGATGGTATTCTTAAAGTCTACCACCCGGCCCTGTCCGTCGGTAAGGCGGCCGTCATCAAGCACCTGCAAAAGCACATTAAAGACATC
>DFDV01000109.1:0-895 GCA_002369025.1 Treponema sp. UBA3819 | reverse complement strand
GGCGCTCCAATCAGACGGGTCACGCTGAATTTTTCCATGTACTCACTCATATCGATACGGGTAAGTGCCTTTTCATCATTAAAGAGAAAGTCTGCAAGCGTTTTTGCAAGTTCTGTCTTACCAACACCTGTCGGACCAATGAACATAAAGCTTCCAAGCGGACGATTCGGGTCATTCAGACCTGCCCTGTTACGGCGGATTGCATCGCTTACAACGCTTACGGCTTCATCCTGACCGATAACCCTTTTATGCAGGACGCTTTCCAGTTGCACATATTTTTGTTTTTCGCTGGTAAGCATTTTTGCAAGGGGAATGCCTGTCCAGTTGCTCACAACCCGGGCAATATCTTCTTCCGTAACTTCCTGCCGTAAAAGAGAAGTTGAAAGTCCACTGTCCTCTGCGGCATGGCGTTCCTCATCGGCCTTCTGAGCCTGGGCAAGTTCTTTTTCCAGTGCAGGAATTGTACCGTATTTCAGTTCAGCCGCTCTGTTAAAATCGCCTTCCCGGGTATATTTTTCCTGCTCAAAATGAGCCTGTTCCAGCTGCTCTTTCAGTTTGCGGCTTCTGTCGATATCCGCCTTTTCATTCTGCCACTGCAGTTTCATGGCGTCACGGTTTGCCGTCACTTCAGCGAGTTCCTTTTCCAGTTTCTGCAGCCTTTCCTTTGAAGCCGCATCATCTTCCTTGGAAAGTGACTGTTTTTCTATCTGAAGCTGCAGGATTTTTCGTTCCAGCTGATCCAGTTCAGTCGGTTCGCTTTCAATCTCCATCTTCAGACGGCTTGCCGCCTCATCAACAAGGTCAATGGCTTTGTCAGGCAGGAAGCGGTTTGTGATGTAACGGTTGGAAAGCGTAGCGGCTGCAACAAGGGCCTCATCATTGATTTTTACACCGT
>DFDV01000031.1 GCA_002369025.1 Treponema sp. UBA3819 | reverse complement strand
ACGCAGACAATACTCCCGGAAAAAAACTTGGGGCAATCCTTCAGGAAATTGCAGTCCACGGTCATATCATTACAAAGCGGGCTTACGGTGATTTTTCTCTTCCCACCCTCAAAAACTGGAAGGCAGAACTGAACGACAACGCAGTCATTCCTGTGCAGCAGTTTGCCTATACGCAGGGAAAAAACAGCAGTGACAGTGCAATGATAATTGATGCGATGGATCTGCTTTACACGGATAAATACGATGCCATTGCCCTGGTTACCAGTGACAGCGATTTTACAAAACTTGCTACCCGCCTTAGGGAAAGCCAGCTTTATGTCTTTGGAGTAGGGCAGAAAAAGACTCCCCAGTCATTTATCAGTGCATGTGATGATTTCATTTACATTGAAAATTTAACGACTGAAGAAGATGAAACTCCGGAAGAAGATGCAGCCTTTGCCGAACAGAAACGCAAAAGTCACAAGGCGGCAGACAAGCCCAGGAAAAATCTTCTCGGCTTACTGCGCAGAAATAAGGACGGCGAGGTTGCCATGAGTGACCGCCAGTTCCGGAAAATTTTCAAGCTGCTCAATACAGCCTACGATAAATATGCTGATGAAACCGGCTGGGCAGATGTGAGTGCCGCAGGTTCTTTCTTTAAGCGGCAGGATCCGGGCTTTGATACGGTTGATTACGGCTTCCGCAAACTGACCGACCTGATTGAATATTTTGACGATGACTTTGAGATGAAAAAGGAAAATATGGGAAACCGCCGCCACGTAACGTTCTTTTTCCGCCCGCTGGAAAAATAGACAGTGAAATATGTGGAAAATTCCTTTTCTCCCATTGACTAAGAGACGGAATTTTTGATAACATACCATACTATATCATAGTCTGCGGAGAACCCGTTACCCTTCGCGGCAATTTTTAGAGGTTTTAAGATGTACGCACTTTTTGAATATAAGGGCAAGCAGTACAAGGCTGAAAAAGACGCTCTGATTCAGGTTGACAAGATTGATGCTGAAAAAGGCGCAAAGATTGACATTGATTCTGTTCTTTTGGTGAGCGATGGCGACAAAGTAAGCGTCGGTACACCGTATGTACAGGGTGCAAAGATTGAAGTGGAAGTAGAAGATTCTCTCCGCGACAAGAAAGTACTCGTTTTCAAGTACAAGAGCAAGAAAGACTATCACCGCTTCATTGGTCACCGTCAGGAATACACCAATGTGCGCGTAAAGAATATCGTCATTGCGTAAGTGACGGAGGTTGTCGATCATGACAACACTGACGCTTGTTTGCGGCAAGAATGGTGCACTCCGGTCATGTAAGGCCAGCGGGCACGCAGACTATGCGGCAAAAGGGTACGATATCGTCTGTGCGGCAGTTACAATTTTAATTCGTACGGCCATGCAGACGCTTTCGGAAACAGATGGCGTCGTTTTTCATGCGGATGCAGTTGAGCGCGGTTTTCTTGCGTTTGAGGTTGCGGCTGCTTCAGAAGAAAAAGTGGAGCGGCTTATCTGCATGGCGGACTTTCTGGAACATGGTTTCAGTTCCTTGCAGTCCGAATATCCGCAGTTTGTAAAACTGCAAAAACAAATATTGGATTAAGAGCCGCAATTGCGGCAGAGCGGAGGCAAATATGGGACGCAGTAAGGGCGGTAGCGGCGCAAAAAACGGACGCGATTCTAACCCGAAACACTTGGGTGTTAAGAAATACGGCGGTGAATCAATTACAGCCGGGTCAATCATCATCAAGCAGCGTGGTACAAAAATCCACCCTGGTGATAACGTAAAGCGCGCTGGAGATGACAGTCTGTTTGCTTTGGTAGACGGAAAAGTTGTGTTCGGCGAACGCAAGAACAAAAAAATTGTGTCTGTTGTAAAGGCATAAGTTTTTATCAGATGATTGTAGATACCCGAGTTCACCTGCTGAATTCGGGTATTTTTTTACAGGTAGCGTATGAATTTATTTGCAGATGAAGCGATAATCGAGGTTCAGTCGGGCAAGGGCGGTAATGGTTGTATTGCCTTCCGCCGGGAAAAATATGTCCCTATGGGTGGCCCCAACGGTGGTGACGGCGGAAAAGGCGGCGATGTAATTTTTTGTGTGCGCCGCAATGTCAAAACGCTGGCAAATATCCGTTACAAAAGGTTTTTCCGTGCAAAGAATGGCGGAGACGGTCAGGGCTGGAACCGGTATGGACGCGACGGCGAGGATGTGACTATTGCAGTTCCGCCGGGAACAACGATTCGCGATGCAGAAACTAACGAACTCATCCATGACTTTGCCACTGACAGCGAAGATGCTCAATTTACTTTTTTGACCGGCGGCAAAGGCGGCTGGGGAAATGTTCATTTTAAGACCTCAACAAATCAGGCTCCCCGTCGTGCAAATGCCGGTCAGGAGGGTGAATACCGTAAACTCCGCCTGGAACTTTCCATTATGGCTGATATCGGTCTTGTCGGTTTCCCTAATGCCGGTAAATCTTCCCTTCTAGATGCATTTACAAACGCCCGGCCAAAAATTGCTCCCTATCCCTTTACTACGAAGATTCCGAATCTTGGAGTTCTTCGTGCTGATGATGAAACTGATGTAATTATTGCTGACATTCCTGGTATCATTGAAGGTGCGAGTGAAGGTGCAGGACTTGGCATTCAGTTCTTAAAGCATATTTCCCGTACCGCCGGACTCATTTTTATGATAGATGTGAGCGAGGATGCCTGTCTGGGTGCCTTTAAAACGCTGAGGGGAGAGCTGGAAGGTTATTCAAAGGATTTACTTTCCAAACCGCATATCGTTCTCTGCAATAAGATTGACGAAGAAGGGGCTCTGGCCCGTGCGGAAAAAGTTGCCCAGGAAGTTAAGGCCCTTGAACCCGAAACAAAAGTCTTCAATGTTTCTGTTATCCTGCATGACGGATTAAATGATGTTCGTCTTGCAATTCTTGACATTATGACTTCTCTGGAAAAATCTGGAGCAGATACGGCTCTTTCCGGCAAGACAGAAAAAAGCAGTTTTTTGCAGAGCCGCTCAGTTGATGATACAATGGAAGTGCAGTTTCCGGGACAAGAACAGTGAAAATCGCAATTTTAGGCGGCAGTTTTAATCCGCCCCACATTGGACATCTCATTCTGGCAGATACCGTCTGTACTCAGCTTGGTTACGACAGGGTACTTTTTGTGCCGGTTTATAATCCTCCTCACAAGGAGCTTCGCCATGCGGCGTCTCCTGAGCACAGACTTGCCATGGTAGAAAAAATGGCGGAAGAAGACAGTCGGTTTGCAGCGGAGTCCTGCGAAATTGACCGCAAGGGAATTTCCTACACCTATGATACAGTCTGTTTTCTGGAAGAAAAGTATAAGGATGTCCTTACGGATAAAATTGGCGTGATTATGGGACAGGATCTGGCGGCTGACTTTGGTAAATGGGATAACGCCGCAAAGCTTGCAGAAAAGGCCAGTCTGATTCTTGCCCTGCGTCCTACTGAAATCCGCAATCGTGCATTTGAAAATAAGGCAAAGGGCGTTTATGCCCACCATGAAAGCCAGTACAGCATAGAAAATTTTCCCCATCTGGTTCTGACCAATCCTGAAGTTGCTATTTCTTCTACGGATATCCGCGCCCGGGTTGTGCATGGTGACGCATGGCAGTATCTGGTGAGCCGGGGAGTCTATAACTATATCCGGGAACAGAAACTTTACGGCTATGGACTTTTGGACAGAGTGCAGGCTTTTGCAAAGGAAAATCTTTCTGAAAAGCGCTATGAACATTCACTCCGCGTAGGTGAAACGGCAGAAAAAATGTGCGCCCTCTACGGAGAAGATCCTTTTAAGGGAAAACTTGCAGGCATTGCCCACGACATCTGCAAGGAAATCAAGGGTGAAGACATGCTTGCCCTTGCCCTGCAGGACGGTAATCCCATTACTGAACTGGAGCAGAAAAAAAACTCCCTGCTTCACGGAAGGGCGGCGGCAATCAAACTGCGCAGAGATTTTAACATAACGGACCAGGATGTGCTGGAGGCTGTTGCAAATCACACTTTTGGCGGCGAAAATCTCTGCAATCTTGCAAAAATTGTCTTTGTTGCAGATAAAATTGAGCCGGGGCGTCCTCAGTCTACCGATGAATATCGGGCAAATCTCTTTTCAATGTCCCTTAATGCAATGACGCTTTCTGTGGTGCAGGAAAATATTGATTATCTGAACGAAAAAGGCAAGGCTGTGGCTGATGTTTCACTCAGATTCTGCGAGGAACTGAAAAAAGCAGCAGATGCAGACCGTTCAAAAGGGGAGGAATGATGAGACTGCGTAAAACTACAGGACATAAGGGAATTATCTTCCTTTTTCTCATGCTGCTGATTCTGGTGAGTGCAACGGTTTTTATTGCCCTGTCTCTCAAAACCAATGCCGTAGACGAAAACCTGAAAAATGACCAGGTTATAAAGACTCTCTTTGTCATGGAAGACCGCAATCAGGTACTTTTTACGGATGTTCTGATTTATTATCCCGTATCTCAGCGCGGTGCCCTTATCAACATTCTGGGAAATACCGGTGCAATTTTCCAGAGTATCGGACGCGTAGACCGTATTGATGCCATCTATACGGAGCGGGGAATTGCAACCTACAAGGCTGAAGTGGAAAAACTGATTGGCATGACCATACCTTTCCACATTGTGATGAACCTTGATAAATTTGATGAGCTTACTGATTTGCTGGGCGGCATGAAAGTCTTTGTTCCTTCTCCTGTAGATGTAAAAACGAGTGAGGATGAACGCTGGCTCCTTCCCAGTGGTGTTGTTACTCTTGACGGGGATAAAATCAAAACCTATCTGACTTATCGTGAGCCGGATGAGGACAGTGATGCTCTGGAAGACCGCCGTCAGAATGTAATGATAGCCCTGCTTGCGGCCTTTAAGCAGAATGCATCAGTAATGCTTCAGAAAGAAAATTTTGACAACTATGCAAAACGACTGGAGTCAAATATCAGCGGAGACAATCTGCGCCGTCTAATCAGTGAGTTTTCCAAGCTTGATGCAGACAAACTGGTTCCCCGGGCTCATGAAATCACCGGCTCCAAACGTTATGTTGACGGCAAGGAACTTTTGTTTCCCTATTATGACGGTCAGCTGATTAAGGATGTTGCCCGTCAGGCTACCAATGCTCTGATTTCTCTGGATGAAACTGGCACCAACCGCATTTATGTTCTGGAGATTCAGAACGGAACTTCAGTACAGGGACTTGCGCGAAATACATCGGCACTGCTGCAGAGTGCAGGTTATGATGTTCTCAGTACGCTGAATGCAGATAAAAATGACTATGAAAAAACTGTGATTATCAATCACATTGGAAATGCCGAGGTGGCAAAGAGCCTTGGTGATTTTATACACTGCGAGAATATCCTGGAAGAAGAAATTCAGTCTGAAGCGGCAGGACTGGATTCAAGTTCCAGCGTGGATTTTACGATTATTCTCGGAAAAGATTTTGACGGACGCTATGTCCGCTAGGAGAAAAAATGGCTAAATCAATACAGGAAGAAGCACTGGAAATTGCACAGCTTTTGGAAGACGGCAAGGCAGAAAAAGTCACCGTTCTTGATGTATCTGAACTGAACAGCTGGACGGATTATTTTGTAATCGCTACCATTCACAGCGGAATGCAGGTACAGGGTTTGCAAAAGCAGATAAAAGACTATGTAAAAGAAAATGACATGCAGATTCACCTGACCAACCGCAAACAGCCTGACGGCGACGAATGGAATCTGATTGACATAGGTCCTGTTGTGGTTCACCTGATGTCACCTGAAGCCCGGGATTTTTATGAACTTGAAAAACTCTGGCATGCAGGAAAGGTGCTCAGATAAAAAAAAGGCAGTGGGCTGGATGTTGCTGAAAAAAGCTACACTCTGCACGCTGCCATTTTATTTTTGAGCTTTCTGATTATTCTTAGAAATCTTCTTCGCTTTCATCTTCAAAGTCTTCATCAACTTCATCGTTGAATCCATCCTCTGAATCGGAGTAATTTTCGTAATCGTCCTCAAAGTCTTCATCGAACTCATCATCATACAGCGTTTCATCGTCAAAGTCGTCGAATTCGCTGTACTCGTTCTCTTCGTAGAATTCTTCTTCTTTGTCTGAATCAGAAATGTCATCATCATACTCGTCATCGTAAGAAAAACTCATCGCTGCAGCGGCCATAAAAATTGCTGAATCGTCAGAATCGCGGCTCATGGGACCTCACAAATAATATAAAGGGATGTTTAAAATGTAGATGAGTCTAGCCCTTTAGTCAATGGAATTTGAGGGAATTTCAGTGAATTTAACAGAAAGTTAATGAAAATTTCGCATTGTATCTGCATTGTATAAATCGAAAAAATATCCTACAATCAAATCATCTTGGAAGACTGTTATAAAATCCTAGGCGTTCGGCCAAATGCAACTCTTGCAGAAATCCGGCGGGCCTATCGTGAAAAAGCCAAAAAACTGCATCCCGACGCATCAGGCAAGGTTGAGACGACAAAACAGTTTCAGCGGCTGGTAAAGGCTTATGAAACCCTTTCTGACGCCAAGCAGCGTTCCCTTTTTGACGAAGCATTTTTTATGCGTCATCAGGCGAAGGCCTTCCGTTCTACCAATTCTTTTGATTACCGCACCTGGCTTCTTGCCCGTTCAGATGAAGAAAGCCGTTCCAAACTCATTTTTTTTGACCTCATGCATGGCCACGAAGACGACGCAGTTGCAGAGTTCAAACGCATGAGCATGAATCATGCAGGTTTCCGCCTGGCAAAATGGTTTACCCGTGAAGATTTTATGGACTATGGCTTTATCCTTGCCGAAGAATTGATTTTACGCGACGAATACTACGATGCCTTTGTTCTGCTTGAACAGATTATCCGCATGGAACGCAGCTACGAATATTTCCGCCTCTTCTTCCCCGAAGTAATGGATTTAGCCCGCACTGTCCTGAAATATCGTCTGGACGGCAGGGTAAACGACGAACTGGCTCTGGACAGCTGGGAGCGGGCTCTTGAACTGGGCTTTGGCAACAAAGACGACGCTTTCTTTCTGCGCAAAATGGCCGGAGCTTACCGCCGCATGGGTGACGAAAGCACCGCCCGCATCTGCGACGAAGAAGCAGCCCGCCTGGCAGGGTGAGGGGAGCAGGGGACTGAAATGCCGTTACAGCATTTCTGTCATGCGCACCGCAAAATTATGGCAAATCAAAAAAAAATCCATCTCTTCCCCGCAAATATTCTGTTACTTATTGCTAACACTTTTCATTCTTTTTGCTTTGTGATACACTCATTGCGTTATGATTCGCTTAAAGAATGAGAAAGAAATTGACGGCATCAGAAAATCCTGCCATGCGCTGGCAGATTTGTTTCGCGAAGTGATTCCTCAGGTTCAGCCGGGAATGAGCACCAAAGATATTGACGATCTTGTGGTGAAGTTTATCAAAAAAATCGGTGGAAAGCCGGCCTGGTACCGGGAAGATTTTCCGGGGGCGGCCTGTATCAGTGTGAACAATGAGGTTATTCACGGCGTTCCCTCAAAGCATAAGATTGTCCATGACGGTGATTTGGTTTCGCTGGATATCGGCATCGATCTGGACGGCTACATCAGTGACTCGACCCACACGGTCATGCTGGGAAATGTAAAGCCGGAGTACAAAAAACTGGTGCAGGCAACGCGGGAAAGCCTTGCGGCAGGTATTGCGGCCTGTGTGGCTGGCAACAGAATCAAGGATATTGCAAATGCGGTAAACGATGTTGCCTATGGAAAATATGGCTACGGCGTTGTCTACGAATACTGCGGTCATGGAGTAGGGCTTGATGTGCATGAGGATCCTTCTGTGCCGAATGTGTGGTCTGGCGGTGCAAATCCCCGGATTCAGGCGGGCATGGTTTTGGCGATTGAACCCATGATCAACTTGGGAACTGCTGACGTAGACATAGATGAAAAAAATGGCTGGACGGTACTGACTGCTGACGGCAAATGGAGCTGCCATGAAGAACATACCGTTGCCGTATTTAAGGATCATACGGAAATCTTAACTGACTGCCCCGGTTTACCGGCCTGGTGCTGAAATCTTACCCCGCATCTTAAAGGTGCGGGATTTTTTTTGCTTAACTCGTCACCAGAAACTTCCGAAGATAGAGGTATGAATAGCTTTACACAATCGGTAGATTTATTACATCGCGCCATGAATGTGCACCAGTTGCGCTATCAGGTGAGTGCGAACAACATTGCTAACGCGGAAGTTCCCAACTATAAGCGTCAGGTGGTAAATTTTGAAAGCGAACTCAAGCGTGCTTTTGAGAGTGCGGCTGATACTGAACATCAGTTCCAGCTGACCCGCACCGACAGCCGCCATATCGCCCTGAATGAGCCTTATGACTGGCATGATGTTGAGCCGCGCCGTGTAACCGACTGGGCTACCACTGCCAACGCAAACGGAAACAATGTGGATGCCGAATACGAGGCTATGAATGTATTGAAACTGCAGATGAGCTATCGTCTGCTGACCCAGCTCCAGAGTTTTGAGTTCAGTCAGCTGCGAACCGCAATGAGAAAATAGTAGGGTATAAAAGGGCCATCCGTGGCGCCTGAAGGAGATTTTTCTATGGGTATGTTTACAAGTATGAATATTGCGGCCACCGGCATGAGTGTTGAGCGGCTGCGGACTGATGTTATTTCAAATAATATTGCCAATGCATCTACTACGCGTACACCTGAGGGCGGTGCTTTCAAAAAATCTCTGGTCGTGCTGGAGCCTGTTGCTTCAGAAAATCCCCAGTGGAGAAGTCCATTTGCTTCTGCAGACAGGGATAACGGTCCCGGAAAAGGCGTCCGCGTAAAGCAGATTGTAAAAGATACCTCACAGGGCCCCCTTCGCTGGGATCCTGACAATCCTGATGCAATCAAAAGCGGTCCGAACAAAGGCTATGTAGAGATGCCTAATGTAAACATCGTCAATGAAATGGTGAATTTGATTTCTGCCAGCCGTGCATACGAGGCAAATGGTACGGTCGTTCAGGGTGCAAAGGATATGTTCAGTGCAGCCCTTGAAATTGGCAGGGCATAGGTATAAAATAAAGGTGAGGGGAAACGTATGAAAATTGAACAGACAATGGGTACCCTGCAGATGGTACGCACAAATCCTGCTCATGCGGGAACTTCACCGCTTCGTGATGTCAATTCTTTTGGAAAGGCTCCTGTAGAAAAAACTGAACGCAAACAGGGGACTTTTGAATCCTATCTTTTGGGCGCAGTTGATACGGTCAATAACCAGCAGCTTAATGTAGACCGTCTTGCCCAGCAGTATATTACTGACCCAGAGTCCGTCAATGTGGAAGATGTTACTGTGGCAATGGCTAAGGCTCAGCAGTCTCTTTCCCTTGCACAGACCGTTATTGACCGCATAACTACCGGCTGGAACGAACTTTCTACAACTCGCTGATTGACGGATTAAAATTTCTATGATAAAATTTCTCTAATATATAGTGGGTTTCGTTCACGGGAGGGGTCAGATGAACGAATGGCTCAAAAAGTTTTTAGCCAATTTAAAGGAACGTTGGTCTAAGTGGTCAATCGTTCAAAAAGTCATTTTAATCGGAATTGTTGTAGCGGTGATTGCGGCCATTGTGCTGACGTCACGAGTGTCTTCTGCACCCACAACCGTTCCCCTTTTTACAACTGCAATTACAGATCAGAATACTCGTGATGACATTCTGCTCCGCATGGATCAGGAGGGCGTCAAGGCGTATGTGAATGCAGACGGCGTTATTTCCGTTGCTGATGAAGCTACTGCCCGCCGCATGCGCAACATCCTTATCGAAGAAGATAAAGTTCCCTCCACGGTGGATGCCTTTTCTCTTTTTGACGTAACAAGCTGGACTATTACCGATTTTGAACGCAATGTAAACCTTCAGCGTTCCATTACCCGCATGGTTACCCAGCAGCTGGAAGCGCTTTCCGGCATTTCCCGTGCAAATGTTGTTATCGGTCAGCCCAAAGATGAGCTTTTTGCAGATAATCAAAAGCCTGTCACAGCCTCCGTCATTCTGTATTTCAGTGATCCGACTATGGCTCAGAACCGCAGGAAGATTCAGACTGTACAGAAAATTTTGATGAGGGCGGTCGTAGGTCTTCGTCCCGAAAATATTACGATTGCAGACAGTGAAGGAAACGAACTGAACGACTTTGAGGGTATGGCAGAAAGTGACCGCCTGTCCCTTATTGAGCGTACGGAAAAATTCATTCAGAAAACCCAGACCCAGTATCGCGCAAAGATTCTCAAATCAATGCAGAATTACTTCTCTGAAGACCGTGTTCGTGACCTGGATATCAAGATTGACATGGATACCTCCAAGGTTTCCAGCGAAAAGACAATCTATACTCCGGTGATGATTACAGAGCAGGACCCCTCAAAGCCCTATGACACCACCGAAAAGCGTGATTATCTGCCCCGTTCGTCACAGACGATAACCAAGGAGTGGACTGGTACCGGCTACAATCCGGAAGGTCCTGCGGGCGTGGAAGGACAGAATCCTCCGGTTATGAGTGATATGTCCAATGTTATCGGTAAATCTGTAGAAACAAGCACGACCCAGAACAATGAGATGAATACCGAGCATCGCGTGGAAGAGCGCATGCCCTCTATTGACCGCGTAACGGTTTCTGTAAACATTGACGGTAAGTACCGCATTCCCCGTGACCCCAAGACGCATGAATATATTATTGACGAAAACGGCGGTATAACCCGTGAATACATTCCGCCGACTCAGGATGAACTTGAACAGGTTGCAAACTACATTCAGGGTGCAGTCGGTTATGACCAGGGACGCAACTATCGCGTTGTAGTTACCAGCCTGCAGATTGACCGTACCGAGCAGTTCAGAAATGAAGATGACGCATACTTTGCCCGTCAGCGGCGCAACCGCACGATTATGTGGGTTCTTATCGGTGTAACGGTAGTTCTGATAGCATTTATCATCTTCCGCTTTATCAGCCGTGAACTGGAACGCCGCCGCCGTCTCCGCGAGGAAGAACTTCTGCGCCGTCAGCAGGCGGAACGTGAAAAGGCCCTCTGGGATGCCCGTCAGGAAGGTATGGAAGTTACCATGTCTGTTGAAGAAAGAAAGCGGGCAGAACTTCTTGAAAGTGCCGTTGCCATGGCGAAGGAACATCCGGAAGATGTGGCAATGCTTATCCGCACATGGATGATGGAGGAATAGAATGGGAAATGAACCTTTTCAGATGGTAACAGATAACTACCGTCGTCCCCTTTCCGGCAAGGAAAAAGCTGCAATCCTTCTTGGTGAACTGGGGGGTAGTGCAGAGTCAGTTTTTGAATATCTGTCTACTGCTGAATTAAAGAAACTCCGTAAATCCCTGCGTTCTCTTGGAAAACGCGTTGTCTGGCCTGATGAAACAGCTGTTTTGCAGGAAAGCCATGAATGGGGACTCCGCAAGGGGCTGACAAGACCCATTCATACTGATTCAGAAATTGCTGCATTTATCAAGACAAGTGAAAAAGCCGAAAAAGAAAGTGGAATCAGAGATATGATGAGAAAGAATCCCGATGCAATTGCACAGGCTTTGAGTGCCTGGCTTAAGGAGGATTCGTGATTTTCATTACATCCATGTAATGAAAATCACATGCAGTTTTTGCTTTTGCAAAACCTGCGATTCGCGCCATCCGTGGCGCGTGGCTAACGCCAAGTTTTAGGAGGATTAGATGCCTGATGCAAAACCCGGCAGCCTTAAACCCGCAGGTGGTGGCGGCGGCGGAAAAAAAGGTGTAAAAGATTATAAAAACCTCACTGGAAGACAAAAGGCTGCAATTTTTCTTGTCTCTATCGGTTCTGATGTTTCTGCTGAAATAATGAAGCATCTTCGTGAAGACGAAGTGGAAACGCTTACCTTTGAAATTGCCCGTCTGGAAACGGTTGATGCTGAGTTCAAGGATCAGGTTCTGGAAGAATTCCAGGATTTGATGAATGCCCAGAACTTTATCACGACAGGCGGTATTGATTACGCCCGCGAACTTCTGGAAAAATCACTTGGTTCTCAGAAGGCAATTGACATTATCAATCGTCTGACCAGTTCTCTGCAGGTTCGTCCCTTTGACTTTATCCGTCGTACAGACCCGGCTCACCTTTTGAACTTTATTCAGACTGAATATCCTCAGACTATCGCATTGATTCTGGCATATCTGGAACCGAGCAAGGCTGCCGTTATTCTTCAGAATCTGCCTGTTGAAATACAGCCGGAAGTTTCACGCCGTCTGGCTACGATGGACCGTACTTCACCTGATGTTTTGCGTGAAGTTGAACGCGTTCTGGAAAAGAAACTGTCTACCCTGTCCAGTGAAGACTACACGGCTGCAGGTGGTGTTGAATCTATCGTTGAAATCCTTAACCTTGTTGACCGTTCTTCTGAGAAGGCAATTATCGAAACTCTCGAAGAAGACGATCCGGAACTGGCAGAAGAAATCAAAAAGCGCATGTTCGTGTTCGAAGATATTGTTATGCTGGACGACCGCGCTATTCA
>DFDV01000194.1:765-2594 GCA_002369025.1 Treponema sp. UBA3819 | reverse complement strand
TTTGGTTGTCTGGGTTTTCTTTCCCTGCGTCATGGTCGCCTTGCCGTTGTAAATACCTTCTTTCAATTCTTCTTTTTCCAGCGTGGCCTTCAGCACAACGTTTTGCTTTTTATTCTGGGTGGAAGTTACCAAAACTATATATTTATAGCCTTTGTTTATCTGCCCCTTGAAATCGTTGATAATGTTACCCTTTACAATTTTATTGTTTTCATTCGTAAATTCGATAATCTGTATCCTGCATCCTCCTTCGGCCTCCAGCTTCAGCTGGCATTTATCCGGGAAATCCTCAGTCAGATTGACTACCTTGCTTTTATTGAGTGTTTTTGTTATCACTCCGACTACATGCCCTCCGTAAGGTCCAAGTTCAAAGGACCGACTTGTAAATACAATGGGGAATGCATCTTCTTCGCCCTTTTCTATTTTTTCTTTGGCTTTATCATCCAGCTGTAACTTGATTGTGCTTAAAAAATGATCTTCTCCCATCGTTTCATTTGGGTGCTGGCTACTACTATGATACCAATTTGCGTCTTTATCTCCTCCTAAATTCCTAATCACTTCCATATAAAAGTCTGCGGCAAAATTAGCTTCCGTTCCGGCAATCTTTCTAAAGAAATATTGCATTATCCAGTCGCTTCCATCCCATAGTTCATGGCACTCCCTAATCCAGGCATCGCCGCCCAGCTTGCTGCTCATATAATCAATCATCACGCCCCGGGCATAGCCTTCCTCCGCATTTTTTTCTTGCGGAATCAGACCTCCCCACAGAAGCCAAAAATATTGTTTCCCATTCTCAGTAAGAGCATCGCGGACAATTACCTTTTCAAAATGCGTTGACGTTGCCTCATCAATCCATGCAGTTTTAAAGGACTTACCAACTATTATATTGTGTATGCTCTGCTGTACTGCGTGGAACATCTCGTGGTAGATAGTTGCTTTTATCGTGGTTCTTTGATCGCCCTCATACCGCAAATTACGGTCAGCACCAAACATGCTTCTTTCTCTGAGTTCCATGTTGCCGGTCAACACATTCCAACCGCCTTCATTTTTGCAGTCGCTGATATAAACATCAATCGGCGTGAATTTATCCACATGATCGGGATAACCATTTGTCTTATAATAATTGTAGGCTTCTTCCAAGTCGCTTAACAGCCTTTGGGCTTCATCGCCTCCCATATACACGTTTTCCCAACGATTTAGTACGTATGGGTACCACACGCGGAAATGACCTTTGGAATTCTGATAACCTTCGCCATACAATACTAAGCCTTCTTTATAAAAGAACCCCACGTATTCCGTAAACTCACCCACATCTGGGGTTTCCTCCGCCGGTTTTATGGGCGTTTTACTTTTATGCCGACTTTGACCGGAGGCAGCTGGATCAATGACAGCTACGGCCTTTCCATCCTCTATCGTGGTATCAAAATATTCATAAAAGCGCGCTGTTTTGCCGTCCGTCAAACGGTAATCCCGCGCTATGCCGAGCTTGATGTACCGACCGTTACCGGTGGTCGGTTTAAAGTCCTTCGGCACCGGTACGGATACCGTGACCTTTCCCTGGCAGCTCTTGTCAATCTTCATGACATACAGGTCGCCAATCAGTCCGTTATTTATTTCTTCTTCCTTATCTTTTACGGTAGTCATCGTGGCTGCGCCGTTACCCAGGTTCGTCTGTTTAAAATCCAACGTAATGTCCTTTAACGCCAGCACTCCGTTTTCCAGTTTAGCCGTGGGACGGAACAGATCCAGCAAATAGCCGGGCTTCCAGAAGCCAGTAATGCCAATGACCAACAAAACCACGGCCGCAGCGGCTGCCATCAGCATTTTGTTCC
>DFDV01000194.1:0-708 GCA_002369025.1 Treponema sp. UBA3819 | reverse complement strand
GCTGGATTTTTGCGGCTGTTGCGTCTGTGGTTGTGAATACACAGGCTCCCGGTTTTGAAACTGCGGCTGCGTCTGTTGCTGCTGCGAGTATTCACGATCTTGAGGCTGCGTTTGCAACGGATACGATTCCTGTTGCCGGGCATACTCCTGATTCTGCGGTTGCATCTGCGTTTGGTACGACGAATCGCTTTCCACGGTTGCAGGCACAGGAGCAAAAGCCCCGCCCTGTTCCAGACTCATTCCGCAATTTCCGCAGAACACCGCATCCGGAGGCAGTGCTTCCCCGCACCCGGGGCAGACAGACTGTACCGGAGCCGCTGTCTCTTTCAGCTTGGCGCCGCACATTTTGCAAAAGGTAGCGCTTGCCTTCACCGGCGCACCGCATTCGGGACAGAACGACTGCATTGGAACGCTTTCCCCGCCCAGCCTGGCGCCGCACTCTGCACAAAATTCCGCTTCGGGCAGGTTCCGGCTGCCGCACTTAGCACAGGTGGGCCCCACCAGCTGACGCACTACAGGAGCGCCGCAGTTGCTGCAAAAGTCTGAGCCTTCCAAAATTTTTTGTCCACAATTCGGGCAATGCATGGGAACCTCCTGTCTGCATGAAAGCCAAAATCGTTACTTATAACTGTCTTTATTTGTTTAATCCACGCCTTCATAAATCGTTGACGCATTCATCACAGAGGTATCGTATACGGAATCGTCGTA
>DFDV01000085.1:3557-13850 GCA_002369025.1 Treponema sp. UBA3819 | reverse complement strand
CCGGCAGATCTTTTGATTCCTTCAGAATTTTTCCGAGATAATAATAGGTAGAGAATGTTTCAGGACTCAACTGAATGGCAGTGCTGATTTCCTGCTGGGCTCCCCTCATATCCTTGCCACGGAAGAGAAGGAGACCCATTGCGGCGTGAGCCTTGACATGCTTTTTGTTAATCTGCAGGGTCTTCTGATAAAAGCCCATTGCCATGTCTGAGTGTCCCTGCTGCTCGTAGATTTTTCCTGCGTTAAAGAAGTTTTCTGCATTTGAAGGTTCCAGTTTTGTAAGCAGAAGATATTCTTTTACTGCGTCATCAAGCTGGTTGAATTTCATGTAAAGGTCTGCCAGCTGGCTGCGGAACTGAGCCTCAGGAATCTGTGAGTCAAAAAGGGCGTTCTGGGCAACGTTCTTGTACTCCATGAGGGCAAGTTCGTTTTTGTGTTCTGCAAGATAAGCCTTTCCCAGATAGTAATGGGCAAGATAATCCTTGGGGTCTTTCTGGATGATTGCTTTAGCAAGTTTTTCTGCCTGAGGATATTTTCCCTGTTTAACAAGTTTTTTTATACTGTCAATCTTTTTTGGCTGCATGAGGGATTTGACAAGAAAAACAGCGAGAAAGCCGATACCCACAACCATGACCGCGATTATAATCAGCGAAACCATTGTTCCTCCAGAAAGAAGAAAATACTTCCATAAAGATACTCATTTTTACAAGGTGTGTCAAACCCGGAATAAGCCCGGAAACAAATCCACTGAGGCGGAAAGAGAAAATCTATCTTGTTACCTTCTGCTTTTTCCGATACTTTAAAAGATGATGAAGCGAATTTTTTCAGCGGCTTTTTTACTCCTGTGCTCCTTTTTGCTGTCTGCACAGCCTGCCGCTACCTTAAAGAAAAGTCAGAAAACTCAGAAAGCACCTGCCTCAAAGAAAGAAAAAGAGGCTCCTGCTTATGTGTTCAGCCAGGATTTTGCAGACGGAGAAGAATTGTTTCAGCTTAACCGGCCTCTGGAAGCCATTCCTCTCTTTGAGAAAATAATCGATGATAAAAACATAAATCCTGCAGTCTTCGTCTATCTGGGTGTTGCTTACTATCAGGTGGAAGAGTATCAGAAGTCTCTGAATATCTGCGTAAGGGGGCTGACTCGTCCCGATACCGACCACAAGGTGCTTGCCTATAACGGCGGAAACTCTGCCTATGCTCTGGGAAACTATGCCCGGGCAGATGCCTGTTATGCAATTGCCATAAAAGAAGATCCGAATTTTTCTGCCGCCTATCTGAACCGTGCAAATGCCCAGCTTAAGCAGGACCATCTGGAAGACGCCCGTGCAAACTATCAGAAATTCATAGAAATGGAAAGCGAAAATGAACAGCGTCCTGCCATAGAGCAGCTGATTGCCCTTCTGGATGCAGAAATCCTGAGACGGGCGAATGAAAAGCCTGAACTGATCAGGCCGGAAGATATGAATGTGGGAAATCAGGACATGAAGGTTCCTGAAAATATAGAAAAGATTGCCCTTGAAGAACTGCCTGCCAAGGAAGAAAAAACGGAAGTGGAAGAAGTACCTGAAAAAATCGCCATGGAAGAAATCGCCGCTCCTGAACTCCCGCCGGAAGAACTTCATATAGAAAGCGATGAAAGCGAGCGCGTTTCCGTAGAAAATGACATTCCCGCCGAAGAAAAGCCCAAGAGTGCAAAGGAAGTTGTGGAAGAAACGGTTATTCACGAAGCGGAAAAAGATATTCTGGAAGCGGAAGAAGCAGCCCGCCGTCAGCGTGAAAAAGAAAAGACTGTCGAAGAAGAAATAGAAATTCCTGTGCTTCCGGAACCCAATCCCAAGCCGAAAAAAGAAGATGAGCAGCTTGAACGCATTCAGTTCAGGGAGCCGCCTGTTGCCCGTCCTCCTCATACGGAAAAACCTGTTACCGAAGTCCCCGTTACCGACGCAAAATAAAGTCCCCCGATAGTGTCTCAGAAGGTCTCTTGTTTCTTGACGACAGGTTAAAAGGTGATTATACTTAGCCATCGCAAGAGATTTCTTGCAGCGGGGAGTAATGCATTCGTGAAAAAATCAGCTGTATTTTTTTTAGCAGTTTTTCTCTCGGTCTGTCCTGTGGTGATTGCCTGTGCATCGGCAAAAAAAGACCTGCAGTCTGACGGACAGGCACAGCCTGATGCGGCTCTTGTTGAGGCTACAATCGCAGACAGACAGGCTCCCCGCATAATCTCCGGGTTTTTGGAAAAGGCGGGAGAGAATTATGTCATGACTTTTGCAGAAGGCTCAAAGTCACAGGCAGACTGGTATCTTGTGGCAGAGGGAAGTGATTCTGCCGCCTTTTCTAAACTTTCAGCCTGTCTTGGAAAAATGATTTCAGTACGGGTGCGGGAATTAAGCCGCACAAGTCCATGGAATATAAAGTTCAGTGTGCTGAATATACTATCAGAGGAGGAGTGATCCAATATGAAAGTGAAAAAAATGGGCAGGTATCTGTTCCTGCCGCTTCTGGCTCTCGCATTTGCTTTTGTGGCGGGATGTTCTAACAATGATGATGACAATACATCAAATCCGACAAAGAGTGACTGGCTCTTTTTGTTCTATGATGATGCCGACAACAATCTGAATGACGATATCTTTACTGATGTCTGGAACAGACAGGCAGCCCTTTCTCAGCTGAGAAGAGACTCAGACAATCTGCCGGCAGAAGGAAAGCCCAGTGTTCAGATGGTATCGCTCTGGGACGGTTGTCCTTTTGATCCAAATGATGAAAAGATTAAGAGCTACCATAATCCGTCTCATCCTGAGGCTGCCATTTATGAACTTGGTGCTTTATACGATAACGAGGGCAATGAAAATTTTAAGAAATTTAAGACTGAATTTCTGGCCAATAGTCTGGGAACTGAAACGGCTAAGTGGGGAATGTCTCCGCGTACAAGAGAGGTTACTTCAACATCAAGTTACTTCTCCGCTAACAAAGAACCTGACATGGGTGCTGTTGAAACGCTGACTGAGTACCTGAAATGGGCAAAGGGCCGCTATACGGCAGATAAAATTGTTCTTGCCATAAACAATCATGGTGCCGGTACGGAATATGAAACATCCAGTGGCGGACAGTCTGCCATCGGACGCTCAATCTGTACGGACGATACCAATAAAAGCGGCAAGAGCCTTACAGCAAAAGACATCAGGGATGCAATTCTGGCTTCAGGTTACAGAATTGACATTATCCTGATGGACTGCTGTCTGCAGGGTACCGCGGAAATCGGCTATTACCTCAGGGGAATGGCATCCTACATGGTCACTTCACCCAACATCTCTCTCCCGCAATCAGTTCCTTTTGTACAGGAATATGACTAAGGAAATGACTGTTGCAGATATGGCAAAGTGGATGGTGCAGTCCTATGCGATGTCCCGTGCAGAAACGACAGTAACCGGTGCTCCAAATTCAAAGACTAAAGCAGATGATACCACTGCATTTCCGTCTTTTGGATCGATGACGACATGTTCAATGTATGATCTGAATGTTCAGAAACAGACCGCATTGTATAATGCCTTTAACACTTTTGCAGAAAAGCTTTTAGCCTGTGACAAAACAAAACAGACTAAATTCTACGATGATTATATTCGCTGGTATAGAACCCGGGCACAGGGGGCTTCTGTCATAAAGAATGAAGGCAGCTATACTATGAATTATGACGGTTCTTACGGCTATCTGACTGATATCGGTTACTTGCTGAAACAGCTTGAAGAAAAAGATTTCAATAAAGCTGACAATCTGACCGACAAAGATTTGTCATGGGTGACTAAAGACGTTCAGGGTACGTTCGAAAATGTAAAAGCTGCCCTTAAGGATGTTATCGTTGCTTCATGGGGCGGCTACCGCTGGTACTCAGATACCCTGCATGACAACGGTTCTTTCCCCTCCAGTGAAAAGAAGACAAATGATGCAAGCTTTAACTACTGGAAAGGAATTCCTGTTATTGTTTCCCCTCTGCTGGACGATGGAACTAATGGTGAATTGCAGTCAAGAGTAATGAATGTATTTAAGACCGGAACACGCATGCTGAAAGATTATGAGCTGTACGGACTTACTATTGTGACCCAGTGGTCCGGTATGCCTGAGGCAACGTATTATACAAACTATGATAAGGTAACCGGCTATGCTCCTAACTGGTCAAAAGTTCTGGAGATTTGGAATGCTAAGGCAATTGAGGAGGCTAAAAATTCTCAGTCTTCCAGGGATACGGGCTCTGATTCTACACCTGTAAGCAGTAACTAAAGCCTGATTACATCATCCCACTGGACGCCTGCACCATTGGCAGTATCTTTTGCCAGGCGGGCGCCGATGATGTTTTCTAAAAACTGCGGACCCAGTCCCGGAGACAGGACTTTTTCTGTCCGCAGTACTCCAATGTCCTGGGGGCCGATGATCTGGCCTTCTTTCATTGCATGCATAAAGTGCAGGCTTCTGTTTGTACGGCCATAGTTTGCCTCTTCACTTTTGGCAAGCCTTTTTACGCCGTCACCAAGAACAGCCTGCACTTTTTCTTTTCCGTACTGTTCTTCCATTTCTTCCGTAATATTGTCGCCCCCGCAGCTGAGACTATAGCGACGAATCATGGCTTCGCACTGGTGAATGCAGTAGCACATGTGGGCAAATTCTTCCGGATTCAGGGCGACAGGGTCATCCAGCCCGTTTGTTTCCTTGCTCAGGGTAATGTGCTTTTCCAGCATTTCTCCGCCCATGGCAGCAGAGAGGGAGGGAACAAGCACGGGGTCCAGACTGTGGTCACTTACCCCTGTCTTTACGCCAAAAATCTGGGAAAGGCTTTTTATCAGCCGCAGGTTGTATTCGCTTTCGGGTGCGGGGTAAGAAGTAATGCAGTGAAGCAGGGTAAGGTCATCCCGTCCGAGTATGGAGAGAGCAGCCTCAATGTCTGCCAGTCTGGAAACTCCGCTGGAAAGTATTACCGGAATTTTGTGGCTGCTGCGGTATTCTGCCAGTGCCTGGAGCAGGGGAAAATGGTTCAGTTCCGGTGAGGCGATTTTGACGGCATCCGGCTTGAGTTCCAGCAGTTGGGAAAGGCTTTTCAGGCCAAATGGCGAGCAGATGAAAAGCATTTTTTTCTGGCGGGCGTAGGATGCGCATTCTGCAAAAAAATCAGGAGCTACTTCAAGTTCCTTGAAGCGGTCGTAGAGGCGGATTCTGCCGGAGGGAAGATTTACATAGCCTGTGTCCGGGTGCAGGATTTCATCCGCATAGACCCACTGCAGTTTTACGGCATCGGCACCAGAATCAGCGGCCGCATCAATCAGGGCCTTTGCTTTTTCCAGGGAGCCTCCGTGTGAAGTTCCGATTTCTGCTACAACAATCATTTTTCTTTTTCCTTTCCTGAAGTTTGATTATATACTATTTTAATGTTTTTGTGATATACTCATTCTATTATGTTAAAAGCTATTGTTAATCTTTTTAAGGCGCTTTGCGCTAACTCCAATCCGGGAGAAATCGCCCATGCTATGGCGTGCGGTCTGCTTTTGGGCCTGATGCCGAAGAACAATCTGCTTTGGTATCTTGTATTTGTGTTCATTTTCTTTATCCGTTTCAATAAAGCGGCATATCTTCTGATGATTTTGTTCGGGGCAGCGATTTCACCCGCTCTGGATCCGCTTTTTGACCGTCTGGGCTATGCTTTCCTGACAATTCCCAGTCTTTCAGGATTTTTTGGTGATTTGATGGACATTCCCTTTGTTGCTTTTACAAAATTCAACAACAGCGTGGTGACGGGTTCTTTCCTTGTGGGACTTGCCCTGTACATTCCTGTCTGCCTGCTGGGTCATATTCTGGTTCGCCTTATCCGTAAGTATGCGGTTCCGGCTCTGCGGAAGGCTCCTGTATTCAAGACGATTTCAAATCTTCCTCTTATAGCAAAGATTACAGATGTGGCGAGGGGGTAGGTAAAAATGGCAGATAAAAAACCAAAGACAGAAGAAAAGACTCTGGCAAAAAAAGAAGCCGTAAAGGTAAGTGCAAAAAAACTTCCCGGACTTCTCAAAAAGAAATATACACAGAAGCAGTTTGAAAAGAAGATTCTGAAAAAGCTCTATATTCAGGACGATATCACCTATGTAAAGTCTCTCTTTAAGAAAGAAAATGTAAAGGGAAGCGAAAAACTGGCCATTCCTATGGACATGGAACTGACCAAAAAAGAAGTCAAACGCCTGAAGATCATTGCAAAGTCAATAAAAAAGAACAAGGGACGCGTAAAAGTTGGTTCTTTTGTTGCTGTAGCCGCAGTTATTGCCCTTGTAGGAATCTCCGTGACCTTCTTTAAGAATCAGCTTGTCAAATATGCCATTAAGAACGCCATGCAGAATGTATTTGCCGCTAAGTGTGACATCGATTCTGTCCGCGTGGAAATCTTTGGGGCTCAGCTTAAGGTCAATCATCTTGCCCAGGCCAATAAAGATGAACCCATGAAGAATATCTTTGAGTTTGAAAAACTTGACCTGAATTTCAACCTTGCTCAGCTTTTGCGGGGCCGTTTTGATGCAGAAAACATTGAAATTACAGGCGTCGCCCTGGGAACTGAAAGAAAAACAAGCGGTGCCCTGCCGGCAAAGGCTGTAAAACAGAAGGTAGAAGAAGTAAAGGACGAAAGCGGTTTCTATTCTGCCCTCAGGGATAAGAGTGGAACTGCACTTGATACGGCAAAAGACAACCTGACAGCGGCTTTTGCGGCTTATAATCCCAAGAATGTTGCGGATGACATCAAGGAAAACTTTAAGACCGCAGAAAAAGCAAAGGAAGTAGAAGCCGAAGTTAAGGCTATTGTGGACACCTGGAAGGCAAAGCCCGCAGAAATTGAAGCACAGGTAAAGTCTTTCCAGTCATCTGCCCAGACTCTTGCCTCAATCAATGTAAATAACTTAAAGACTCCGGCACAGATTCAGGATGCGATTTCCAAAATTACCAGCGCAATTGAAGACGGTAAAAAGGTTAAGTCAAATGTGGAAAATGTCAGCAACTCAATCAAGGGGGATTCAGACAAGGTAAAAAGGCTTTCTGATGAGCTTTCCAAAACTGTTGCGGAAGATAAAGCCCTTATCAGCGAAAAAGTCGGCATGTACACATCATTTAATGCTGACACGGCAAAGGGAATTCTTTCCGGCTGTCTGGACAGCGTTGCCTATGAGACACTGGGAAAATACTATCCCTATCTGAAAAAGGCTGTTGACTATGCGGGCGGCATGAAAAATGCAAATGCAGCCGACAGTGCTTCTAAGGAAAATACTGACAAAAAGGCTAAAAAAGCAAAGAATAAGACTTCTACAGGCCGTCTTGCGGGGCGTGATGTATACTGGAAAAAAGACAATGTTCCCAAGTTCCTGATTGAACGCCTTGCCGCATCTGGTCTGGGACTGGAAGCCACTGCAACTGATATTTCCAGCGACATGGACAAGCGTGGGGCTCCCATGGTGGCAAAAGGTTCCTATACTACAGAAAAACAGGTACACAGAGCTGGTCTGACCATTGACGCCCGTACTTCATCAAGTGCACCTTTGATTACCGGTAACTACAGCGGAAATAATTATCCCTTTACCATGGATATGTCAAAGGCTGTTTCTGCGGATGGAGTTCCCTCGCTTGAAGGCATTACAACGATTACCGGTACCCTTACGGCTGATGCTGACTACAGTTTTGGCATTGACGGTAAACTGGGAATGAAACCGGTAAAACTTACTTCCGCACCCCTTCCAAATGAAACTGCAGACAAACTCTATCAGGGAGCGATTGCTTCCATAAAGGATTTGACGGTTGGTGCAAAAGTCGGATTTAGTCCTGTTAAGGGACTTGACCTGAACATCAGCAGCGATCTGGATAAAAAACTGATGCAGGCAATGCAGTCCATGGCTTCTACAATGATGGGAGAGGCGAGTGCAAAGGCTATGGCAAAGGTTAAAGAACAGCAGGCAAAGATTGACGAGATGTCAGGCGGAGCCATGTCAAAAATCACTGAGTTTGCGGGTATAAATACATCACTCAATAACTCAACAAATAAGGTGAACAGTATGAATGATCAGCTGGAGGCCAAGAAGAAAGAACTTGCCGGAGCCCTTGCCAATGCAGGAAAGAATGCGGCGGGTGATGCGGTAAAAAATGCCCTGGGCGGCGGATTAAAGAAACTGTTCTAGTTGACACTGCATTTTGATTTCTGTTAAAATATGAAACTACTTTTTGAATTAAATTTAGTTTATAGGAGCATATAATGTCAGGACACAGTAAATGGTCTACCATTAAGCACGCTAAGGGTATTGCAGATGCCAAGCGTGGTCAGTTGTTTACAAAGTTTATCAAGGAAATTTCTATCGCTGCAAAGATGGGCGGTGGTGACCCGAATGCTAACCCGCGCTTGCGCACAGCTATTTTGAAGGCTCGTGCTGCTTCCATGCCCAAGGATAACATCGAACGCGCAATCAAAAAGGGTACTGGTGAAACTGGTGCAGCAAACTATGAAGAACTGGTATACGAAGGATACGCAGCAGGTGGCGTAGCTGTTCTCGTTGAAGTCTTGACTGACAACAAGAACCGTGCCGCTGCAAACGTCCGCAACATCTTCAATAAGACTGGCGGAAACCTGGGTACTTCAGGTTCTGTAAGCCGTATGTTCGAGCGCAAGGGCGTTATCGAGTACGATGCAGAAAAAGTAAGCGAAGATGAACTGATGGAAGTTGCTCTGGAAGCTGGTGCAGACGACATCGTAAATGAAGACGGTGTTGTTACTGTTACAACACAGCCCGGAAGCTTTGACGGTGTTCTTGAAGCACTGCAGGGTAAGGGTTACGAATCTCTTTCAGCTGGCGTGAACATGGTTCCGATGGCATACAATGCTGTAGACAAGGAAACTGCTGCAAAAGTACAGAAGCTCCTTGACCGTCTGGAAGAAGATGAAGACGTTCAGAACGTCTACTCAACTGTAGAATATCCTGACGACTTCGATCCGGAAGCATAAGTTTTTCTACGATAATGCAAATCCCTGGGTTTCGGCTCAGGGATTTTTTGTTTATGGCAGCGAATTAAGATGAAAAAAAAGCGTATAATTGGCATTGACCCCGGACTTGCACACACTGGCTTTGGCGTGATTGACGCAATTGGTCAGACAAAGCGCCTGGTGAGTTACGGCATTATTGAAACTTCTCCTGATGATGATCATGGAACGCGACTGCTTGCCATTTATAACCGTCTGGTGGCTGTTCTGGAGGAGTTTAAGCCGGATGAAGCAGGGATGGAAACCCTCTATTTTGCCAGAAATGTCAGCAGTGCCCTCAATGTTGCCGAGGCAAAGGGGGTGGTAACGATGTGCCTGAGCCAGTTTGCCATACCTCTTTCCATGTATACGCCCAACCAGATTAAGACATCTGTGACGGGAAGCGGCAGGGCCGACAAGGAACTGGTAGAGCGCTATGTAAAGATTCTTCTGAATCTGGAAACCGAGCCTAAGCCGGATCACGCGGCCGACGCCCTTGCCGCCGCAATCACCCATATACACACTTCCGTGTTGCCGCTGGCCTAGTCGTAAAGACTGTTCAGCACGCGGTAGACAATGTTTACTTTTTCCTTTTGGGCGGGGCTCAGGGCTACCGTTGCTTCGTCAATCAGTGTTTCCAGGCTGGAAAGACTTTCGTTCAGGGCTGTGGGGAAGCCCCGGCTTACCTTGAACCAGTAGGTTCCCTTGCCGTCGGTGTAGAGGCAGATAAAACCGTATTCCCGGCTCTTTGCTTTTGCCATGGTAACACGGAGTACGTAGTCAAGATTGGCGATAAGGCGCTGGGTGCCGTCATCTTTTCCCAACTGAACGTTCATGCCTCGGGGCCATTCTTTTTCACCAATGGGAAGCAGATTTAAGGTTCTGGTCAGCTTGCATATAAGTTCTACTTTTTCGCCGGTTAAAAGTTCGCCGCCTTTAAGCAGAATTTTTCCCTTTAAGCCGCCAATCTGGGCAAGACGGTTTTCGTCCCGTTCGGCGAGCAGGGCCGGTCTGAAGGTGTCAAAGGACAGAACGAGAATTTTCTTTCCCTTGACCTTTTGCAGTTCAAACTGACTTCCGCCGATGCTGACGATGTTTTCATCCTTGACTTTATGAATTTTACCGCCAAAGCGTCCGTCATCCCGGCCGACTTTTCCTTTTTGATTTCTGAATTCACCGCCGGTGTATTCAAGATTTCCGGTAAGGGAGCGGCCTCTTTTTCCTCTGGCTATGTTCAGTCTTTCTTCCAGATCCGGGGAAATGCGGGCTAAAAG
>DFDV01000085.1:0-3422 GCA_002369025.1 Treponema sp. UBA3819 | reverse complement strand
GGGTCGTTGCGGAACATGCTTGAACCGGGGTGAATGGAAATATGGTCTGCGGTAAGACTTCGGTAATTTTCCCTGCCTTCCCGCACGCAGACAAACTGAATCATGCCGGCCGCAATACAGCAGAGATAGTCATCCATTGAACCGCCGCCTGTAATGGGAATGCCCAGAGCGGCCACTTCTTCTTCCAGCTGCTGCTTGATATTGGCAATTTCGTACATGACTTTTTCGTCCAGGTAGTTGTTTTTGCAAAAACGTTCCTGATTTTTCATGCTTGTGTAGGTGCGGAAGAGTCTGACATAGGAGACAAAATCTCCCTGAATGTCCCTGAATGCGTGGTGAGCCTTTCTTGCATCCATTTCCTCTCCCGGCGGAAGAACAAAGGGAGAAGTTGTGCTTAAAAATGCGGCGGCAATCAGGGCTTCGTCCAGAACTTCCGGATAGCGCATGATGCTTTCTACCAGAATACGGCTTACGCGGGGTTCCAGGGGGAATTCAGTCATCATTTTTCCTATGTGACTGAGCGTGCGGTCTTCGTTTAAGGCACCCAAAAGGTTCAGGGTATCGATGGCGCCAAGAATACCTTCTTTTCCCGGCGGAGAGATAAAATCAAAAGACTCAAAATCGGTAATGTCCAGTTCTGCCATGCGGAGAACGACTTCACTCAAATCTGTGCGGTAGATTTCTTCCGTTGTGTAAAGCTGCCTGCTTTCAAAGTCATCCCGGCTGTAGAGACGGTAACAGGTGCCCGGACAGGTTCGTCCGGCTCGGCCCCGCCTCTGGTTACAGCTTGCCTTGCTGACCTGTGTCTCTACGAGGCTGGAAGTGTAGGTGCGGGGATTGTAAAAATTCAATTTTGCAAGGCCTGAGTCGATGACTGTTGTTACTCCGTTTATCGTAACGGATGTTTCTGCAATATTTGTGGAGACAATGACCTTTTTCTTTCCAAAGGGAGCATCGTCAAAAACCCTTTCCTGTTCTTCCTTGGGAAGCCTGCCGTAAAGGGGAATTATGTGAATCTTGCTGTGATATGGGGCAAAGGTAAGTCTGCGGACACAATCCCGGATAATTTTTTCTCCCGGTAAAAAGACCAGAATGTCGCCTTCGTCCCTGTTGTCCAGTACCCGGCCGATAGTCGTTTCAATTTTTCGCAGTATGGCTTCGCAGCCGCTTTCAGTGCTTGTCGTGATTTTTGTGGCAGGGGGATCGTAAATCATTGTGACGGGAAATGTGACCGTATCAATCGTTACGATGGGACAACCGTCAAAATATGCGCTGAAGGCTTCTGCATTCATGGTTGCACTGGAGACAATGACCTTAAAATCTTTTCTTTCTGCCAGAATGCGCTTTAAGAGGCCCAGTACAAAATCGATGTTCAGACTGCGTTCGTGGGCTTCATCTACCATTACAACGGAATATTTTGTAAGCCAGGGGTCAAGTTTCATTTCCTGCAGAAGAATGCCGTCCGTCATAATCTTGATTTTTGTGCTGGCATCGGTCTTGTCTTCAAAACGCATTTTATAGCCAACAAGTCCAGGATAATTTGTCTTTAACTGCCGGGCGATGAATTCGCTTACGCTTAAAGCGGCAATGCGCCGGGGCTGGGTGACGGCAATTACGCCAGTCTGGGAATATCCAGCTTCATGAAGAATAACTGGAATCTGCGTTGTTTTGCCGCTTCCTGTTGGTGACTGTACTACTATCACCTGATGTGTTGCCAGTGTGTCCAGAATACGCTGTTTCTGTTCGTACACCGGAAGTTTTTCATAGTCTATTGCCATGTTGATTTTTCCTTTAGTTTTTCCATAATTTGTTTTCGTTCTTCAAGGTAGCCTGCCCAGACTGAAAGTCCTGCCCTGCGGAGTGAGCGGGAAAGATCATCATCCAGCAGGCGGACGACAAACTGCCAGGCGGGCGTGATGTATGTAGTGATGAAATGGGGTTCAAGGTCTGTAATGGTGAGAATCGTTTTTCCGTCTCCACCAGTCTGCCTGCTCAGCCTTACATTCATCAGCAGTCCGTCACCTGTGTAATCCCGCTCAGTTTCAGGAGCCTTAAACTGAGGATTTGTGCGCTGTCCGCTGATGGTGTTCCCGTTTGCGTACATGATGAGACCACCGCGTTTTGTTTCAGTTGCAGGCACAAGTTCCCATTCCTTTACAATGTGAGCATGATTTGACCAGACGATATCTGCATGTGCTTCCTGAAGAAGGGCATGGTAGAATTCTTTTTGATAATCATGCACTTTTCTGATGTATTCAGGTTCGTTTGCATGGATGCTCACCACAAAAACATCGCAGGGGTGTTCTTCGCGAAGTTTTCTGAGATCCTGAAGAAGTGCGGCATGTTGTTTTCCTTTGGGTGGAATGTAATCAACATAGGCTGCACTGTCCTGGGAATTTAAGATTTCCGTAAAGGCGACAAAAAGAATACGCCATCCGTTTTTTTCAATAAGTTGAAAGGTGAGGGGTGCATTGGCTTTTTCTTTCAGACCGCATGCCCAAACATGTTTTTTGCCCTTAAAATACTTGAGCGTTCCTTTCATTCCCGCAAGACTCTGGTCATTGCTGTGGTTGTTTGCAAGGGAAAAAACATCAAAGCCTGCATCTATTGCCGCATCGATATAGGAACCATGCATGTTGAACTGGGGGTAGGTGCTCCAGGGAAGATTGTCCGACACGGGAGCTTCTACATTTGCAAAGGCGAGATCTGCTTTTGAAATAACGGGGGATATGTCAGACCAGATGGCATCAAAGTGACCGAAGTTATAGTTTACGCTGTGGGCCATGATGTCTCCGGCAAAGAGAAGACTGATGCCGCTTTCCTTTTCTTCAGGCTCTGCAGGCGGGCTTTCTTCCGGGATGACGACTTGATGTGTGCTTCCGCAGGCAATGAGCAGCAAGAGGAGAGAAGATAGTGCTGTGCGGAAAATCACTTTCATTCTTTCAGTATACTCCAGATTTGCCGGAAAGTACACAGATAATAATCGCAATCACAGGGGAGTGCCCCTGTGTACCCCCTTTATTTAGGAGAGGAAAGACCCCCTACTCCGAAGCGAGGGTCTCTCCTCTCCTAAGACCTCACCTCTTCCCGGCACGGCGTAGGGGCTACTGCCCCTAAGAACCCTGCTTCGTGGATGAAGGCAATTTGTTGGCTTTTCAGGAACAAGGGGGACTGGCTTAATACATGTCTCGGGGCGGCGCGGGGAACCACAGATGAACGGTGATTAACACGGATGAGGCACAGATATTTAAATAAAAACATCTGCGTCTTATCTGTGTGCATCTGTGTCAAAAACGCGTCTATGGTCTATCTGTGTCAAAAAAAGGCCGTCTTTGGAACGGCCGTTTTTGTTATACTTTGAACTGGTCTATCTGGCTGCCGATGCGGTTTATTGTACCGTTCATTGATGTTGAAATGTTCAT
>DFDV01000083.1 GCA_002369025.1 Treponema sp. UBA3819 | reverse complement strand
CTTTTTAAAATAATTTGCTAAATCAAAACTTGTTGTGTATAATTGAACTAAGAGCGCTGGAAATATGCAGCAAAGAGACGAATCAAAACAAAATAACTCTTCTCTCGTACCTGTCGTGGCTTTTATTGCCATGAGCATAATCGTTGCTTTTGTAATCAGCCAGCTTTGGGTCGCAAACCGTGAGGAACAGCAGACTCATGCAAAAAACCTTGCCCAGCAGGTCGTGGTAAACCTTACCACCACGATGAATGAATTTTTTGACTATACCCAGTTCTGGCGTTCCTATGTCCTGAAGAACAAGGGATCTGCGCCTGCTTTTGATGAAATTGCAGAATCCCTCTACTCTGCAAATAACTGTATAGACAGCATTCAGCTCGCACCTGACGGCATTATCACCTATTCATATCCCAAAATCAGCGACATAGACAGTACAAATCTTTTTGTAGATCCCATTCATCGAGACGATGCACAGTATTCCCGTCTGACCAGCCTTTCAACAATCACGGGACCTTTTCCACAGAGGCGGGGTGGAAGCGGACTCACAATCAGGACGCCTATTTTTCTCAAGGCAAAAGATAATTCTCAGACTTTCTGGGGTTTTTCGACCATTACCCTTCGTGCGGAAGAAATTTTTAAGGAAGCCCATCTTCCCGACCTCAAGGACGACGACTATCACTATCAGCTGAAGAGTATCAATCCCCACAAGGGAAAGCTGGATATGATTCACTGTTCCACCTATAACACTCTTAAAAATCCGGTTTCCATTACTTTCAGCGTTCACAACACGGCCTGGATTTTGTTCATCGCTCCTAAAAAAGGATGGGTAAATTATTCAATCATCATTTTTGAGATTATCATCGGACTTATCTTTACCCTGCTGATTTCCTTCAGCGCCGCTTCCGTCTGGAATCTTATCCGCCGGGAGTCTACTTTCAAAAAACTCTCCTATGTTGATGCTCTGACCAAGCTGCAGAACAACCGCAAATTCTATGAGACCCTCAATCAGCTGCATTCCCAGGAAAAGGCCTTTGCCATCCTCTACATTGACCTGAACAAATTCAAGCCGATAAATGACAATTACGGACACCGCAGCGGAGACGAACTGCTGATTATTGTTTCTAAAAAACTGAAGAACTGTATCCGCGAAGGCGACGAAGTATTCCGCATCGGCGGTGATGAATATGCCGTCATCGTGCCAAATCAAATCACGATTAACGGACTTTCAAATCTGGTACAGCGCATTAAGACTTCCATAAGCCGGACAACTGTGCTGGGTAACTCAACCGTACAGATTTCTGCCGCAATCGGCTACGCCCGCTATCCCCAGGACGGCAATTCCTATGAAAACATCGTCCAGATTGCAGAAGAGATGATGTACGCCGACAAAAAATCCATGGGCGAAGACCGCTAAAACCTCCCCTTTTTTCCTCCCCCCCTCCCTGATGTATACAGTCAGCAGACAGAGCAGACAGTGGAACTTTGCAACTATATACAGTATAATACCAGACATGAAAATCACCCCCGATTACACAGTTATTTATGATGACGAAGACATTGTCGTACTGAACAAACGCTCCGGACTCCTGATTGCCCAGGACCGCTATGATGAAGCGGCTCCTCGTCTGGATTTAATAGCACAGGAAGAATTTGGAAAACTCTATGCCGTACACCGCATCGACAAGGACACAAGCGGCTGTGTCATCTACGCAAAAAATGCAGATGCTCACCGTTCCCTTTCCATGCAGTTTGAAAATCGTGAGGTGGAAAAAATCTATCACTGTCTGGTAAACGGCCGTCCCCTCTGGGAAGAAAAGCATCTGGACCTCAAACTGCTTCCCGATGGTGACCAGAGGCACCGCACTGTACCCGGCACCCGCAATGGCAAAGACGCAGTCACCGATTTTACCCTGCTCGGCGTCTGCGGTCCCTACAGCTGGATTGAAGCCCGCCCCCGCACAGGAAGAACCCATCAGATTCGCGCTCACCTGAAGGAACTGGGGCTTGGCATTGTCTGCGACCCCCTCTACAGCGGAAACCAGAAGCCTGTACTTTTAAGCGAAATCAAACGTAAATGGAACGGCGACCCCAACACAGAACGCCCACTGCTCAGCCGCCTTGCCCTTCACGCCTACCGCCTGACAGTGTCTCATCCAAAGACTGGCGAGCGCATTACATTCACCGCCCCCTACTCCAAGGACATGGATGCAACCAAAAAGCAGCTCAAGTCAATTTTTGGCGTAGATCCCCTGGAAGAACAAAAATAATGCGCAACAAATTCCTTGTAGCTACACTTGTCTTTATCACCTCATCACCACTTTTTGCACAGGGAATTTTTAACAGACTCGGAGACTGGCATTTTTCCATCGAACCCCATATCGGCTATACCTATGGGCAAATCGGGGAATATGTTTTTAACAAAATCTCTTCAACAGATGACCGCAAGCTGAGTGAACTCCAGTGGGATGAAAAACCTGTACTTACATTCGGAGCAGACCTTTGCGGCGGCTACAAAGATATTTTCCTGCAAATTGCATTTACAAAGGGTATGTCTTCCCAGCCTTGCGGAAGCATGGAAGATTCAGACTGGATGAACAACAACGATTACAACATGAAGACTACCCGCTCCATAAGCGAAAATACCCTCACATCATACACTGATGTAAGTGCCCGCGCCGGCTATACCTTTCACATTCTGTCCTGGCTGTCTCTTGCACCCTTCGCCGAATTTGAGTATCAGTACCGGGAATTTTCCGCCAACAATGCCTATGGCTGGTACGGAAACAAAAGGACTCCCATGGTTTCCTGGGATGACCCTTTGGCAATTTATTATGCTGCCGGAACACTCTGCGGCATAGACTATTCCCACATGGTCCTTGCAACCTTTGCCGGTGGCAGTGCCCGTTTTGAACTTCCCCACAATTTTTCAATCAATTTTTCTCTGGCAATTTCCCCCTTTCTCTATGAAGAGGCAAAAGATACCCATTACAAAAAAATTGACAAATCTTCCAGTACACAATATCTGGACATCATACATGCAGTCTGGTTTGGCAGTCTAAAATCTTCACTTGCTGTCTACTGCGCACTCAACCGCTACTTTGACCTTGGACTGACCTTTTCCGCAAGGGCATGCTGGCTGCACAAGGGAATTACAGCAACTAAAAACAGTCAGGGTAAATATATAGAACAGTCTAACTCAAAAAGCGGTATGGATCTGTATGAACTGAACATGCGGCTTTCCTTGGTATGGCATCTTGGGGGCAGACGCTGATGAGAAAATTTTTTCTTTTCTTTCTGCTGATTTTTCTTTTCCCCCTTTATGCGCAGATTTTTACAGGCACATCAGACTGGCATCTTGAAGTAGAACCGCGAATCGGAATGACTTATGGTTCCCTGGGCGAATACCTTTACATGAAAAAATCTGACGGCAGCTGGAAAAAGAATTCCTTTCTGGAATGGGAAGAAAAACCCCTGTGGACATACGGTCTGGAAATTTCCGGCAGCTGCAGGGCATTCCGCGCAAGTGCCTATGTGGATGCGGCATTACCCCTCCGCTCCGGCAGCATGATGGATTCTGACTGGAGACTTGACGACAAGCCTGACATAAAGACCAACTATTCCATTCACGAAAACACATCCACCATGAACATCCGCACCGGGCTGTCCCTGGCCTGCGACTTTTCTCCCCTCGACTGGCTTACCATTTCTCCCCTCGCTCAGGCAGAATACGCTTACCGTTCTTTTGAAGCCCGCAACGGCGAAGGCTGGTATGGAGACACGGTAGCCTGGGATGACCCCAGTGCAAAACACTATCCGGGCACCTATAACGGAGTCAGATGGATTCTTCCCGGCCTGGACTATCAGTTTCAGACCCTGCAGATTTTTGCCGGCCTGCAGTTTACTTTTATGCCACTGAACCGCCTGCGGGCAGGACTGGGAGTATTTGTTTCGCCCTATTCCTATTCTTTTGCAGAAGACCGCCATTACACAAACAAAGCCCGCACCACAGGCAATTATTATGTCTTCAAGTCACATTCCAATTTTACCCGCTACAAGGCAGAAGTTTTTGCCCGCTGGCGGCTGAAGCATTTTCTTGAGCTGGGACTTTCTGTTCAGGGGCTGGTAAGTGGCATTGAGCGCACCGAAATATATGACGAAGACCCCGAAACAGGAAAAATCTACCGAAATACCAGCCTGGAAGGCGGCCTTAGTCTTGCTGAAGTCATCGTCAGGCTTTCTGCAAAAGTCCATATTTTTTAATTACCGATTTTTAAAAAAGCGTGTTATAATGAACATATATTGAATCACTACACCGAAGGCGGTCAAACTCAGGGGGCAGTATATGAAAAGGATTATCACAATCAGCCGTGAATATGGCTCAGGCGGACAGGTTATCGGCCATCTGGTAGCCAAAGAACTGGGCTATAACTTTTACGACAAGGAACTGATTGACCTGGCCGCGCAGGAAAGTGGTCTTTCCCCTGACTTTATTGAAAAAAATGAGCAGAATCTGTCATCTGCCTGGCTCTACAATCTGCTGGTAGGCACAAGTTATGCAGGAGTCTCCACAGGAACAAGCGGACACACCCTGGCAACACACACTCCCGTCTTGCCCCTTGCAGACCAGGTCTTTAACGCCCAGCGAAAATCAATTCTTGCCATCGCCAAAAAATCGTCCTGTGTCATCGTAGGCCGCTGTGCCGACTACATTCTTTCCACATCAGATGAAATTGACCAGAAAGAACTGCTCAATGTTTTTGTCTACGCAGACCTGAACGACAAGGTTCGCCGGGCCATTGAGCAGTACAACATTCCCGAAAAAGACGCAAAAAAATTCATCCTGCAGGCAAACAAACGGCGGGCAAATCACTACAACACCTTTACAGAAAATATCTGGGGTGACCGTAAAAACTACGACCTGCTGATAAACAGTTCAAGTCTGGGTCTGGAAGAAAGTGCCCGTTTTATTGTCGAGTTCGCGAAAAAAGCGTAGAAGCAGGCAGTTTTATCCGCACCAGCTGAATGCGCCGCTGGCTCTGATTTTCAACCTTGTAGACAGTTCCGTCCACTTTGATTACCTCACCTGTTTCCGGCAGGGCATCAAACTGTTCCAGAAGCCAGCCGCCAAGGGTATCGTAATTTTCACTGTCCAGATCCATGTTCAGCAGTTCGTTTACATCGGTCAGCCGCAAATCACCCGGAATGATGAATTCTGACTGAGAAATTGCCTGAATGCGTTTTTCGGGAAGCAGCTCTTTTGTAGGATGTTCCACAACTGTTCCGCCAAAGACCGCGCGCAGAATATCATCCATCGTTACAATTCCTGCATTGCTTCCCATTTCATCCACAGCGACGGCAAAATTTATCTGCTCAGCCTTAAATTTCTGCAGCAGTTCCAGTGCAGTCAGCGTTTCAGGCACAAAGAGAGCGGGTCTCATGCTGCGTTTTACAAAGGTTTTGCTTTCACGGTTTCTCGTAGTCAAAAGCACATTCTTGTAATAGAGCATGCCCACCACATTGGAAAAATCGCCGTCGCAAACAGGAAGGCGCGAATAGCCCGTAGCGGCAAAAATCTTTACCACTTCGCTGTAGGGCGCATCAATAGGAACAAACTGTACCCGGCTCCGGTGACGCATAATGTCGTGAATATGCAGGTCAGTAAATTCAAAGATGCGGTAGAGCATGCGTTTTTCTGAATGTTCCAGCGTTCCTTCTGTTTCACCCACGCTAATCAGCGATTTCAGCTCTTCTTCGGTAATCACTTCTTTTTCATAATGAAGGAAATGATTTATCACCAGGGTAATGCCTTCAGTCAGTTTGGTAAAAATCCAGACAATTGGCATAAAGACTTTCTGCAGGATGATGAGGGGGCGGGAATTTATGCTGGCAACTCCCGCGGGATTTACTGCCGCCACTGTCTTGGGAACAATCTCGCCAAAGATAATCAGTACAAATGCCATAATCAGCGTTGCATAACTGGCTCCCCGCGGACCAAGCAGTTTGATTGCCACCGTTGCACCCAGACCAGATGCCAGCGATGTAACAAAATTAATGCCAATCAGCACCAGAGAAAGCAGACGATTCATGTCGCTTTTGAGGTAAGCAATGCGCTTTGCAGGCGTGCTCTTTTCATCCGGAGACTCTTTTTTGAGCATCTGACGCAGCATGATTTTTGAGACAGAAAGATATGCCGTTTCTGATGAAGCAAAAAATGCAACAAAAAGCACTAAAATGGCGGTGATAATCAGGGGAAGAATCAGACCGGTAAAAATCTGCATCATTTTGCACCCCCGTTATCACGGATACAGTGCAGACCAGCCACCCTCAGGCCGTCCATCTTTATGACGATAAAACGGTAGCCGTTTGACTTGAGCACTTCTCCCACTGTGGGAATGCGTCCCATTTTTTCGCAGACAAAGCCCGCAACTGTTTCGCTGTCACCAGAATCCAGGCGGATATGCAGGGCTTCTTCAAAGTCGCGCAGGCGGGCCGAACCTGAAATAAAAAAGTCGTCGGTATTTTCAATGCGTATGTCCGTGGCATATCCGCTCTGCTGATAGTCATCTGCCACATTGCCAAAAATCTGGCGGGCTATGTCTTCTGTAGTCAGAATGCCATCCGTACCGCTGTACTCGTCTATGACAATGGCAATACTCTGATTATCCTTATGCATCATATCCTGAATGGCGGACATTTTTGTAGTTCCAACAATAAAAAGCGGTTTACGCATTACTTTTTCCACGGTAAAGTCTGCCCTGTCGCCTTCGTAGAAAAGCATATCCTTTACATAGAGGACGCCCACAACGTCATCAATATCATCTTTTATGACAGGAAAACGGGAAAGGCGGGTTCTTTCACTCAACTGTACTACATCCCGGTAGCTCATGTCCGGACTGATGGCAATAACCCTCTTTCTGGGCACCATAATGTCGGTCGCTTCCAAATCAGTAAATTTAAAAACCCGGCTCATCATGTTTTTTTCGCCCTGTTCCAGAACGCCTTCTTCTCCGCCTACATCAATAAAAGTTTTGATTTCATCTTCAGTAAAGGAGACTTTCTTTGACCGGGTATTGATGCCAAAAATTCTCAGAATTCCCCGGGAAATTGCCGTAAAAAATGCAACAAAGGGAGTAAGAAGATAGAAGAGAACCGTAATAAAACCGCTCACCGCAAAGGCAAAGGGTTCCGGATGACGAGTAGTAACGATTTTCGGTGTGATTTCTCCAAAGACCAGAAGCAAAAGCGTTGCAACCGTAGTAGAAATACTCAGGCCGGCAGGTCCAAAGAGAGAAAGTGCAAGGGATGTAAGCAGGACAGACAGGGCAACATTGACCACTTCATTTGCTACCAGGAGCATGTTCAGCAGTTCTTCCTTGCGGTCAAGCAGTTTGCCAGCCCGCATTGCCCGTTTGTCGCCTTTTTCCCTCAGAAAATGGACGCGCAGTTTGTTCAGAGAAAGGAATGCGCTTTCCGATGCAGAAAAAATGCAGGAAAGCACAACACAAACTGCCGCCGCAATTAAGACAAGTACAAAAGATTCAGAGGCAGGTTCAGGTCCCATTAACGCTCCGATTCAGGCACTTTTTCTGCAGGTGCTTTTTCTGCAGGGGTGTCAGCAGGAAGCGCAGTATCCGCGGCGTTTGCTGAATCCTCAATGCCTTCAATTTTTACATCGTCGTTCATCTGTGCCGTTTCAGCAATGCGCTCGTCTATGATGCGCAGCATATTCTGAATGCTGGGGGCAACATCACTCTGAGGGGCGAAGTCATAGGCTTTCTGAACATATTCACGAACTTTTGCATAATCTGTTGAGCCAAAAGCTCCCAGACTATAACCTGCATAGTAATAGAGGGTCTGTCTGTCCTCATCAGAGAGGATTTTGTTTTCTGCAGCTTTTTCATAAACCTGAACCATTTTTTCAGGATCATTGTTTATAGCGGCATTCTGTGCATCTGCATGTGCCAGCAATATGACATATTTACCTGCCAGACCGCTTTCGTTTTTGGGGTCAAGTTTAAGAAGCTCTCTTGCCAGGGGAGAAAACAAATTGTAAAAGCGGGGATCGATATTCGTAAAGAGGTCTTCAATCGCCTGTACTTTTTCCAGATTTGTACCGGTCTTTGTTTTTTCCAGCGCCTGCATAAAGCTATCGATTTGTTCTTTATGAGATTCAATCTCTTCCTCAAAACCCGCAACGGAAGAAAGGCTTTCGTCAAATACCAGCTGTGTAATGCAATATCCTTCCTTTGTAGCAAGGAAGAAAGAAGGACTCATCTCCACATAAAATTGGGTAGCCACATCCATGTTCTTTTCTATCTGCTTGCGGGCTTTTTCTGCAGCCTTCTTTTCTTCTGCTGTAGCATCTTCTCCCACTTCAGCAGCCTGATACTTGCTTTCGGAAAAGTCCAGATTAACAAGAACATACTTTGACGTTTCAGCAGCGACAAACTCATCCTTAAAGAGCAGATTTTCCTTGAGTACCAGACTCAGATTGTCGCTGTCATCGGCACTAAAAAAGAGAAGAATCTGCTTGTCCTCTTTCTGAGCAGCCGTCTTTGCGTCTTCAAAATTATCCAGCCATTTTGTAGAATCGATCACCTTGTTTTCGCAGGCAATCATCATCCATGCAGCCAAAAGTACTGTAATAAAAAATCCAGTTTTCTTCATATTAAAATCTCTCTCCGTCCTAGTTAAAATACCTTACGCCAGCCGCAAAAATATTCTGGCAGCTGTTACCGTCGGGGTTGGTAAGAGGATCAAAGGCGATATTCTTAATCAAGTCTACGCTTGAACCGCCCTTTCCGTTTCCGATGGTGCGTTCATTGTGTCCCATCTTGCCCAGAACATGACCGTCGGGGCTGGTAAGACCTTCAATTGCAAATGCTGAACCGTTGGGATTGTCCGGCTCGCTGACTGCAGGAATACCCTTTTCATCACAGTACTGGGTAAAGACCTGTCCTTTTTCAAAGAGTTCATGTGCCAGTTCATTGCTGATGAGAATGCGGCCTTCACCATGGCTTACCGGAATGTAGTGGGGTCTGGGGTCAAGAACAGACGGATCCAGAGCCCAGGGACTTGTAGCGCTGACCATTCTGGTACGTACTACACGGCTGATGTGGCGGTGAATTGTATTGTAGCTGAGCGTAGGCATGTCAGCAGAGGGAGCCATGATTTTTCCGTAGGGAACAAGTCCAGTCTTTATCAATGCCTGGAATCCGTTACAGATACCCAGAATCAATCCCTTGCGATTTTCCAGCAAAGCCGTCACTGCGTCTGCAATGCGCTGTTCGCGGATAACATTGGCAATGAATTTTCCGGAACCATCCGGCTCATCACCCGCACTGAATCCGCCCGCAAAGGCAAGAATCTGCGCATCGTTGATTTCTTTCTGCAAGCCAATCAGGGATTCTTCCAGAGCCTTGGGCGTATTGTTGCGGAAAACGAAAATCTTTGCCTCTGCACCGTTTAAGGTAAAGGCACGGGCCATGTCGTATTCGCAGTTTGTTCCCGGAAAGACAGGAATGATGACGCGGGGCTTTGTCTTGCTTGCGTCCACCACAGTAAAAGAATGGCGGGCTTCTTCCAGAGAGGGATGTTCTGCCTTGGCAAAGTCAGGAAGCGGCTCCTGTTCTTTAGCATGACTTACTGGCGGGAATACAGTTGCCAGTCTTCCTTCCCATGCTTTTTTCAGATCAGAAAGGGAAATATCTGTAAAGGGAAGAGGATTCAGACCATTCATTGCCACGGAGATTACAGGAGATGCCTGTGTGTTTCCGATTTTTACGACACTTGTGTTTACAAATGCGGGATTGTTGTCAAAGTCTGCATCTTCAGTTTCCACGATGATTGAACCGTAGAGAGGAGTAAAGAGATCTGCAATGGTATTGTTTACATTGCGGTGGAATCCTACAGCCGTTGCACTGGACGGGATTGCCGTAAGCTGACAGCCGATATTGCTTCCGAATGCCATCTTGGAAACGGCTTCTGCAATACCACCCGCTCCAACAGGATACATGGCTTTGATTTTGCCTGCCTTGTTCAGTTCGTAGAGGGCATCGCTGTTTTTCTTGAAAGTAGCAAAATCAGGAGCCAGCATATCGGTATAGGGGGTCATCACCAGATAGAGGTAGTCGCCACCCTTCTTAAATGCACCGGAATTGACGTTCTTTGCTACATCATGGGTAACGGCAAAGGAAACGAGGGTGTGGGGAACATTCAGGTTTTCAAACGTTCCGCTCATGCTGTCCTTGCCGCCGATTGAAGCACAACCCATTGCATTCTGAGCGTCCACAGAACCCAGCAATGCGCTTGCGGGATAGCCCCATGCCTTGTCGCTGCTTGTGCGGCCAAAGAATTCCTGGAAACTGAAACGGCTTGTAGATGCCTTGCCGCCCACACAGGTAATCTTTGCAAGGGAAGAAAGCACTGCTGTCTGTGCTCCATGCCAGGGAGACCACTCTGCCACGCGGGGATCGTAGCCATAACTCATCATGCTGACTGTGTTTGTTTCGCGCGGATAGAGAACCGGTACTTTTGCCACCATCGCGGCTTCCGGTGTGCCCTGATACTTTCCGCCAAAGGGGAAGAGCACTGTACTTGCACCGATTGAACCGTCAAAGCGTTCCTGCAGGCCGCGCTCCGAACAGCAGGCCAGGTCGCTGATGTTTGCCACAAAAGCAGCCCTGATTTCTTCTTCAGTGGGTTTTGCACTGGCACTTTCACCTGTTGCGCTGGCACATGCACCCAGTTTTTCTGCAACGCTTGCCAGAGGCCTGACCAGCGGGCTTTCATTCTGGGGAGCGGGGCTTTCGATTCTTGCCACTGCTTCATGCTTTGCACCTGCAGCATCCAGGAATGCACGGTCAATGTCTACGATGACTTTGCCGCGCCATTTCATTACCAGTTTGTCTGTATCGGTAACAGTTGCCACAACAACTGCGTTCAGATTTTCTTTTGCACATTCCGC
>DFDV01000118.1 GCA_002369025.1 Treponema sp. UBA3819 | reverse complement strand
AGGTATTCCCGGCCATGCAAAAGACTGCTGATTTCTTCCTGTACAGACATTGTCTCTGACGCTGCTTTCTGGCCCTGCATGAGCAGTTCTTTGAGCCTGAGCAGGGCTCTTCTTTCTTCCTCAATAAAGGCTTCTGTTTTTTGCTTTATTTCATTCGCCCTTTCATGTTTACACGCAGCTTTTGGATTTTTTTTGTCTTTGGAAGCCGGAATGAGTCCGCCTTCGTTTTCCTCAAAATCAAAAGCCGGAATTCCAAGGGGAAGACCGCTTTTTCCTATGTCAAAAAGATTTTGCACTCCCGAAAAGACACCCGCAAAGTGGGCTGCGTAACCGCTCAGGGCCTGGTCTGTACAGACAGGACCATTTTTTCCCTCTGCAAAGCGGGCTCCCGGTCTGAATGCAGCATCGTAGTTTGCAGGCGGCATCAGACGCTTTGTTTTAGAAAGCCTGCTTATGTGTGCGGGGGCTCCCCGGGTATGACTTAGTCCCAGACTGAAAGAAAAATCGAGTCCTGTTACAAATACAGGAATGGCCGGTTCTGCACGGAGGAGGAGGGCAAGATAAGTTGCTGTAAGGCCCACGGAACCGAGTGCAGGCAGGCGGGGTGGAAGCAGTCCTTTTTGCTGCAGCCGGCTTAAAAAGTCTGTGTCTGCAAAGTCTGAAATAAAATAGACTATTCCACCGTCAAGTTCTCTGATATGTCTTGTAACCTGGGAGCGGGAACTTAAGTCTGCAAAAAGCAGGGGAATATGTTCGTTATTTTGGGTCAGGGCGGACTTGCAGCCTATATAGGCTTTTTCTATGGCAAGCTGGCTTTCTACTGCAACAATGCCGTCAGGAATAATGCCGCTTGCAGTCAGTACGGGCAGGGCAGCGTCTACGGCAAGAATAAAATACTTTTGCCGCCTGGCTTTGGACAGGCTTTTTATTGTCTGCCCTGCGCTTTCTCCCGCTCCAAATACAAGAATCGGGCGGCTGATTGTTTTGAGCCGGTTTTCAAGGCTTTCTGACTGGGGAATAAGGCGCAGGTTGTGGAAGATGTTTCGCGAATAGAGCCGCCCCAGTCTGGTGAGGGTCAGGCGGTTCTTCCAGAAGGATGCGATCGCCTCTTCCGCCGCTCCGTCAATCTTCCGGTAGAGTTCTGCATTAAAGGCAGAGCCACCGCTCATCTCCAAAAGTATGGCACGGCGGAATGTGTGGACTGGCGGCAGGCTTTTTCCGCTCCTGCTTTTGCCACTGGAAATAATTTCTACGATATCAAGCAGTTCATCTGGTTCAAGCAGGGCAAATTTTTCTGAAAGGCTGTCATTTATGTCTGTATTTGCTTCATTTTTTTCCTGCAGCCACTTTTGCCGGATTTTTTCTACTTCTTCTTTTGCAAGAGCATAGAGATTTTCGTCCGCCTCAATTCCCACAATAAAGCAGTTTTCGGGCATTTTTGCAAGCAGAGCTTCCAGTCCGTAGCAGAGGCAGGGAGATGCGCAGACAATCAGTGTACCGGGAAGCAGCTGTAAGCCGGCAACAGTCTGTTCAATTGCCTTTTTTGGGGCATATTTTGAATAGAGAAACCTTCCGTTGTAAGAAATAGAAAAGCCCTGACCAGTTTGAACCAGACAGGGCTTTGACATTAATGCCGGCAAATAGAACTCCGATTACTTACTTCTGTTTGCCATTATATCGTTAAAGAATACCTGCTGAACATTGTTTTCAACTTTGTCGCTTGAGTTCAGAACAAGTCTAGAACCTGTAGCGTCGAAAGAAAGAACATTTGCTTCAACAGCCTTTTTGCTTTCGTCAGTAACGGCTTCTTTCTGTTCACCAGTCATTTTAAGAACCAGAACATTGTTGCCAAGAATAAGGGGTTCTGAAACCTGACCGTTTTTGAGTGCAAATACCTTTTCCAGGAAGTTTTCGTTGTTAGCTGCACCCTGCAGTTCCTTTATGTCAGAAGGAATCTTGCCTGTGATTTCATTGTCACCGTAGCTCAGGGCAAATGCCGGAACAGAAACTTTAGTTACCTTTGCGTCTTTGCATGCGCGGTCAAAACCGTTTGCAACTGCGCTGGCGGCAAAGTCTTTTGCAATATTAACATTATATTCTTCTGAAATGCCTGCTTCGTGGCTTTCCAGATAATTTCTTACTACATCGATGTTCTTTTCTACATTCAGATGATTCAGGTCACGCTTTTCATTGCGGCGGAAAATGGAGTAGCTGTTGTTTGCAGCCTGAATGACAGGGCTTACTTCATCTTTTTCCAGTGCAATGATGCTCTTGAAATCTTCTTCGCCAGGAATGATTTCTTTAATCTGGTATTCATAATTTGATGAAAGTTTGCCGTCGTCTCCGGTGTAGTATTTCTTTGAGAATTCCTTGATGGCATCTTCAAAAGTAACTTCGTTGTTTTTAATCTGTCCAAGAAGTTTTTCTGCCTGTGCCTTGTCGTCAAGTGAAATAACAGAAAGGTCATGCTTGTTAAAGAGTTCGTAGTGATCTACGCCGTACATGATGACTTCCTGGTCAGGATAATTTGTCTTGTCCCATGCAGCCAGATCAAATGAGCGTTTTGCAGTGCCGAGATTTGCAAGGAATTCTGTTTCTGCATCAGAAGTTTTGAGTCCGAAGAATGAGTTCTTACCCAGTTTGCCTGTGCCTTCAATCTGCAGGAGCTGGACATAATTTCCGTAGTACTGCAGACAGGTCAGTCCTTCAAAGTAACCGTCTGTTTTGAGGGCATCAGTTCCGAATACGTCTTCATAGTAGCGGGTCCATGCCAGCTTGTTTTCCAGATCTTTTTTAATGGTGTTGCGTGTTGCCTCTGAAGTTCTGTTGTAGAGTTTTGCAGAGTAATTGCCATTTTCGTCAGAGAAGTAGGGGAGCATTGCCCGTGAGATACTTGTTGCAGTGGGTTCGTAACCAGATGCTTTTACGGCATCCTTACCGGCCAGATAAGAAACAGTTGCATTGAATGCAAAGTTGTAAATGTAGAAATAGGCTGAGTCATTGAGTGACTGACCCTGATTTTTGTATAAGTCACCAAAGTTTGCTACTGAAGTAGCAAATTCGCTTCCCTGTGTCAGTTCAATCTTTTTTCCGTCATACTTACCGAAAACAAGGCCTTTTGGGGCACCATGGAGCATGGCGGGAACAAAAATAAATGTGACCGCTGAGAGAATTAAGATAAAGACAGAGCCGACATAAAGCAAAGTTCTTTTCATAATTAAAACATCCTTTCTTTTTTGATAAATTATAGTAGAAAATATTTTATCATGGTCGCCCTCTACTGTCAATGTAGCGAAATCATAGAATGTGTATTTATACAAAAAAAATAGTAAAAATTCTGCTTCATGGTCTTGACATGTTTTATGCTTTTTTGATATAGTAAGGAATATCACGGGGGCGTAGCGAAGCTGGT
>DFDV01000155.1 GCA_002369025.1 Treponema sp. UBA3819 | reverse complement strand
AGTTGCAAAAGTTTTGATTTAATGGCTCGTTCAATAATCATAGATTAATAATACCATTATTTATGCAATTTGTATACTCGATTACTCAATTTACATAAAAAATATAAGGGCAAATCCCATGCATGACAACAATCTTCTTCTCATCGGGATGTAAAAAGTTAATGAATCTTGGGTGCCTATTTTCATCTGCGATTAGTGCTGAATTGATAAATATATATACCCATTCGGGTGTAATTATTTTTTTAATACTTGCTTTTATACCCTATAGGGTGTAAAATATTTATATGAGTGATTCTATAGCTGAGTTCATAAAAAGAGAACGGAAAAGTGCAGGACTTACGCAGGAAGAATTTGCAATAAGAAGTGGTCTCGGTCTTCGCTTTATTCGTGAACTTGAACAGGGCAAAGAAAGCTGCCGCATGGATAAAGTAAATCAGGCTCTTTCCATGTTTGGAAGCTGTCTGGGAGTAATTAAAAAAACTTCTTTACAAGGTGAAGGAGTTGAATAATGGCAGCTGTATATAGACAGGGGTTTGTCTTTGTTCAAAATATATTCGCAGGAGTTGTGAGCGAGACTGATTCTGGATACAAATTTGAATATGATAAAGATTATCTTTCTGTTGAAAACCCTCTGGCTGTAAGTTTAACGCTTCCTCTCCAAAAAGAAACCTTTGAAAGTAATACGCTTTTTCCTTTTTTTGACGGTCTTATTCCTGAAGGCTGGCTTTTGAATGTTGTTTCTAAAAACTGGAAAATAGACAGACGGGATAGATTTGGAATTTTACTTGCTGCCTGCAGGGATTCTATCGGGGATGTTTCTATCAGGACGGAAAGATAGTGAAAACGATTTGCCTGTGTTGTGGAAAAGAAATAATCTCCGGGGAGTCATCTGAAATAAAGAATCAGTGGCATAAAAAATGTGTAAAATCATTTTTCGGAACAAGTCAGTTTCCTGAAATTTCAATTTCAAATGAGCAGTTAGAACTACTTGTCACAGAAAGCGTTTCAAAAGGTTTTACGGTTGCCGGAGTTCAGAAAAAACTTTCTTTACATCTTTCGAAAGAAAAAGAAACCAGACTTACTATTGTAGGCTATCCGGCAGGCTACATTTTAAAGCCTCAGACAGAAGAATTTTCACATCTTCCTGAAATGGAAAATCTTGTTATGATGCTTGCAAAAGTTGCAGGAATAAAAACTGTACCGAATGCATTGGTAAAATTCCAGAAAAAGCAGCTGCCAAAATGATAAATAAAGTGCTTTCTTTGAAAGACAATTTTTTGAAAGTAGTAGCAGAATCGCTCTTATCCGACAGCGAAAAATCAGTTTTTCTGTCATTGATGTCAGAAAGAATGAATATTCTTTCGTAAAACCTAAGGCTTCTGTAAAGCCTCCCCACTCAATACATCTTTTCTGCATCCAGAATATTCAGCAAATTCAGGCAGCCTTTTTCTTCCAGTTTCTTTATTTCCGATTCTTCATTTAATTCACCGACAATGCAAAAGGCTTTTTCGTCAACGGGGTCCTTTGTATCTTTTTCTTCAAAGGTGACATTTTGAATCTGGCAGCAGTAAATCAGGAGAAAGCGGATGTAGCTTTGGCCATAGAGGCAGAGTCTTTTTTTCCCTTCTTTTTTGGCATCTGAAATATATTTGCAGAGTGTCTCGTTATAAATATTTGCCAGTTCAAAGGTTCTTTTTGCAAATTTCTGGCTTCGGGCGGTGAGTTCGGCTATTCCTGCGGGGGTGATGGCATAGGAGAGTTTACGCAGGTTTACATTTGTGAGCATAATCCAGCCGCGTTCAACAAAGCGTTTTAAAACTGCATTCATCAGTCCTATAGACATTCCTGCATTTTCTGCAAGAATCCTCTGGCTTGCAAGCGGCTCCTGTTCGAGTGTGTTGGCAATGTTTTGTAGTGTGGCCACTTCATTATTCATAATCTGAACATATTATAACTGATTTATAAGCGTCTGAACAATACCCACCATCCAGATAGTTTTTTCGATAGCTGCGAAAAGGCTGAAATGGTCCCTCCCTGCAGATAGTCTTCTCCCTTTCATTCATTTCTGCTATACTAAAGTCCGAGGTAAAAGATGCTTTTTTCTCCTGTGGAAATTCAAGAAACCGTCAATATGTTTATGCGGCACAAACTGGATGTGCGCTGTATTACAATGGGTATTTCGCTTTTGGACTGTGCGGATTCAGATACAAAGAGGGCGAATCAGAAAATTTACGACAAGATTATGAAAAAAGCGGGAAATCTTGTTAAGGTCGGCCAGGATATTGAAAAAGAACTTGGCGTTCCCATTATCAATAAGCGTGTTTCCGTTACTCCGATTGCACTGGTGGCAGGGGCGAGTGATGCAAAATCTTATGTGGAATACTGTAAGACTCTTGATAAGTGTGCTGAAGAGTTGGGAATCAATTTTATCGGCGGATTCAGTGCCCTGGTTCAGAAGGGAATTACTCCGGCAGACAGAATCTTAATCAATTCAATTCCAGAGGCTCTAGCGACTACAAACTATGTCTGTTCCAGTGTAAATGTTGGTTCAACAAAGAGCGGCATCAACATGGATGCGGTAAAACTCATGGGCGAGACGATAAAAGCGACCAGCGAGGCCAGTGCTCATTGTGCAATCAACGGCTGTTCAAAACTGGTTGTATTCTGCAATGCCCCTGAGGACAATCCCTTTATGGCAGGTGCTTTCCACGGGCCGGGAGAAGCGGATTCGGTTATCAATGTTGGTGTTTCCGGACCAGGTGTTATTCTGGCGGCAGCTCGTGACTACAAGGGCAGACCCATCAACGAACTGGCAGAAGGCATCAAAAAAATGGCCTTTAAGATTACCCGTCTTGGTCAGCTGGTTGGTGCTGAGGCTGCTTCCCGTCTGGGTGTTGATTTTGGCATTCTTGACTTGTCTCTGGCTCCGACTCCGGCTGTGGGTGACAGTGTTGCCCGTATTCTGGAAGAAATTGGTCTGGAAGGGGCAGGCTGTCCGGGTACGACTGCGGCTCTTGCCATGCTTACAGACATGGTCAAAAAGGGCGGCGTGATGGCAAGTACCAGTGTTGGTGGTCTTTCCGGTGCCTTTATTCCGGTTTCAGAAGATGAAGGCATGATAAATGCGGTAAAGCAGGGTTCTATCTGTCTTGAAAAACTGGAAGCGATGACGACGGTCTGTTCGGTTGGTCTTGATATGATTGCCATTCCGGGAGATACGCCGGCTACGACTATCAGCGGCATTATGGCGGACGAATTTGCCATCGGCATGGTAAACAACAAAACGACTGCAGTGCGCCTGATTCCGGCTCCCGGCAAAAAGGCAGGGGACTGGATTGAATTTGGCGGACTTTTGGGCGGATGTCCTGTCATGCCGGTAAGCAAGTTCAGCTGTGCGGACTTCATCAACCGCGGCGGCCGTATTCCCGCTCCAATTCACAGTTTCAGAAACTAAAACGGTCTTGTTTTAAAAGCGAATGCTGAACACTACAGCGAGATGACCCTTATTTCCTGTGCTCCTGACAATGCAGACTTACTCTCACTTGTTATGCCCTATGAAAAGCTGGCGGTTGGATTTGTCAGCCATCTCTTGCGGGGCGACTCCCATTTTTTTCTTCTCCGGTCAGATGACGGTCAGGCTTGCGATGCCTTTTCTCTTTCTGACGGGGGGCAGATTTTTCACTGTCTGCCAGATGCCTATGGGGTGTGGCGGCAGGAAGCCCTTGAGCTTTTAAAAGATTTTTTTGCCAGCCACAGAGACCATGCATATTATAATGTCATCGGAGAAGAAAAGGGCAGTGATTTGATAAAAGAAGCCCTTGTCTCTGCGGCGGGACAGAAAGTTCAGCACGAAGAACACTACGAACTGCTTGAAAAAAAGACTGACTCTGCCGGCCTGCCTGCCACTCTGCGCACGATGCGGGATGAATACGAAAAACTTGCTCTTGTCCGCTGCAATCCCGATATGCTGGATAGTCTCCTCCCGCTTCAAATTGCCTATGAAAAAGAAGAAGTGCTCTGGCAGAATGAAAGTCTTGACCCCCATGTAACCCGCCTTTCTTTTCATCATGCCCTCCGCAATCAGCAGATTTTTGCCCTTGCAAAAAATGGTCGCTTTGTGGCAAAGGGTGGCACTAATGCCCTGGGAAAAAAATATGTTCAGCTGGGGGGAATCTACACGCTTCCTTCTGAGCGGAAAAAGGGCTATGCCACAGAAATCCTGAATCACATCAGTGCAGAAATGCAGGCTCAGGGAAAGAAAATGGTACTCTTTGCCAAGACAAAAAATGAGCCCGCCCTGCGTCTCTATGAAAAATGCGGTTTTTGCAAAATCGGCCGCTTTGAAATTGCCTATTTTTAGGGTGGAGCGGGGCAGATGATTCTTTTTGTGAGTGGCAGGACGGATATACCTGCTTTTTATGCGGAATGGTTTATGAAAAGGGTGCGGGCAGGCTTTGTGGATGTGCGAAACCCCTATTATGGTCAGCAGGTGACCCGCTACAAACTGACCCCGGATCTGGTGGACTGTCTGGTCTTCTGTACAAAAAATCCGGCCCCCATGCTGCCCTGTCTGGAAGAATTGCAATCTTTTGGCTTTGGTCTCTATTTTTTTGTGACGATTACCCCATACGGAAAAGACATCGAGCCGAATGTACCTGAAAAATCCCGCGTGATAGAATCTACCCTTGAACTGAGCAGGGCACTGGGTAAGGAAAGAGTCTGCTGGCGCTACGACCCGATTTTTATTGACCAGACCTATTCAGTTTCTGCCCATATCCGCGAGTTCAGAAAAATGGCAGAAAGCCTGCGGGGAGCAACAGACCGCTGCATTATCAGTTTTGTGGATTTGTATGAAAAAACAAAGAAGAACTTTCCCCAGGTAGAAGAAGTGAGCCTGAAAGACCAGCAGTTTCTGGCCCAGGCCTTGAGCGGAGTCGGCAGAGAGACTGGAATCCGCATTGAAACTTGTGCCGAAAAAGCGGATTTATCGGCATTCGGAGTGGAAGCGGGAGCCTGTGTGTCAAAAAATGTCATTGAGCGGGCGGCAGGCTTTACCCTTGTGACACCGCTTCCCAGACAGAATCTCCGTCAGCACTGCGGCTGCATCGCCACTCACGATATTGGTGCCTACAATTCCTGTCCTCATTTGTGCCGCTACTGTTATGCAAACTATGATGCCGCCCTTGTCCGAAAGAATTTTGCGCGACACAATCCAGAGTCTTCTTTTCTGCTGGGAGGTGCACTTCCTGATGATGATGTACACGAGGCAAAACAGGTCAGTTTCCGAGACAGGCAATTGGGCTTGTGGTGACGGCCTTTGCGGCGGCGTAACAAGATAAAGGCATGATAAAACGTTTTTCCGAATTATAGGAATAGATTAAATGCTATGTCCGTGCTATGATGTAAGAATGAAACGCAAAAATATTTTTCTGACAATGGCTGGCGCCTATAATTCTGTTAGTTTGATTCTTCGAATTTTTGTCGGCATTGTTATCGGTGCAATTTTAGGTCTTCTTCTTCCTAGTG
>DFDV01000153.1 GCA_002369025.1 Treponema sp. UBA3819 | reverse complement strand
CCGTGTACTTATCCTGCAGGTGCATGCTCTTGATTGCCGCGTCTACAGCCGTAAGCATGCCCGGTAAATCCTCTTTGTTTTCCTTAGTCTTTACCGTGTTCATAACCAGACCCATGACCAGAGCAGCCGCAAGACCTTTACCGGAAACATCACCCAACATGATAAGCGTTTTGTGTTCATCAATAGGGAGAACCGTGTAATAGTCACCGGAAACGTTAATCAGGGGACGGAAATAGGCAGCAAAATGTACATTCTTTACATCAGGCATGACAGGCGGAAGGAAGGACTGCTGGGCCGCCGCAAGCTGTTCCCATTCCTTGGAAAGTTCAGAAATTTCAGACAAACTGGAAATCGTCTTGATACGGGTCTGAAAGCGCTTGAATTCTTCAAAAAGGCGGGGATAGACTTCCGTGTCAAACAAACGGGTATAACGGCAGAAGACAAAAAAGTGCTGGCCTTCGCTGGCAATAAAAAATCCGCGGGACTTGCGGTAGGTAGAAACGATACCCAGATTGTCACCCAGAAAATAACGGCCGTCCTTCCAGTCTTCGCTGAAGTTGGTACGCAGGGCGGTAACTGTTTCCGGCGCATTAGAAAGTCTGGCAGGACTGTTATACAGAATATAGTTTGTAGTACGGTCGATATAGAGAACGGAACAGTCACCCTCCCGCTCAAGAAAGTTGCCAATCATCGTGGTAAAATCTTCCAGAGAATAGCAGAAGCGCATCTTGGTGATAAAAGTGTCCAGCAGAGCAGTCTCCCCCGTAGACATGGATTTTTTTTCCATATATTGGCGGAGGTTGGAATAGATGGTTGAAGCCGCAAGCAGAAGAAGCGTAAAAAGAACCCCGGAAACAACAATGGGGAATACATTGGAGTAAGTCCTGAAATCATTAACTTTTGTCTGGGGAACTAAGTAAACAGCAAGCAGGATAAAAGAAACGGCCAGCGTGATATAAATCGTCATCAACGCCACACGTCTTCGCATCTTGTACATGGCACCACCTCAAATTACACTTTTATAGAAGTATACCATATTTTCGGCAATTTGATTAGTGTCTGACAGTGCTTTTTATGTTTTTTTATGCCCACAAGCAAAAGGTCCCGACCTTGGCCGGGACAAAATGGCAGCCTACCAGCGTGACGTAAAGAAGTTTTTCCTCCTGCCTACGCCCACAAGAGCCAGAGCACGATTGCCGCAGCCGCAGTCGTAATCACGGTGAATGAACCGCCAATTTTAAGCCAGCCGCCGAAGTTTATAGGATAGCCCTCTTTTTTGAGGATGCCCATGCTGACCACGTTTGCACTTGCCCCAAAGGGGGTAAGGTTTCCGCCAAGACAGCTGCCCACCAGAAGGGCAAACATATAGAGTTCCTTGCTGATGCCCATGTTTACTGCCAGAGAGCCGGCTACTGGCAGCATGACGATGATGTAGGGCACGTTGTCCACAAAGCCGGATATGATGATTGAAACCGCCAGGATAAGCACAAATCCCGCAAGAATGCTTCCGCCTGTCGCGCGCGCAAGGAAGGCCGCAAAATCTTCCAGCAAGCCTGTCTCGCTGATTGCGCCCACAACAACAAAAATGCCAATCAAAAAGGCAATTGTCTCCCAGTCCAATCCCTTAATCAGTTCCCAGGTTTCGCCCGCGCCTTTTTTCTGGGCAAGGAAGTACCACAAAACACCAATCACGCCCAGCGCAAAGCAGTAGAGACCTGAAAGATAGGCAAAATCCGTGTGAATAAATGAAATGCCCGCCAGTCCAAAAATGAGGGCAAGCAGCAGCACTGCCGGCACCGCAGAAACAATCGGCTCGGTCTCCACGCTCGCCTTTTCCTTGTTGCGGGAAAAAATCAAATAGAAGAAAATGCATCCTGCAAGCAATCCCGCCTGTATGATAAAGAAGATTGAAAGCTTTCCCTGATGGATAAAGAAGTCGTTGAAGTTGTAGCCCGCGTAACTGGCAAAAATCATGCTGGGCGGGTCACCAACCAAAGTTGCCGTTCCCTCCAGATTTGACATGACGGCAAGTCCCACCATAAAGTAGGTAGGATTCAGTTTGAGCTTATGGCAGAGGGAAAGGGCAATAGGAGCCATGACCAGCACCGTAGCCACGTTTTCCACAAATATGGAGATAATGCCCGTCATGGCAAGAATCAGGACGATTGCCACGCCCGTACTGGGAGAAGCAGAAACCAGGGCATCGGCAATCTTTGCGGGCACTTTTGAGTAGAGGAAGAGGGCGGCAATAGTCATACTGCCCACATAAATCATAAGCACGTTCCAGTTAATCAGGGCACCCAATGAATGCAGGATGGCAAAAGAATGTCCCTGTCCTTCAAAAATGCGTGCGGGAAAAATCGTGCCCAGAATCACCACGGCAAGAGCCGCCGCTGTAGTGAAGCAGACTTTTTTGTCCTGAAAAGCAATTACCAGTGCATACATCACAATGGCAATTCCAAGCACAACCCATTTAAGTTCCATATCTTGCTCCCATAAAAACAAAAAACCTTTTGCTTGAAAACACGCTGACGTATTCTCAGGCAAAAGGTTTTGTCATCCGATTCATTCGGACTGCGGAACCAGACTTGCGTCGGGTATGTTGATTCCGCATTACAGATTACTTCCTCTTTTGCAAAGTAACTTATTATTTTGTAACAGATTTTTGCTTACTGGTCAAGCGGGGGTTCAGGGCAAACGCATTATAATCC
>DFDV01000115.1 GCA_002369025.1 Treponema sp. UBA3819 | reverse complement strand
ATTCTATTTGTGCTTTTGCAAATGATATTGATAACTGGGGAGGCGGATACATTATTGTAGGTATTGAAGAACAAAACGGTATGCCAAAACTTCCTGTTACGGGACTTAATAAAGATTCTATCGATGCGATAAATAAAGAACTTCTTCAATATTGTAATCTGATTGACCCTAGATATCTTCCTGTTGTTGAACAGACACAATTTGAAGGCAAGGAAATTATTGTTATCTGGTGTCCGGGCGGTGAAACAAGACCATACAAAGCTCCTGTTCAAATATATGTACCGAAAGGAACAAAACGAGAATATGCCTATTACATTAGAAAAATGTCAAATACTATTCGTGCAAATCAGCTTGAAGAAAAAGAACTGATGATGCTTGCAAACTCTGTTCCTTATGATGACCGTGTTAACTACAATGCCAGACTTTCAGATTTAAAACCAAGCCTTATACAAGAATTTTTAGCTGATGTTGAGAGTGATTTATATCAGGCATCTCTTTCTCATTCTGTTGAAGAAATTGGAACAGATATGAGAATTATTGGCGGACCCGCAGAATTAAGACTACCACTGAATGTAGGTCTGATGTTTTTTAATGATAAACCAGATAATTTTTTCCCTTATGCGCGTATTGAAGTTGTAGATAAACCTGATCCTACAGGAGAGGGAATGACTGAAAAGATTTTTACAGGTCCTCTGAACCGCCAGCTTAAAGATGCACTTAATTACATTAAAAATTACATCATAAAAGAAAAAATCAGTAAATCAAACGATAAGGCAGAAGCAGACAGAATCTATAATTATCCTTATCCTGCTGTTGAAGAAGCACTTTGTAATGCTGTTTATCACAAATCTTATCAAATTGGTGAGCCTGTAACTGTGATGATTACTCCAGAAAAAATGGAAATTACAAGTTTACCGGGGCCAGACAGAACTATTTCTGATTCTGATTTGAAAAACTATCATCTCGTTTCTAAAAGATACAGAAACCGTAGAATTGGTGATTTTCTAAAAGAGCTAAAATTGATTGAAGGCCGTAATACAGGAATTCCTACAATTCTCCGCTCTCTAAGTGCCAATGGCTCTGATTATCCTGTTTTTGAGACAGATGAAGACAGATCATATTTTACAATCGCTATTCCAATTCATAATGAATTTCTTCCTACGAAAAAAATAGAAAAGTCTGTAGCTCTGGAAATCAAAAAATCTAAAAAACGAAGGTCTTTTGAAGAAATAAAAGCTTTAATATTAGAAACTCTTTCAAAAGAAGGGCCCCTTCCGACAGCTGTCCTGGTAGATAAAATGGGTTATCAGAAACTGTCAGATTCGGTTTCAAATGCTATAAAAGAATTAATCAGCGAAGGTATAATTCGTTACGAAGAAGAAAAACTGAAATCTAAAAATCAAAGACTGATGATTTCAAATTATAATTGACAAATATATAACTCTAATTCTTACGAAACTTTAAAAGCCGCTCTCCGAGTATTGTGCTGCCACTGATGCAAGTTGTTCTTTCACCCCGTCTTGAAACTCGGTAACCCTCGGTCGCTTACGGACTGCCTGCGGCACCCTCCAGTCCCGTGCTCATACCTCTGCTACGCATCGCTTTCATAGCATAAAATCTGAATTTGTGATATACTGGCACTATGTCTGCTGATTTATTTGACAGTGCAAAGCCCCAGAAGGAACCCCTTGCCGCCCGAATGCGCCCCCGCAATCTGGACGAGTACATCGGGCAGGACCACATTGTCGGAAAAGGCAGGCTGCTCAGGCGGGCAATTGCGGCAGACCAGCTCACATCAGTTATTTTTTACGGCCCGCCCGGTTCCGGAAAGACTACCCTGGCCCGGGTTATTGCAAACCACACAAAATCAAATTTTATCACCCTCAACGCGGTGCTCACAGGCGTAGCAGAAATCCGTACGGCCATCAAGCAGGCAGATGATTATTTTAAGCTCTACAACCGCCGTACCATTCTCTTTGTAGACGAAGTGCACCGCTGGAACAAGGCCCAGCAGGATGCCCTTTTGCCCTGGGTAGAAAACGGCACGATTATTCTGATTGGAGCCACCACCGAAAATCCTTTTTTTGAAGTAAACAAGGCCCTTGTAAGCAGAAGCCGTGTATTCCAGTTGCAGCCCCTCACCAGGGATGACCTGATGAAGGCGGCAAAAATGGCTTTAAGCGACACGGAACGCGGCTATGGTCACTGGGATGTTCAGTTTGAAGAAGGGGCTCTGGAACATCTTGTCGATACTGCAAACGGAGACGCCCGCTCCCTGCTCAATGCACTGGAGCTTGCCGTAGAAACAACGCCAGAAAAATGGTCTCCCTATGCAAATCCCCCGGTACCCGCCTGGGGCACAACCATTTACATCAGCAAGGAAGCGGCGGAAGAATCTATCCAGAAAAAAGTCGTCCTTTACGACAGAGACGGCGACTATCACTATGACATTATCTCCGCCTTCATAAAATCCCTGCGGGGAAGAGACCCGGACGCCGCAATGTACTGGCTTGCCCGCATGGTACGCGCCGGAGAAGATCCCCACTTTATTTTCCGCCGCATGCTCATTTCTGCCTGTGAAGACACGGGACTTGCAGACCCCTACGCCATTTCTGTCGTTACCAGCTGCGCCGATGCCTTTGACCGGGTGGGTTTACCGGAAGGCCGCTATCATCTTGCCCATGCCGCCCTCTATCTTGCCACTGCACCAAAATCAAATTCCAGCATGGCATTTTTTGACGCCCTTTCATCCGTGGAAAAAGAAGATGCAGAAGTTCCCAATCACTTAAAGGACGGAAACCGGGATGCGGAAGGCTTTGGCCATGGAGACGGCTACCTCTACCCTCATGCCTACCGGGACCACTGGGTCGCCCAGCAATACCTGCCTGACGCCCTTGTCGGCCGCGTTTTTTACACGCCGTCAAGTCAGGGCTACGAGGCAAAAATCAGGGATGAAGTTTTGGGCCGCAGGGAAATTCAGATTGCCCGCATTCTGGAAAGTGCAAACGGCGATGAAGAAGCTGCGCAGAAAGCCTGGGAAGATACTCAGGTGACCGGCTCACAAAACTACATGGGGAAAAGACCTGCAAAAGAAATGTCAGAATTTGGCGCAAATCCCATTTCCGAATGGTGGATAAACGCCCATTTTAAGGGTGCGGCAAATGCAAAAAAAGCAGAACAGCTCACCTTTACGCCTAAGGACGAACGCAAAGAATCCGCCCTCGACAAGGCAGACAAATCATGGAGAAGTCGTCTGGACTCAAACCGTGCAGAAATACTGCTTTCCGTCAGAAAAACCATGACAAGTCTGGCTGACCTTGCCCGCCACCACCGCTCCCTCATCTGGAATGCGGACGACGGACTTCTGCTCTGGGAAATTGCACGAAAAACACCGGAAGGCGTTACCTGCGGACTTTGCCGCAATCAAAAAGGCCTTGCCATTCTGGAACAGTACGGCCGCACTCTGGGAGACCTGGACAAACCCATGCTGCTCTGCCGTCCGCAAACTCAGGAACAGTACCTTACCCCCCAGGCCTTTACAGAAGTTCTGAATCAGTTTCAATACAAGGGAACGATTTTTGACCGCCTCTTTTTCCGGGATCCATTTGTATCAGGAGCTTCCATTGACGCTCTTGCCCAGGCATTTAAGGATGCATCCTCTTTCCAGAGGCGGGCACAGGGGCTTGTCTTTACCGATGAGCCGGTAAACGAAGAAGATCAGACCAATGCAGACAGTCCCCTTGCCCCTGACTGGAAGGCAGTCATTTCCCAGCGCATTCCTTCCCACGGACAGAGAATCAGCCAGCTTATAGGCAGTCAGGTTCTCAAAAATACAGCAGACAAGGCTTTCCAGGACATTCTCGACAAAATGACAGAAGCGGAAAATGAATTCTTTGGAGACAAGGAAAACAGCCTCTTCAACTGGGACATTCAGACCATAGAGGAAGCCTTTAAGAAAGCAGGCCTCAAAATCACCGCCGCATCTCAAATACTTGAAGAAAAGCGCCGCATTACACCCCAGGAAATTGCCCGCTGGTTTGACACGGAATCTTCTGCCTACGGTGCAAAAATGGCCCAGGCAATAGGAAACGAGTCCCTCTCACAACTCGCCTCCCTCCTCTCCGCCGCCGCCACAAAATCCCTTTTCAGCTGGCAGACAGAAATCGCCTTCATCACCGTTGAGGCATAATCCACTGTATTTCACAGGGCAAACGCATTATACATATCG
>DFDV01000108.1 GCA_002369025.1 Treponema sp. UBA3819 | reverse complement strand
TTATGTTTGACCCTGTGGTGTGGATTGGAATTGTCCTTGCTTTTGCCCTGATTATTTTTGCCCTCCGCTATTTCTGGCAGCGGGACGGAAGGTCATCGGAGACAGTGGGTAAAGATTCCCTGCGGACACAAAAAGATGAGCATGGCAACATAGACTTTGTGCGCTGTCCTGTCTGCAATACGCCGCTGGCAAAAAGCGACAATCTTTCGTCAAAGGTTTTCCGACCCATGAACACCCCGGACCAGCGCATGATTGTAATGGGCTGTCCTCACTGCTACCCGGTGGCAGAAGCCGGCATTAAACGCGCCTGTCCCGTCTGCGGAAAATCTATTCCCCCGGACGGCTATCTCATCGCCCGCCTTTTTAATCACACGGCAAGCAAAAAGCATGTAATCATCACCAGTTGCAGCGAGGAACAAAAGCGGTAAAAGGACTGGCCTTTACTTATTGTAGTTGCGTTTGACTTTCTGTGTTGTCGTCATTTCAAGCGGTTTTTCCAGCAGGGTGATTTTGCTGATGCGGGCATAGGGCTGGAGAGTCTTGTTTACGGTATCCACAATCTGCTTGACTTGCGCGTAGACAAAATCTGCCTTTTCATTTTCCTCGCGGTTCGCACCCATTCTTTTGAATATGTCATCACTGGGATAAATCAGGGCTTCAATTTCTTCGCTCTTATGGGCTTTATCCGCAATATAGCCCTGCACGGTAATCTGCTCGATGTCTGTATAAAGCTGGAAGGCGTTTTCAATTTCTTCAGGATAGACATTCTTTCCGCCCTCGGTGACAATCATATTTTTTGCCCGTCCAGCCAGAATCAGGTAGCCGTCGTTGTCCAGCCGGCCTAAATCGCCTGTCCTAAACCAGCCGTCTTCGGTAAAGACTTTTGCAGTTTCCTCTTCCATTTTGTAGTAACCCTTGAATACCATGGGGCCTTTTACACATACTTCTCCAACGCCATCTGATGCTGGATTCAGGATTTTCATTTCCATCCAGGGGAAGAAATACTGACCGACGCTTTCGATTTTAAAGTGCTCTGTAGGATTGAGGGTGATAATGGGACTTGTTTCTGTAAGTCCGTAGCCCTGTACAAAGTCAATACCCATTTCGTTGTATACTTTGAAGACACTTGCCGCAAGAGGGCCGCCGCCACAAATGGCAATTCTGAGGGAGTAAATGTTTGCCTGCTCCAGAACGGGACGGAAGAGTTTTTTACCAATATTTATATGGAAGAATTTCTTTACGATGTAGGAAATGGCAAGCATGACACGGATGGCGGAGTAGACAATGAGACCCTTTGCGCGGATTCCCTTCATTATGCCGGCAAGAAGTTTGTTGAACAAAAGCGGCACTCCCAAAAGCATGGTAATCTGACCGGCTTTCAGTTCCTTCATCAGGCGGGTAACAGCCATACTCTTTCCGAATACAACTTCCGCACCAACAGAAATGGCTTCAATAAAGACTGCCAGCATGGTGTATGCGTGGTGAATGGGAAGCAGGGCATAGAAGACGTCAGTTTCATACAGGGTCATGCGGCTGGTGGCAATGTAGGCATCACTTACCAGATTTTTGTGGGTCAGCATGACGCCTTTGGGAGAACCGGTAGTACCGCTTGTAAAAAGAATGACCGCCAGATCATCTTCACTTACCTTATTGTCTTCCATTTGCTGCGCATGGTTACCGGCGTCAGAAAGATTATAGGCATAGCTTTCTTTATGTTTCGGGCTGAGTGAATAGGTTTTGTATGGAAAAGAATTTTCGGTAAAATGTGCGTATTTTTCTTCATCAACAAAAAGGAATTTTGGCTGGGCAGTGTTCAGAAGATTTTCTATTTCCAGATTACTCAGCGCGTAGTCAATCGGACAGACTGTGGCTCCGGCAGACATAGCCGCAAGATATACGGTTGCCCATTCAGGCGAGTTTTTTCCCGTTACGGCGACCCGGTCTCCCTTTACAATTCCATTGGCAGAAAACCAGTTTGCCAGCGTGTGTACTTTTGAAAGTACCTGTACATAGGAAAGACTTTGTTTTGCACCGTCAGCACCTTCAAAATCAGTAAAACAGGGACGAAGGGGGAAGCGTTTTGCAGTGATAGAAAACATTTCCGGCAGGGTAGGCCATTCGCCTGTAAAATCACTGCCTCTGAATTCATCCAAAAATTTCCATGTGATATTTTGTTCCTTTGTCATACTCCGTCCTTGTTCTTGTGTTTTTCTTCTATAAATAATTATTACACAGCTTTCCAAATTTCACAACACTTGAATAAAAGGCAAACTAGTCTTACAATGGACACATGGCAGGAATAGCAATTCGAGAAAAATACGGAGATATTATAAAGCAGCTCGCCCAGGTTTCTGTAGCCGCGGACAAAATCAATGAGACAAATGTCTATCAGAAAGCAAATCCGCAGACCAGAAAATTTATTGATGTTTTGGTAAGCGAACATCTGGCAGAAGGAAGCCGCCTGGAAAACAAGGCAAACTGGCATGCATTTTACGAGGCAGTAAAGTCTGGAAAATCCGGTCTTATTCTGATGGAACATTACAGCAATGCTGACCTCCCCGCATTGTGCTGGCTTCTGGAACACGATTTAGGAGAAGAAGGCAAGGACCTTTCAAGCAAAATCGTTGCCATTGCAGGCATGAAGCTGAATGAAGCAGATCCCGGTGTAAAAGCCTTTGCAGAAAGTTTCAGCCGTGTGGTCATTTATCCTACCCGTTCCCTCAATGCGGCAGAAGAAAAAGCCCGGACAGAGGAAGAACGCATCGCAGAAGAAAAGAAAGCCCGCACCATCAATCTGGCGGCAATGCGCGCAATGGACAAATGCAAGCGTGATGGAGAAGTCATTCTGGTATTCCCCAGCGGAACCCGCTATCGCCCCGGACATCCGGAAACAAAGCGCGGTCTAAAAGAAATTGACAGCTATCTGCGCATGTTTGATGTAATGATTCTGGTAACGATAAATGGACAGATTCTTACTATTGATAAGGATAATCCTGATGACATGCTGGCAGACAAACTGGACTCCGCAGTGCAGATTTTTGCCGCAAGTCCGGTAATTGAATGCAAGCAGTACCGCAAAGACTATCTTGCCACCCTGCCGGCTGATCATCCTGATCCAAAACAGGCCATGATTGACCATGTAATGGAAACATTTGACATACAGCATGGTGAAATTGAAAAACTGATGTAAAACGAGCAGAAGCTCTATTCAGGACGGCTGGACGGTATGTGCAGCCGTTTTTTTGTCTCTTCTTTGTCTTTATACATTGCCTCGTCTGCCCGGTTAAAGACATCATCGTAGGATGTGTCCGTCTGGGGGTCAAATTCCGCCAGACCAACCGCTACAGAGACAGGCAGGGTCTTTCTGTCCACAAAAATGGCAATTCTTTCCAGCCGGGACTTAAACTCGCTGATACGTTCTTCCCGGTCGTCATAATCTTTTTCCAGCAGGGCAACAAATTCATCTCCGCCGATACGATATATGGGTGCGTGCTTGAAGACATCACAGATGAGTGCGGAGGCTGAAGTAATCAGGTCGTTTCCTGTTTCGTGGCCATAGGTGTCATTGGTGAGTTTCAGGTTGTTGATGTCAAAGACGATGACTGCAAACTGGTCCACAGTTTTTTCGCTGATGCGCTGCTGCAAGACGGCAACGGCCCGCTGATAGGCGCTCATATTGCGTACGCCGGTAAGGGAATCCCGGTACATATAGTTGGGCAGACGCTGCATGGTCTCCTGGAAACTTCTTGCCAGAACACCTACTTCATCGTTGGTGTCCACAGGAAGTTTTGCCGTTATGTCTCCGTCGGCAAGCCTTCTGGAAGCAGCGGCCAGTTCCATGAGCGGATTGATGATGTGCGCCGTGAGCCTGAAACTAATCAGTATGAATACACAGGCGACAATCAGCGTGGCAAGGAGAAGCATGAGCATAAGGGCATTTCTTTCTGCGTTGATTTCTCTTTTGGGGGCAGAAACAGTCAGTGTCCATCCGTTGTGTATGAGCAGGGAGTAGGTTCGGCTGTCAATGTCATAATTGAATACAATGTCGCCCGGATTGTAGCTGCGGTGATATACAGCCCGGTTTGAGTTGTCCATCAGGTAGGCATGTCCTGTCTTGTAGAGGGAAACTTCTTTCAGCTCATCGGCAATCATTGCATACTGCATGTCCATACCCACAATGCCGATGAATTTTCCCCGGACATAGATGGGCACAACATAGGAGATAATTTCTTTTTCGGTTTCTGCACTTTTATATGGGGGAATCCAGATTGATTTTCCTGCTTTTTTTGAAAGATAGTAGCGGCCGGCTTCCGGAATATCGTATTCGTCAAAATTCCGCACGTCAGGAATGGGTCTGGAAAAGTAGCGGGTATAGCGGGGGTTGTATACCATAAAATAGCCTTCCGATGCAGAAAAATATTCGGGATTAAACCAGAAATAGTAGGCAGTCGCTCCTCTGGTGTGGAAGGTGATGGTTTTGTGAGTGGCTTCCATTTTTTTTGTAAAAGCCATCCGGTATGATTTGTTGTCAGCCAGCTGGGTATAGCCGTCAATTTCTCCCAGAATGATATCCTTCATGCTGTCTACGGCCTGTTCAATATTCCTCAGGGTCACATCGAGAGTTTCTTTTGTTACCTGACACTGCAACTGGATTGTGTTCTGGGATGATTTATCGGTAAGCAGAGAAATCCGGACAATACTGATTCCACCCAATAGGATTGTCGCAAAAAGCGTACAACCTGTAATGAGTAAAATCAGCTTGTTCTTAATAGAAAACATATGTTTTTTCTTAAACCTTTTCCTGCTGCTCTGCCTCTATAAGTATAAATCACTCCTGGAGATAAAACAAGAATTATTTTGCAGGGCAAACGCATTATACATATCGTACTTGCATATCGGCTGGACAAATGAA
>DFDV01000219.1 GCA_002369025.1 Treponema sp. UBA3819 | reverse complement strand
AGGCCAGGGTACAAAAGAATTATGCAGCCTTATGCCGGATGATAAAATAAATCTGCTGGGACCCTGCGGAAATTGTTTTCCTGTTGTGGGGGCAACATCTGGTGGCCCTTCGACAGGCTCAGGGACCCCGAAGGCCTGCATCGTTGGTGGTGGCATTGGCGTTGCTCCGGTTGCGGGTTTTGCAGAAACTTTGCCGGCCGGTTCCTATGACTTTTTTGCTTCTTTCAAAAGCGGCTCTTACGGGCTTGAGCATATCAAACCTGCAAGCCTTACAATCACAACAGATGACGGTTCGGTTGGCGTACATGGAATGCTCCCAGCCGCCCTTACAGAAGAAACTTTGCGCAAGGGTAACTACAGTGTTGTTTATGCCTGTGGACCAACCCCAATGCTTGCCTATGTAAAAAAGGTTGCAGAAGCAGCTGGACTCCCTTGTTATCTTAGCCTTGAAGCTCACATGGCCTGTGGGGTAGGGGTTTGTCTTGGTTGTACAATTCAAACTACCGAAGGAAAAAAGCGCTGCTGTAAGGAAGGTCCTGTTTTCTACAGCCGCATTCTTGATTTTGAAAACCTTGACGGAACCGGCACCCGCGACCAGGTTGCTGGTGTAAAGGTTCAGCCACGTCGCGAACCGCTTAAAACAGAGCCTGATCTTTCGGTAGAAATCGCCGGTGTGACTTTCAAAAATCCCGTTATTGCAAGCTCCGGAACCTTTGGTTTTGGAACTGAATACGAGTCTGTTTTTGATGTGAGCCGTCTGGGAGGCATTTCTTCCAAAGGCCTTACACTTGAGCCTCGCCAGGGTAACGACGGAATCCGTGTATGGGAAACTCCTGCTGGTCTTATGAACTCAATCGGCTTGCAGAATCCCGGAATCCCGCATTTTATAGAACACGAGCTGCCACAGATGCTGCAGCTTGGCCCGGTTACAATTGCAAACCTTAGCGGAAGTTCACTTGAAACTTACACCAAGGGCGCCGAGCTTCTGGACAAAACCGATGTCCCGATGATAGAACTCAATATTTCCTGTCCAAACGTTAGCGCAGGTGGTGCCGCCTTTGGAATGTCTTGTGCCGCTGCCGGAGAAGTTGTCCGCGCTGTTCGTGCTAAAACTAAAAAGCCTCTGGCTGTAAAACTCACACCTCAATCGCTGGAACTCAACGCAGTTGCCCTTGAATGTATCAAAGCCGGTGCAGATGCCATAAGTCTCTGCAACTCCTTCCAGGGAATTGCAATTGATATTGAACGCGGTGTTCCTGTTTTTGATAAACTCAAGGCAGGTCTTGGTGGTCCTGCAGTGCGCCCTATAGCAGTCCGTCTTATTTACGAGCTTGTTCAGGCAATCAACACTTTACCGGCCGACCAGCGAGTGCCTGTAATAGCAATCGGAGGCATTGCCACCTGGCAGGACGCTGTAGAATTCATAATGGCAGGTGCCGACGCAATTCAGGTTGGAACCGCAACCTTTGCAAATCCGGTCGCAATGATAGAAATAATCGACGGACTGGCAGCATTTATGAAGAGAAAGGGGTATGAACGAATTTCTGATTTCAAGGGGATTATACAGGGCCCTTCGAGAGCCTCAGGGACCCCAAAGGTGTAGCACATGTCTAGAAAACCATTTTTAGAAGGCCTGCGCGACGGCGTTCCAATTGGCCTTGGCTATTTTGCAGTTGCTTTTTCTCTTGGTATTGTTGCCCGCAATGCAGGTCTTACTCCAATCCAGGGTTTTATTGCAAGCTTTTTCAATCTTGCTTCGGCAGGAGAATATGCGCTTTTTACTTCCATGCAGGCCGCAGCTTCATTCCTCGAAATTGCTATAATCACTCTTGTTGTAAACGCCCGCTACCTGCTCATGAGCTGTGCCTTAGCCCAGCGCTTTGACCCTGCCACACCAATGATTCACCGTTTCTTTGTAGGCTTTGGAATTACAGATGAGATTTTTGGTATTACAATTGCCCGTCCTGGAACAATCCAACCGGTATATAATTACGGGGCAATCCTCATAGCAGCAAGTCTCTGGAGCCTTGGAACTTCCATGGGCATCATAGCAGGAAACTTCCTGCCGGCCCGCGTAGTAAGCGCTCTTTCTGTTGCTTTGTACGGAATGTTCCTTGCGATAATAATTCCACCAGCCCGCAAAAACTTAGTCATTGCAATTGCAGTTGCCGTAAGCTTTCTTGCAAGTTATCTTTGCGGCATTATCCCGCTTGTAAAAGAACTCTCGGCTGGAACAAGAACAATTATTCTTACAGTTGTAATTGCCACAATTGTTGCACTGATTAAGCCGATAGAAGATGACCCTGACCATGCGGTGGTTGAGCCTGTCGAAACCACCCCGGAAGGAGGCTCCAAATGACCCCAACCCTCTACAACTACCTTGCCATCTTTACAGCCTTTGGCGTATCATACCTCATCCGCGTTCTCCCGCTAACTCTCATAAGAAAGCCAATCAAAAATCGCTTTATCCGCTCATTTTTGTATTACGTGCCATATGTAACTCTTGCAGTAATGACTTTCCCGGCTATTGTTCAGGCAACACAATCGCCGATCGCAGGGATTATTGCACTTGCAGTTGGAATTATCCTTTCTTTCTTTGGAGCAGGTCTCTTTCCGGTTGCATGCGTGTGCTGTGCAGTTGTATTTGTAGCCGAGTTCTTTTTGTAAAAATCAGATTTAAAATAGACGAGAGGGCAAAAAAAAGGCCGGGTCTTACCCGGCTCGTAATGTGCTTTCAGTAAACTCAGTACTGGCACTATATTTAATTCCAGCTCTAAGCGGCTGGTGGTCTTTTTTTGTACTACATATTCTTTGAG
>DFDV01000074.1 GCA_002369025.1 Treponema sp. UBA3819 | reverse complement strand
TGAGAAAGTATGAACTTATGACTATCTATCCCACAGCGGATGATAAGTTCAAGGCCGGCTCAGATGCAGTTCGCTCTGTGCTGACAGAATTCGGTGCCACAATCGAAAAAGAAGAACCGTATGGCGACCGTGACCTTACCTACGAAGTAAAGAAGCAGAATCGTGGACGCTTCCTTTTGCTCACCGTAAATGCAAATCCTGCAAAGCTTGTTGATATTGATCGTCAGTTCAAGCTGAACACTGACTTGCTCAAGTATCTGTTTGTAAGACTGGACGAAGAGTAAGAAAAGCATGTGGCGGTAAGCCGCATGAACGGGCTTTCAGAAACCTGAGTAAAAAACTGTTTGGAGGAAAGGTATGACAGACATCAATCATGTAACATTAGTCGGACGGCTTACAAGAGACTTGGGAACGGATGAACGTTCTTTTGGTTATGTTGCAAACGGTCAGGCTCGTGCAAATGTCAGTATTGCTGTAAACCGCACCCGCAAACAGGGTGAACAGTGGGTTGATGAGGCTAATTTTTTTGATGTTACTATTTGGGGTAAGACTGCAGAGAATTTAAAGCCGTATCTTACAAAAGGCAAGCAGATTGCTATTGACGGCTATCTCAAGCAGGATCGTTGGGAAAAAGACGGACAGAAATTCAGCAGAGTGACTGTTGTTGCAAACAATGTGCAGTTGCTTGGCGGAAAATCGGATAATGGCGGTGCGCCGCAGGGCGGATCAGCCGGGGGTTATACTCCGAGATTCCAGAATAATGCTGCTCCTGTACAGTCTGAGCCGGCTCCCTATGACGGTGGCTTTGGCGGCGGCGATTTCCCCGAAGAAATTCCATTCTAATTTCGATTCAAGAGAATCAGGAGACTAATATGGCTGACGAAACAACCAATGAAGTTGAACAGAAAGCAGTAGATGTAGAAACACAGGGCGCAAGCGACGGACGCGAAGGCGAGGGCCGCAACGAGCGCAAGGGTAAGACTTTCTTCCGCAAGAAGGTATGCCGTTTCTGTGCAAACAAGGCAAAGATTGACTATAAAGATGCAGACGGACTCCGCCGCTTTACAACAGAGCGCGGTAAGATTCTTCCCCGCCGCATCACTGGTACTTGCGCAAAGCATCAGCGTGAACTTGCTCTGGCAATCAAACGCGCACGCGCAATCTGTCTTCTGCCTTTCGTAGCAGACTAATATTTTATGCGCATGCGATCCGACTCCTGGTGACGCTGCGCAGCAATAAAAAGCAAATAGGAGCTTGTAAAATGAAAATTATTTTGAATCAGGATGTTAAGCACCTGGGTGAAATGGGTGATGTAAAGAATGTTGCAAACGGTTACTACCGCAACTATCTTTTCCCGCATGGATTAGCTGTTCCATATAATGACGTAACAGTAGCATATTTTGAGAGCCGCAAGGAAGAAATTGAAGCACGCAAAGAGCAGAAGAGAAAGGATTCTGCAAGCCTCAAGGAAAAACTGGAAGCCCTCAATGTGGAACTGGTTATGCCCGCAGGTTCAAATGGCAAGTTGTATGGTGCTGTTTCAACACAGACTGTAGCAGACTACCTGAACAAGAACGGATTTGAAATTGAGCGCAAGCGCATTGAAATTCCGGGACTGGCAATCAAGTCAACTGGTAACTACCATGCTATTATCCACCTGTACGAAGCACAGGTTGCAGAGATAAAGATTGCAGTTATCGCTCAGGTAACTGAAGAAAAGAAAGATTCTTCAAAGGCAAAGAAAGAAGCTAAGGCTGAAGCTGTTTCAGAAGAAACTGCAACAGAAGCTCCTGCTGCTGAAGAAACAACAGAGGCAAAGGCTGAGTAATCAGTTTTTTGCTGCATAGTACAAAGCCAGAGGGCAGGAATTGTGGCAGAGCATATCTGCAGAATTCACAAGATGTTCTCTGGCTTTTTTGTCTGTAAGTATCTGGTATGCAGAATACAAAAGGGGGAGACTTTGAATACTGCATTAAAAGACTCTGTACCGCCTCATAATCTGGAAGCGGAACAGGCTACGCTGGGCGCCTTGCTGCTGGACTGGAAGGCTATGAATGACATAGTAACCCGCCTGCGGCCCGAGCATTTTTATTCCATTCAAAATCAGACAATTTATCGTGCAATGATAAATCTTTTTGGTAAGAGTGTTGTGGGTGATCTTCTTACCATTATCAATGATTTGACACAGACGGGAAATCTGGAAAAGGCCGGGGGTACGGCATACGTTGCATCCCTTACTGATAAAGTTCCTTCTACGGCGAATATTGAACATTACACGAATATCGTTGTAGATATGGCCACGCGCAGAAATCTGATTCATCTTTCTGCAGAAGTAAAGGCATCGGCATTTGATGAAACCCGTGACAGCCGTCTGATTCTTGAAGAAGCGGAAAAAAATATCTTTGCACTTACAGACGGAGACCAGTCTACTCCCGTGCACGACATGAAAGAAGTTGTTCCTGCAATGGTAAAACTGATTGAAAGTCGTCACAAGAACAAGAATACATACACCGGAATTCCCAGCGGCTTTGGCAGACTTGACAGCATGACAAGCGGTTTCCAGAATTCCGAAATGATTATTATCGGTGCCCGTCCTTCTATGGGTAAGACTGCT
>DFDV01000101.1:9050-13168 GCA_002369025.1 Treponema sp. UBA3819 | reverse complement strand
GATATCTATAATGCGTTTGCCCTGCAACTCTGTCTCGGCAGGACTGACAATCCCCTTAAAATCTGCTAGACTATGACGGAATCAGATTATGTCGACGGCAGAAAAATCCGCTTACGAAATATTACACGAAACCGCACTCAAAGCACCTTCCTCAAGTGGTGTTTACTTATGGCGTGATGCCAAAGGTACTGTCATCTATGTGGGTAAGGCAAAAAGTTTGAAAAACAGGCTTTCGTCTTACTTTTCAGGCGACAAGGGAATAAAGACCCGCATGCTGATTTCCCGTGCCAAGTCAATCGAATACATAACTACGGCGAACGAATATGAGGCCTTTCTTCTGGAAAACAATCTCATAAAAAAATACACGCCCCGCTACAATATTGCGCTTAAGGATGGAAAATCTTATCCGGTACTGCGCATTACAAAGGAAGAATTTCCCCGTTTTTACAAAACCCGCCGCGTGATTCAGGACGGTTCTCTCTATTTTGGTCCTTTTCCTGATGCGGGCGCACTGGATACTTTTATAGACACGCTTTACCGCCTCTACCCCGTACGCCACTGCCGCACTTTTAAGAAACGCAGCACCCCCTGCATGTACTATCACATCGGACGCTGTAAGGCACCCTGCTGCGGAAAAATTTCATCCGAAAGCTACAATGAATATATTGGAGAAATTGCCCAGCTGCTTGAAGGAAAGGGAGATGAAACTGCTGCCAAAATGACTGCCCAGATGAAGGCGGCGGCAGCGGAACTGAATTTTGAAAAGGCTGCCCGCCTGAGGGACGGCCTCCGGGCTCTGACTGTCATGCAGAACCAGAATGTTGTGGAGGCCTTTGACAGCGAAGACCGGGACTATATCGCTCACTTCCGGGAGGGAGAACTGGTCAGTTTTACTGTGCTTAAGATACGGGGCGGAAAACTGATGGGCCGCGATAATTTCCGGGTTGTCAGTTTGAGCGAAGCGGGTGATCTGCTGGAAGAATTTGCCTGCGCCTACTACACTGAGCGCGAGATGATTCCGCCTGCCATTTATGTTTCTACCCGGGACGGTTATGAGCTTCTGACCCAGTGGATAGCGGAAACTTTTCACACGGAAACAAAGATTGTGCTTGTGACGGACGGAATGGAACATGCAGGCCGCCACGAAGCCGCGATGAACATGGCTCTGGAAAATGCAAGGGAAGACATTATCCGCCGAGTGCGTGAGCGCGGTGATACTCCTGCCATGGAGGAACTGCAGCGGCTGCTGGGTCTTCCCCGTCTGCCTGCCAGAATCGAAGGCTTTGATATTGCCCACATCGGCGGCAAATTCCCTGTGGCTTCCCTCATCAGTTTTTACAACGGAAATCCGGACAAAAAGAATTACCGCTATTTCCGTCTGAAAACAACAAACGGCGTTATTGATGACTTTGGCTCCATGCGGGAGGCAACAAGCCGCCGCTACAGCCGGCTGGTAAATGAGGGTGCAGAACTGCCTGACCTGATTCTGATAGACGGTGGCATTGGTCAGGTAAATGCGGTAGACGGTATCCTCAAGTCTCTTGACTTGGACATTCCCATTGCGGGGCTTGCCAAGCGAGATGAAGAAATTTGGCGGCCTCATAGCAGCAAGCCAATCTGCCTGCCCAAGAGAAGCGATGCCCTGCGCCTCTTGCAGCGTGTCCGCGATGAGACCCACCGCTTTGCCACCAGCAGAAACCAGACTCTCCGCACAAAAGAAAACACGGTGAGCGTCTTTAGCCAGCTGCCCCACGTCGGCGAAAAGCGTGAACGCATTCTGGTGCAGACTTTTACCACACTGGAAAATCTTGCCGCCGCTGAGGAAGCAAAAATTGCCCAGGCCCTGCACGTCCGCGCCGGAGAAGCCAGTGAAATTCTTCTTGCCGCCCGCAACCTGCTGGCCGAACGTAAGTCCCGTACTGAACCAAAGCAGACTCTTTTCAATGCCCAGCTGAACGAAGGACATTCATCCCGCACAGACGCGTCAGCCGGAGAACGTTCCGCCTATGCAGAAGCGCTCGCCGCCGCTGCCCTTGATGACGATTTACCCATGGTCGCAGAGCCCTAGCATTTGCGGCGGATACTTTTTTCTGTAAAAATCAGCAAATCTGTGCTACACTGTTTTTATGACAACAAAAGATTCTCCCTCCACAGTGGACGAAAACAGCGTCCGTGATGAGGCTCTGGACCAGACTGCCCGGGCCCTTCTTGAAGAAACCGATACTGACAGCCGTATCCGCACCTACAAGGGAAAAACTGGTATTGCAATTACCGTCTTACTCTGCATTTGGACAGCCTTTCAGCTCTGGTTCAGCACCTTTGGCGTAATAAGCGCAGTGAACCTGCGGGCATTTCACTGTATGTTCCTCCTCCTTTTTACCTTTCTGCTTTATCCCGCCCACAAAAAAGAAAACCGAATCAGGCGCATTCCGCCGGTCTACGATATTGTCCTCATCCTGCTCGCAGTGGGGGCATTTGCTTACTTTGTCATAACATATACCGCCATTACCCGCACCGGCGGCCGGGTGAATAGTCAGCAGCTCTGTGTGGCCGCCCTGGCCCTCATCGTTGTCTTTGAAGCGGCGCGCAGAACGTCTCCCAATCTTGCCATTCTTGCGGCGATTTTTCTTGCCTATAACTTTTTCGGCCAATGGATTCCGGGCCAGCTGGGTCACAACGGCTTTACGCTCAAACGCGTTCTTATCACTCAGTTCTGGGGAACTCAGGGAATTCTGGGTGTTGGCATAGGCGTTTCCGCAACCTACATTTTCCTCTTTGTTGTCTTTGGTGCCTTCCTCAAGTATTCGGGCTTTTCCAAATTCATCAATGATTTTTCGCTCACTCTGGTTGGCCAGACTCCGGGAGGACCTGCAAAAGTGGCTGTGCTTGCCTCCGCCCTCATGGGCATGATTAACGGCTCCGCAGTTGCAAATGTTGCCACAACGGGAACAATCACCATTCCCCTGATGAAACGAACCGGCTACAAGGCGGAATTTGCCGGAGCCGTGGAGGCAACTGCTTCTACCGGCGGTCAGTTCTGTCCTCCCATTATGGGTGCAGTCGGCTTTGTCATGGCAGAATTCCTGAACATGAGCTACACCAAAGTGCTGGTCGCCGCAATTTTGCCCGCTTTCCTCTATTATCTGGGCATTCTGATGAGCGTTCACTTTGAGGCAAAAAGGCTGGGGCTTTCAGGTCTTTCCAAGGAAAATATTCCCGACGCACTTAAAGTGATTAAGGAACAGGGACATCTGGTTCTGCCTCTTGTCGTCCTGATTGCCATGATGATGGCAGGCTTTACTCCTCTCCTTGCCGCCGTGATTGCAATTTTTGTAACGATTGGCGCAAGCTGGCTCCGCAAAGAAACCCGCATGACCTGGGATAAAATTCTTGCAGCCTGTGTGGAAGGAGCAAGGGGTGCTATAGGCGTGGGTGTTTCCTGTGTCATCATCGGCGTGATTATCGGTACCGTTACCCTCACATCCCTGGGCTTAAACATGGGACATCTGATTCTGCAGACAGTTCCCAAAAATATTTACATCACCGGCTTTCTTGTAATGATTATGTCCACCATCCTTGGCATGGGAGTTCCCGGTGTGGCGGCCTATGTCATCGTGCAGGCGGTGGCAGTTCCTGTTCTGATTAAAGTAGGCATCATGCCGCTTGCCGCCCACATGTTCTGCCTCATTTACGCCTGTCTTTCCAACATTACTCCGCCCGTCGCCATCAGCTGTTATGTTGCCGCCGGCATAGCCCGGTCAAATCAGCTTAAAACCGGCCTGATTGCAGTCCGTCTGGGGCTCATCGGCTTCCTCATGCCCTTTTTCTTCCTGGGAAATCCGATTCTTCTGATTGGAGCCGACCCCTCCGCTTCTGTCGCCATGACCCTGTGGACATCACTGACAGCCTCAATCGGTACCATTGCCCTTGTGGCGGGTCTGGAAGGCTGGCTTATAGAAAAGACTAATCTCATCCAGAGGCTTCTTCTGATAGCCCTTGCCCCTCTTTTCCTCTATCCGGGCCTGCATACCGACTACATCGGCTTTGCAATACTGGCAATAGTGGTAATCTGGCAAATTCTTTCTGTAAAAATTCACAGACCTGTGGTATAATAATAA
>DFDV01000101.1:0-8960 GCA_002369025.1 Treponema sp. UBA3819 | reverse complement strand
TTGCGGCAGCCCTTACACTTTCCATGGCAGGCTGTACAAAAAAAGCAGCAGGATCACATGAGCGTGTGGTAATCAAGTTCCCCACAGCAACCGCTTCCGGTGCCCTCTATGCAGTTGGTGCGGCAATCAGCAATATGTGGGATACGAATATTGACTTTGTATCAGCATCAAGCCAGGCTTCAAACGGCGGTCTGGACAACCTGAATCAGATTGCAGACGGTGAGTCTCAGGTTTCCATTGCCATCAGCTCAAACTGCTTTCAGAGCTACTACGGACTGGATTCATTTACCGGTCACGAGAATAAAAAACTCCGCGTCATTGCAGGCCTCTACTTTAACCCCAACCAGGTTGTAGTGACCCAGAAATCAGGCATCAAGACCCTGGCAGATGTAAAGGGTAAGCATTTTGCCGTTGCAGCCGCAGGTTCCAGCGTTGAAGGTGAATGCAACAATCACTTCACGGCAGCCGGCCTCAAATATCCCGATGACTTCCGCCCTGAATACATTGCATTCGGTGATGCGGCAGACATGCTGCAGAACGGAACTCTTGACGGTGCATGGATTATGAGTGGTACTCCCGCCGCCGCAGTTTCTCAGGCATGTTCCGCAGGCTGTACACTGGTAGATATCACTGATGACATCATCCAGACCCTGCAGAAGACCTTCCCCTGGTATGCCGCATACACAATTCCCGCAGGCACCTATCCCAATCAGGACAAGGATGTACAGACTTCAGCAATCAAGATGACCATGTTCACTTCAACCGATCTGGATGAAGAAACAGTCTATCAGCTGACCAAAACTCTGTGGGAACACATTGACGAACTGGGTCAGGCTCAGAAAAACCTTAAGGGACTCACACCTCAGGCTGCAGTTCTTGATATTGCCCGTCTTCCTCTTCATGACGGTGCAGCACGCTACTACAAAGAAATCGGCGTATTGAAATAAAGGATTTTCCAGGGGCGACGCAACCTTTTAGAGCAAGGTTTCTTCTCCCCTGGACCCCGCTTTTTCCAAACTCCAGGAGATTTTCATGGCAAAAACCAAAAAAACTGCTAAATCAAAGGCAAAAACAGAAAAAATCACGACAAAACCCGCAAATATGCCATCAGATGAAGCATTTACCTTTCAGCCTCTTGTGCCGGACACAGGTTCAAATACTGCAGGCATGACAGGACAGAAAAAAGAATGGTTTGAAAACGAAGATTTCTGGAAAAACTACGGGCCCATCATGTTTGACAGCGCCCACTGGGCAGAAGCACCCGGAGTTGCGGCGGCCATACAAAAAATTGCGGGACTTAAAAAAGGTGCCCGTATTCTTGACGCAGGCTGTGGTCCGGGAAGAATCAGTGTAGAACTGGCTCTGCTTGGCCTTGATGTTACCGGAGTAGACATTATTCAGGCAGAACTGGATGCCGCCGCCGAAACCGCTACCGATGAGGGAGTGGACATTTCTCTGGTCAATGCGGATTTGCGCACCTACACCACAGATAAAAAATTTGATGCGGCAATCAATGTATACACCTCTTTCGGCTACTGCGACACCATGGAAGAGGACGTGCAAATCCTCAAGCACATTTGTGACGCAATCAAGGACGGTGGCTGGTTTATCATGGAAATGACAAGCCGGGAAATTGCCGTACAGTACTTTACCCCTGGTGAATGGTTTGAGCGGGCAGGAAAAACCGTCCTTACAGAATTTACCGTAGAAGGGGCATGGGAAGGACTGCGCTCGCGCTGGATTCTGATAGACAACAAGACCGGCGGTCGCATTGAGCATGAATTTGTGCAGAGACTCTATTCTGCAATCGAACTCAAGCGACTTTTGCTGGGCATTGGATTTAAAAGTGCCGAAGTCTACGGTGACTTTGAATTTGCGCCCTACAATGAAAGCGCAAAAACCATGGTAATCGTTGCCCGCAAGTAGGACAAAAGAAGACTCTTTTTTATTTTCTCGTTTTTAACTGCAGAATATTCTCGTTATTCAGGCCGGCCATAATCTTATAGTAGGCGATACCCAGCGGCAGTGTGGCAAAAATCCATGCGACAGGGCCTGCAAGACAAATTCCCGTGTAGCCGATAAAATGCGGAAGCAGAAAAGCCACCAGTATGCGGGCAATCAGCTCAAAAACGCCGCCCATGAGGGGCCAGAAGCCCATGCCGATGCTCTGTAATATATTGCGGTAGATAAAAAGCAGAAAGAGTACGGGGAAGAAGGTACCGCAGACGCGCAGATAAATGCGGGCGGCTCCCAGAACTTCCGGCTGGCTTCCGCTGATGAACATGCCTGCCATCTGGTCAGAAAAGAGCCAGGCCAGGACCAAGGCGATAAAACTGAAAATGAGGGAAATGATGACCGCCTTGTTTGTGCCGTCCTTAATGCGGTCAATGCGGTTTGCACCCCAGTTCTGTCCGCCATAATTTGCCATGGTTACGCCCAGCGTCTGCGCGGCAACGGTAACCAGCTGTTCTACTTTTTGGGCTGCGGTGTAGCCTGCAATCTTTGCCGCGCCAAATACATTGAGTGCACCCTGCAGGACAATAACGCCAATCGCCGTGATGGAAAACTGAAAGGCCATGTTCAGACCAATGCGCAGGTGCTGTACGGCAAAATAACTTTCCCAGACAAAATCTTTGCGGCTCACCCGAAGAAAGGGATAGCGTATCCAGATCCAGACTGCAGAAGCGATTCCCGCCACAGCCTGCGAAATGACGGTAGCAAGAGCCGCGCCCGCAACGCCCATTTTACCAAAAATGATCAGCACCAGGTCCAGTACAATATTCAGCAGTGAAGAAAAAATGAGGAATACAAGCGGCGAACGGCTGTCTCCTACGGCCCGCAGAATACAGGCCGACGCATTGTAAAGAATCATTGCGCCCAGCCCCAGATAAATGATGAAAATATAGGTAAAAGACTGCTCCATGATTTCTGCGGGCGTATTAATTGCGCGGAGAATGGGCATGGTCAGGAGGCAGGAAAGCAGGGTGATTATCACTCCAATCACCAGATTCAGCATGATGTTCATTGCTACTGACCAGCGCAGGCCCCTTTCATCATGGGCGCCAAAACGCTGGGCAGTAATGACTGCAAAGCCACTGGTCACTCCATAGGCAAAACCCAGTACCAGAAAATTCATGGGGCCTGTGTTTCCAACAGCGGCCAGGGCATTGGTTCCCAAGAGGCGGCCTACGATAATCGTATCCACCATGTTGTACATCTGCTGAAAAATGTTTCCAAGGAGCAGGGGAATTGAATAGAAGATAATCAGGGAGGAGGGCTTCCCGACGGTCATGTCACGGCCGCTTTCTTTGAGTCGCCCCCTCAGATGAAAAGAAATCCGGTTAAACATTAGATACGGTTCATTGACGAAAAGACTTTTTCCGCCATGATGTTGATTTCCACGCCCATTTTTTCACTGGTTTTTTCCAGAATGGTGCGGAGGGCGTCAATGGAAATATCCGCTTCGTCCATATTGACCATCATCATCATGACAAAATTGCCGGAAAGAATGGTCTGTGTGATGTCTGCGATGTTGATTTTGTGTTCCGCAAGCAGGGCACTAACTTTTGCGATAATGCCAACTTTGTCGCTGCCGACTACAGTAATAATTGCGTTCATGCTTCTATTGTAGCGGATTTAAACTTTAACCGCAATATTCCGACAATAAAGTATGAAAAAACGCTGGCATCTTTCCTACAATGCGCCGGTCACTCTGACCTTTTCAATCTTTTGTGCGCTCATTCTGCTTATGGATAAACTTTTGCAGTATCATCTTATTCCTGCGGTTTTTACGGCACCGGGGGCTCCCTTTGATTATCATTCGCCCCTCAATTTTCTGCGCCTCTTTACTCATGTTCTCGGTCATGCGGACTGGGGTCACTTTCTGGGAAATTTTTCATTTATCCTGCTTCTGGGCCCCCTGATGGAAGAACGCTACGGCTCTCCCATGCTTGCCCTGATGATGACGATTACGGCTCTGGTGACGGGAGTTATCAATGCCTGCCTTATTCCTTCACCTTTAGTGGGTGCAAGCGGCATTGTCTTCATGATGATTGTGCTGGCCTCTCTTTCTACTATTGAAAAGGGTGAGATACCAGTTTCCTTTCTCTTTATCATCGCCATTTATATCGGCCGTGAACTCTTGTCCAGCGCAAAGGCGGCTAATGTTGCTACTTTTGCTCATATTGCGGGCGGACTCTGCGGTTCCCTCTTTGGATTCCTGATTGCACCTAAAAAAAAGGCGGCAAAAAAATCTGCTCCAGAAAAAAGCATTCCCGAGAAAAGTACTCCCGAAAAAAATACCCGGGAAAAACAGCGCTATACCCCTTACGATGCCATTCCCTCCCGCGGCCCCACAGAGGACGACAGCACTGTAATCGGAACGCTTGAATTGTAGGGCTGAATCCCAAGGTCTTTCTGACACTGGATTGCAAGTCTCTTTTCAATTTTTCTCTCCTGTGTTACTATACATAGTATGATTTCCGGCATTCTGACTGAGGGCCTCATCTACGGCATTATGGTTCTCGGTGTTTTCATGACTTTTCGTGTTTTAAATTTCTGCGATATGACGGTGGACGGTTCCTTTCCTCTCGGAGCCTGTGTCCTTGCGGCTTGTCTGACTCACGGCATTCCTCCCGCTTTTGCCTTGATGATTGCTTTTCTTGCAGGTTGTCTGGCAGGACTCTGTACCACACTCATCTACACCAAGCTTCGCATTCCTGATTTGCTTGCGGGTATTCTGATGATGACCATGCTCTATTCAGTAAACCTCAGAATCATGTCAAATCAGGCCAATATTTCCTTTCTGCGTATTCCGACTATTTTTTCAAACCTTATCGCATGGGCAAAAACTGTGGGGCTGCCGGGTGACTGGACAATCTTTGTATTTCTGCTGATTTTTGTCTTGATCCTGGTGACTCTTTTGAATGTCTTCTTTTCCACAGATTTTGGTCTTACCATGGGTGCTCTGGGGGCAAATCCTCAGATGGTCACCAGTCAGGGTGTAGACATTCGTTTTGTGAGGGGAGTCGGTATCTGCTTTGGCGACGGACTTGCGGCTTTGAGCGGCTCTCTCTTTGCCATGTATTCCGGTTTTGCTGATGTGGGAAGCGGAACGGGCGTGGTTGTTTCTGGACTTGCTTCCCTTATGCTGGGAGAATTCATCCTCAAGTCTAATAAAATCGGCTATCAGACTCTCCGCGTGCTCCTGGGTTCCATTGTTTACCGGGCCCTCATGTACTTTGCCCGCCGCTACGGCTACAACATCGGCATGAACTCCAACGACCTCAAACTGATTACCGGACTTCTGATTATCGTCTGCCTTATCATAAGCAAAAGAGATTTGAGAGGCTGGTTCAGGGAGCATTTGAAGAGACCTGCAAAGTAATTTTTTCAAAGCCTTTTTGCGCTTTTTGAAATTTCACTGAATAATGACTGGGATTAAAAAGTATGCTGGAACTGAAAAATATAGGAATTACATTTAACGCAAACACACCGGACGAAAATATCGCCCTTAAAAATATAAACCTCCAGATAAAACGGGGTGATTTTATCACGGTTATCGGTTCAAACGGTGCGGGAAAATCTACCCTTTACAATGTCATCGCGGGAACCCTGCAGCCTACGACGGGTCACATTCTGCTTGACCGCGAAGAAAATGGAATGGCAAAAGATATTACAAATGACGCCGAATACAAGAGAGCCCGCTACATAGGACGCATTTTTCAGAATCCCCTTCTGGGAACGGCGGGCAAAATGACCCTGGAACACAATATGGTAATCTGTTCCAAAAAAGGTGCCAAGGGCCTGAAAATCAGCCTGAATACTAAAATGCGGGAAGAGTTCAAGAAACAGCTTAAGGTTCTGGATATGGGGCTGGAAGATCGTCTGGGCGACAATGTTGAGCAGTTTAGCGGAGGACAGAGGCAGGCCCTTACCCTTTTGATGGCAGTGATGAGTAAACCTGACTTGCTTTTGCTGGACGAACATACTGCCGCCCTGGATCCATCAAATGCAGATGTGGTCATGCGCCTTACCCTGCGCTTTGCAAAAGAATATGGTCTTACGGTAATGATGGTTACCCACAATATGCAGCACGCCCTGGATTACGGCAACCGTCTTCTGATGATGGACAAGGGTGAGATTATTCTGGACATCGGTCAGGAAGAAAAATCAAAACTGACCATGGACGAACTGATTGCCCGCTTCCGTGCGATTAAAAACGTGAATAACGACAATATGCTGCTGCAATAGGCTGATTTTGGAGAAGTGCCATGCAATCACTGTTTACTGACACACGAATTCTGGATAAGGCGGCAAGAGAAGCCTACGGTCTGAGCGAAGAAGTGATGATGGAAAATGCCGCCGCCGCACTGGAAAGTTCTGTCCTGCAGGCAGAAGCAAAGAAGATTGTCATTTTGTGTGGCAGCGGAAACAACGGGGCTGACGGCTATGCACTTGCCCGCAGACTATCCTCTCGCCGTGCGGCAGACGGGGAAGCCCTGCGGCCTCTGGTGATTGCACTGGTCCCGCCCAAAAGCGATTTGTGTAAGCTTCAGGCTGAACGGGCAAAAAAATGCGGAGTGGAATGTCTTTCCACTGATGATATGACCGCAGATGCAGAAAAAAATCTTTTTTCAAAGGCAGACCTCATTGCCGACTGTATTTTTGGAAGCGGCTTTCACGGAAATCTTGACGAAAAAAGCGCCCGACTCTGCAGGCTGGCAAACGAATCTGAGGCAGTGCGCATTGCCTGTGACCTGCCGACAGGTCTGCGTGAGGACGGCACGGTGGCGGAAGGTGCTTTTTCTGCCACAAAAACAGTGACGATGGGCGCCCTCAAATGTTCACTTTACAGTGATGAGGCAAAGGATATTGCGGGGCAGGTTGTATGTGAAAATCTTGGTATAAGCCGTGCCCTTTTTGAAGCCGCCGCGCCTGAATCTGACGGTAAAGTCTCTGCATTTTTGCTGGAAGCAGGCGATTTGCATCTTCCTCACCGCAAGCAGCAGAAAGTAAACAAGGGTTCTTTCGGTCATGTGGCGGTGGCAAGCGGCGAAAAAATTGGTGCCTCCTGCCTTGCGGGACAGGCTGCCCTGCATTTTGGCGCGGGTCTGGTGACTCTGGTACGTTTGGGCTCTTCCTTTGACAAAACAGAACTTCCCCAGGTGACCCCGGAACTGATGACTTCAGGCGATTTTCCTGCAAACACAAGTGCGCTTGCACTGGGCATGGGTCTGGGGAGAAGTGATGAAAAAATCCAGCCATATCTGGACTGGCTTTCTGAACACAAGGAAATTCCCTGCCTGCTGGATGCAGATGCCTTGTACGCTTCAGACTTACAGGCATTTCTGAAAGCCCGCACAGAAAAAAGTGTGCTGACGCCCCACCCAAAGGAATTTCAGGCTCTGCTGCATAATCTTGGACTGGGAGACTATTCTGTTGCTGACTGCCTGAACCGTCGTCCCCAGCTGATTGAGTATTTTTGCCGTACTTTCCCACAATGTGTCCTTCTGGTAAAGGGCGCAAATCCCATGATCGGTCACTTTGACGGCTCTGAATTCAGGCTGTATGTTAATCCACTGGGAAGTAATGCCCTTGCAAAAGCGGGCAGCGGGGATGTTCTTGCGGGGCTCATTACCGCTCTGCTTGCCCAGGGCTGCAAGAGTCTGGATGCTGCCATAAACGGAAGTCTTGCCCACGCTCTTGCTTCCCAGGCATTTAAAAATGATTACAGCCTCACCCCGCTTTCATTGATTGAAGCAGTGGCAAGGCTGTAGTTTTCTGTCTGTAGGGCGTAAAAAAGTATTTTTGTGCTTTATTTCTTTCCCAATTCTACGGAACGTCTGTATGCGGCGCTAACGGCTTCTATCACGCTGTTGCGGAAATTATTCTTCTCCAGGGCGACAACTCCTTCTATTGTAGTGCCTGCAGGAGAACAGACTGAGTCCTTAAGGGCGGCCGGATGCTTTCCTGTCTGCAAGGCCATTTCTGCACTGCCTTTAAGGGTCTGTGCGGCATAGATGTAAGCCTGTGCCCGGGGCATTCCCAGTTTGACGGCCACATCTGCCATGGCTTCTATGAACATGAATACGAAAGCGGGACCTGAGCCGCTCACCGCCGTTACGCAGTCCATGAGTTTTTCATCAACAATTTCTACCTTGCCGGCGGCTTCCAGCAGGCTTTTTGCTTCAGCCACATCTTTTTCGCTGACCGCGCTGTTTGCAGAGAGGGCAATCATTGCTTCTCCAACGGCGGCAGGCATGTTTGGCATGATGCGGATAAGAGCCCGCTCTTTTCCATCCAGCGCGGCTTGTATTGATTCCAGTTTAATTCCCGCCGCCATGGAAATGATGACTGCATCATCTGAGAGGGCAGGGGCAATTTCCTTAAGAACATCAGCGACAAAGGCGGGCTTTACGGCGATAAAGACATATTTTGCGCCTTTTGCGGCTTCCGTGTTTGAGACAACGGCATTGCAGTTTGTTTCATCAGAAAAGGCCTTTGCCTCATCAAAATGCTTTGCGCTTACCGTGATTTTTTTAGGATCGACAATTTTAGTCATGGCGCGGACCAGGGCTCCCCCCATTACACCGCAACCAATACAGGCAATATTTACATCAAAAGTGCTCATACCCATTATTGTACTGTTTTCGCCCTATCCCTGCAATCACACCCCTATGCACGGTTTGACACAGATACACACAGATGTACGCAGATGAGGCACGGATGCGGTGGTTTTGACACAGATGAACACAGATATACACTGATTGGCTCAGATGGGACACGGGTGTTTTGACACAGATAGACACAGATAGACACAGATAGACACAGATAGACACAGATAGACACAGATAGGACACGGATATTTTTTATTTTTTTTATCTGTGCCTCATCCGTGTTAATCCGTGTACATCTGTGGTTTGTTTTCAGATGAGAAGGCTCCGCTTGATAATTGATTG
>DFDV01000141.1 GCA_002369025.1 Treponema sp. UBA3819 | reverse complement strand
TGACTCATTGTATCTAGGTCAACGCCAACCAGAATCAGGAGTGAAGTACCACCCATCAACATTGAAATTGACTGGGGGAACCCAAACAGATTCTGAATGATTGTCGGCAATACTGCAATAGCAGCAAGATACAAGGAACCAGGCAATACGAGACGGTTTAAAACCTTCTGCATATATTCTTCTGTTTTGTCGGTACGGATTCCCGGAATAGTTCCACCATTCTCTCTTATGTTCTTTGCGATTTCTGTGGGGTTCAGTGTTACCTGTGTGTAGAAGTATGCAAAGAATATAATCAGGAGTACCAGCAAAATATTATACCACCATCCTGTCGGCGTAAGGATTGCAGAAAGACGAGCAATCCAGCGTGCAGAATTCTGGCTGTTACCAAGACTTGAAACAATCTGGAGCGGGAAGGTCAGGAATGACGAAGCAAAGATGACCGGAATAACTCCCGACGGATTGATTTTGAACGGAATGTAAGTATTCTGTCCGCCGTACATTTTGCGGCCAACAACACGCTTAGCGTAATTGACCGGAATCTTGCGAACGCCCTGCTGTTCATAGACAACAAATGCGATAACCGCAACAAACATAATCAGCACGACAATCAAGAACACCGGATTGATTTCCGGACTCGGTCCTGAAACCTTTTCATAAAGTTCCACAACCGCATGGGGCAGACGAGCTACGATACCGGCGAAAATCAAAATTGAGATTCCGTTTCCAATACCATGAGCTGTAATCTGGTCACCAAGCCACACCGTAATCATTGCACCCGTTGTTACCGTGAGCATTGCAAGCAGTCTGAATGCGATACCGTTTTCAAGGACAACTGCGCCTGGAATACTGTATGCATACACTGTTACAGCCAGAGACTGAATCAGACAGACAAAAACTGTTCCAATTCTAGTCCAGGCTGCAACCCTGCGCTGACCACCGTCTTCCTGCGCAAGGCGTTTGAGAGACGGGAAAATAATCAGCGCAAGCTGCAAGATAATCTGTGTTGAAATATAGGGCATAACACCCAGCATGAACACAGAAAAGTTAGAGAATGCACCACCGGCAAAGAAGTCCATATAACTCGCAAATGCGTTTCTGTTTTTTGAAGCCAGATCCCTGAAGTAATCAACAAGAACTCCAGCATCAACACCCGGAATTGTAAGCACACAACCCAGGCGAAAAACAGCTAAGATTACAAAAGTAAAGAAAAGGCGACTGCGCAATTCTTTAATTCTGAACATATTTACAATCGGATTATTTGCCATGTGTGTCTCCGCCGCTTACTTTTCTTCTTTTTTGGTAGATTTTTTTGCAGCTTCGACTTTTGCATCAGCATTTTCAGCGACCTTTACAGAACCGCCAGCTTTTTCAATTTTAGCTTTTGCTGAAGCAGAAACCTTGTCTACTTCTACCGTCAGTTTTTTTGTCAATTCGCCGTCAGCCAGAATCTTTACCAGCTTTTCAGCAGAATCAAGCAATCCCTTTGCAATCAGAGACTCTTTGTTTACAGTGTCGCCTGCGCTGAATTTTTCTTCAAGCAGTTTTACGTTTACTGTAACGAACTCTTTCTTGAAAGGATAGTTTGAGAAACCGCGGTGAGCGATACGGCGGTACAAAGGCATCTGACCGCCTTCGAAACCGATATATGTCTTACCGCCAGAGCGGGACTGCTGTCCCTTGTTTCCCTTACCTGCTGTAGTACCACGACCTGATGAAGAGCCACGACCTACAATGCGCTTTTTCTTATTGGCACCCTGGGGTGCGCTCAGTACGAAATCTGTCATTATTTTGTCTCCTCAACTTCAACCAGATGTGAAACAGAAGCAACCATGCCACGAACGCAGGGATTGTCTTCCTGTACTACTGAAGAATTGATCTTTTTCAGACCAAGACTGCGGACAGTAGCCTTTTTTGCAGGCTTCTGACCAATTACGCTTCTCTTAAGAGTAATCTTGAGTTTCTTAGCCATGATCAACCCCACATATCCTGCAGAGACTTACCTCTGTTAGATGCAACTGCCTTTGCGTCCATAAGGTTCGCAAGAGCATCAAATGTTGCGCGAACAACGTTAACTGATGAGCGTGATCCCTGTGACTTAGAGATAACATCAGTTGCTCCGATTGCGTCCATAATTGCACGAACCGGACCACCAGCGATGATACCTGTACCAGGACAAGCCGGCTTCAGCAGAATTGCTGAGCTCTTGTATTTACCGATCATCTCATGAGGCAAAGTTCCGTTCTTAACGGGAACCATAACGAGATTGCGCTTTGCCTTGTCAACACTCTTTCTAATAGCTTCGGAAACATCATTTGCTTTACCAAATCCGTATCCGACGCGACCCTTCTGGTCACCAACAACTGTCAGTGCTGAGAAAGACATTCTGCGACCGCCCTTGACAGTCTTAGAAGTACGATTCAGCTTAACCAGCTTTTCGATGAACTCTTTAGGTTCTCTTTCTTTATCAAACTTATTCTGGCGTTCCATAGACTCTCCTAGAATTCAATCCCGGCTTTGCGGGTTGCGTCTGCAAGGGCCTTGACAACACCATGATACAGATAACCGTTGCGGTCGAAGACTACAGTCTTAATCTTCTTTTCCTGCAGGCGTTTTCCCAAAGCTTCACCAAGTTTTGTTGCACCGTCGATATTCGGCTTAAGTGCAGCAAATTCTTTTTCCATCGTAGAAATGGCGGCTAAGGTCTTACCCTCATCGTCATTGATAACCTGAACATACAGATTCGTATTGCTGCGGGTTACAGTCATGCGCGGGCGTTCCGCGGTACCGAAAATCCGCTTGCGGATATGAATCTTGCGATGCAGGCGCTTTCTATTTTTTTCAGTCAGTTTCTTCAACATATTGCTACACCACCTTATTTAACGCCGGTCTTACCAACTTTGCGTCTGATAACTTCAGTTTCATAGCGGATACCCTTGCCCTTATACGGCTCCGGTGCACGCAATTTGCGAATCTGAGCACTGAACTCACCAACCAGCTGTTTGCTGATGCCAGTAATGGTGATTTTACCCTGAGCGTCAGCTGTAACAGTCAGACCTTCGGGAATGATTGCGATGAAGTCTGAAGAATATCCCAGATTCATAACAAGGTTCTTTCCCTGAACTTCTGCCCTGTAACCAACACCAGTGATAACCAAAGATTTTGTAAATCCAGTTGTAACGCCTGTAACCATATTGTGGATCAGAGCGCGATAGAGACCGTGTGCTGCGTTAGCAACCTTTGTCTCTGAATTCGGACTTACTGTAATCTGTCCATCTTTGAATTCAACAGTAACATCATCGCTGTAAGCCTGCTTCAGTTCACCTTTCGGGCCTTTTACAGTGATAACGTTATTTGCTGTAGTAACTGTTACTCCTGCCGGTACAGCAACAGGAAGTTTTCCGACTTTAGACATCTCTTCCTCCTATTACCAAACCTTGCAGACCAGTTCGCCACCGACCATCTTTTCGCTTGCTTTCTTGCCGGTTGTAACACCAACAGAAGTTGAAACGATCAATGTGCCGTAACCGTTGTAAACACGGGGCAAATCCTTGTAACCAGAGTATACGCGGCGACCGGGGGTAGAAATCTTTTCTACGCCGTGGATAACCGGACCATTCTGGTCATCATACTTCAAGAAGATACGGATGATTGATTTGTTTTCTTCCTGCACTTTCTTGAAATTCTTAATATATCCTTCTGTCTTCAGGATCTTCACGATTTCCAGCTTGAGCTTAGATGTAGGAACATCTACTTTTTCGTGGCGAGCCTGAACGGCATTGCGGATCTTTGTCAGCATATCTGCTACGGGATCTGATGCACTCATTTCTTATTCTCCTCCACTACTACCAACTAGATTTTGTGACACCTGGCAACAGGCCTTCACTTGCTAACTTACGGAAGCAGACACGACACATCTTGAACTTGCGCAAGTAACCACGCGGACGACCACAAATCTGACAGCGATTGTATTCACGTGTGCTGTATTTGGGGGTGCGCTCCGCTTTGATAATCATTGATTTCTTAGCCATGCTTTCCTCACTACTTTCTGAACGGCATGCCGAACTTGGTAAGCAGAGCACGAGCTTCATTATCCGTGCGTGCACTCGTTACAATCGAGATGTTCATACCAGCAATCTTGACAATCTTATCGAAGTCGATTTCCGGGAAGATAATCTGTTCTGTAATACCAAGAGAGAAGTTTCCGTGACCGTCAAAGCCAGTTGCTTTGATACCGCGGAAATCCTTTACACGAGGTAATGCCACATTGATAAGGCGATCCAAGAATTCATACATGATGGTGCCGCGCAATGTAACCATTACACCAACTTCATTGCCCTCACGCAACTTAAAGTTAGCGATACTCTTCTTTGCCCTTGTTTTTACAGCTTTCTGACCGGTAATCTGTGTCAGGTCAGTAACTGCGGCATCAAGGAGTTTCTTGTTGGTGAGTGCTTCGCCAACGCCCATGCTTACCACAACCTTTTTGATTGCGGGGATCTGCATCGGCGTTGTGTAACCCAGTTCCTTAAAGAGAGCGGGTGCGATTTCGTCCTTGTAGACTTTCTTAAGCCGAGGTACGTACTTATCCATTACAGTGCTTCTCCACACTTACGGCAGACGCGAATCTTCTTGTCGCCGTCGATTTTGTAACCAATTTTAGTCGGACCGCATTTTTTACATACGATTGCGACATTAGAAATATTCAGCGGAGCTTCGATCTCAGCGATACCGCCCTGATCCTGCTGGCTGCGTTTTTTCATTGCCTTTTTGACAATGTTGACTCCGGATACAATAACTGCGTCCTTTTTAGCGACAATGCGAACAACCTGTCCGCGCTTGCCCTTGTCTTTTCCTGCAATTACCTGTACCGTGTCGTCCTTACGGATTTTGAATTTCTTTTCCATGATTCAATACTCCTTACAGAACTTCCGGTGCCAATGACACGATTTTCATAAAATCCATATCACGAAGCTCACGGGCAACTGGTCCGAAAATACGTTTTCCTTTCGGGTTCTTATCTGCATCAACGATAACACATGCGTTGTCGTCAAAGCGGATATATGTGCCGTCCGGGCGGCGATATTCTTTAGCAACGCGAACGATTACCGCCTTCTGAACTGAACCTTCTTTAATTGTTGACGTAGGAATTGCTTCCTTAATCGCCACCACAACAATGTCACCGATACCGGCATAGCGGCGGTGTGAACCACCGAGTACCTTGATTACCTGAGCGAGCTTTGCGCCAGAGTTATCAGCAACAGTCAAATTTGATTGCATTTGAAGCATATTGGTAACTCCTTAGCCTTATTTTGCACGCTCGATAATTTCTTCAAGACGCCAGCACTTATCTTTTGAAAGAGGGCGACATTCCACGATACGCACTGTATCTCCAATGTGAGCTTCATTCTTTTCATCATGAACCTTACATTTCTTTGTGCGTGTAACATACTTCTTATAAAGCGTATCCATTCTCTTGGTGTTGATAGACACAACGATGGTTTTATCCATTTTGTCGCTGGTTACCAGGCCAACCAAAGAACGTTTTGCGCCTTTCTGAACAGTCTGTTCTGCCACGATTCAGCTCCTACTTTGTCTGTCCGGCCAGTTCTTTCTGGCGGATGAACGTCTTTACTTTCGCGATTTCGCGACGTACTGCACGTTCCTGCATCGGGTTATCTACATGGCCGTTTACCTTCTGGAAACGGATATCCATGTACTTCTGCTTAAGCTCTTTTTCCTGTGCAACCAATTCGTTGTAAGACAGTTCCTTTACATTCTTTTTCTTTGAAGCCATCTTTCTACTCCTTAGTCTTGCGTCGGTTTAAAGGCAATCTTTGTTTTAATCGGCAACTTGCTTGCAGCAAGTGTCAGAGCTGCTTCTGCAGCCTTGATGTCTACTTCGCCAACTTCAAACAAAATCATACCCGGCTTAATAACGGCAGCCCAGGATTCAGGAGAACCCTTACCCTTACCCATACGAGTTTCAGCAGGTTTCTTTGAAATAGGCTTGTCCGGGAACACACGTGTCCAAACATGACCCTTACGGTCAATTCTACGGTTAATTGCAACACGAGCAGCTTCAATCTGCTTTGCGCTCAACCATACTGAATCCAGCGCTACGAGAGCGATGTCTCCAAAGTCGATGGTATTGTCACGAGTTGCATTACCCTTAATTCTTCCGCGCTGTACTTTGCGGTGAATAACTCTTTTAGGACTAAGCATTTACGTTACTCCTTTGAAGCACTGCGAGCGGGGCGTTTCCTGTCTGCAGGCTTCTTGTCTGCTGACTTTCCTTCGCCAGATGCATCGCGGTCACGGCGCGGCTTGCGTACCAGCTGACCAGCATCTTCATTCTGCTCACGACCATAGTTCATGCCATTGTAGACCCAAACTTTAATACCGATTTTACCGTATGTCGTATGAGCTTCAAAAGTTCCATAGTCGATATCCGCACGGAGAGTGTGAAGAGGAACACGTCCCAGCTTCAATTCTTCGCTACGGCTCATATCTGCACCACCAAGACGACCGGCCAGGCGAATCTTAATTCCCTGTGCGCCGCCCTTCATAGCGTTTGCAGAAGCCTGCTTCAATGCCTTGCGGAATGAACCGCGGCCTGAGAGCTGGCGTCCAACATTCTGTGCAATCAGAGAAGCATTGATGTCGGCACGTTTGATTTCTTTGATCTTAATCTGTACCTTTTTCGTCAGCTTCGCCTGAATTTCAGCGCTAATCTTTTCGATATTTGCGCCTTTCACACCAATAATGACACCCGGACGAGCAGTGTGAATTACAATTGTCACACGCTGCGGATGACGGATAATTTCGATTTCAGCAATATCAGCATTCTGGCATTCCGGCAGAGATGTTACCATCTTGCGGATTTTCAAATCTTCCAGAACGAGGTCTGCATATTCACGAGGATCTGCATACCAGCGAGACTGCCATGTCTTGTTTACGCCAAGACGCAAACCGATAGGATTTACTTTCTGACCCACTTTATTCCCCCGCCTTCTCGTCAACAATGACGGTGATATGGCACATACGCTTCAAGAGCTGATCAGCACGTCCGCGTGCACGGAACCAAACTCTCTTGAGTCTCGGACCTTCGTCGATGCGAATTTCCTTGACGTACAGCATATCTTCATCCAGTTTCTTGTTAGCATACAGTGCATTGGACGCCGCTGATTTCAGAGTACCAGCGATAAGTTTTGCACCTTTCTGCGGCATGTTAGCAAGAATTGCCATAGCCTCTGAGTAGGGCTTCTGATTGATTACATGAGCAACAGGGCGAACCTTTGTCGGAGATGCAATCAGGAATTTTGTAGTGGCTACATAACCTTTCTTTTCAGCCATAATATCCACCTTACTTTGCAGCTTTTTTATCTGAACCGCCATGACCCTTGAAGGTACGTGTCGGAGCAAATTCGCCGAGCTTGTGACCGACGAGATTCTCTGTTACGTAAACCGGAACCCATGACTTGCCATTATACACAGAAATAGTATTTCCTACCATTTCAGGGATGATTGTAGAGCAGCGAGAAT
>DFDV01000121.1:13795-14341 GCA_002369025.1 Treponema sp. UBA3819 | reverse complement strand
TGTGCCCTTTTTGTCTTACTTGCGAATGGATTATAATGCGTTTGCCCTGGCACCCGGCTTCTGACATCTTTATACTCTGAACTGGTCAATCTGCTCGCCGATGCCGGAGATTGATTCGCTCATCTTTCCGGCAATTCCGCTCAGGGCCGAGCCGGTTTCGTTGATTTTTCTGGCTCCGATTGACATTTCGTCCATACTCTGAGCCATGCTCATTGAAGCATTCTGAAGCTGCTGAACTTCCTGCAGAATCATGCGGTTACCATCCTCCATTTCTGAAGAAGCATTGCGGACTTCCACGGTGCTGTCATTCATATTGTGCAGGGCTTCTGTAATCTGCTTTGAACCTTCGTTCTGTTCTTCCATTGCGGCCTTAATCTGCATGACAAGGGCATCGGTCTCCTCAAGCTGCTTTGAAACAGACTCAAAGGCAAGGGCTGATTCACTGGATGCAGAAACCACTTCGTTGATTGAATCTCTGATACTTGAAAGCTGATCACCAATGGTCTTTGACTGGGTAGATGATGTTTCAGAAAGCTTACGGATTTC
>DFDV01000121.1:0-13677 GCA_002369025.1 Treponema sp. UBA3819 | reverse complement strand
CAAGAAGGTTTGTCTGGCTGGCAATTGCCGCAATGGCCACGTTTGCCTCCTGCAGCATGGTTGACTGGCTTTCGATTTCCTTAATCCGGTCATTTACCGCCTGCTCTGGCAATTTCCGTGATGGACACTTCAACAGTTTTAAGCGGTTTAAGACTGATTGTAATAATCACGGCACTCAAAATCGTCGCCGCAATAAGAACAACAATAATAATGACAGACATGGAAATGGTCATCGTTTTGATTTCGCCAAAATATTCTGCATGAGGAGCCATACAGAATACCGTCCAGTCACTGCCTGCCCCTACCGGACGATAGGAAGCAACCATAACCTTTTTGCGCCAGGGTTCAAAGAAAGAGCGGTAAGTTGTTTTGCCTGACATAGCGTCAAGAACAGCTTCCTTCATGGCCCCGGACGTCGCTTCTTTCAGCACCTGACCGTCAATAACATACTGAATGTTCACCCGCCATTGCCCGCTTAAAATACTCGCGGTCTGAAAAATTGAGTTTTACACCGTCACCCGTAATGCTGACTCCGCTTGCATCATAAAAAGCAATGTTTTCATAGTGGCTGTCAGTTCTTGTGGCTCCAAATACCAGAGCCGTTTTTTCTTCAGTAGAAAATATCTCTCTGCTCTATTCTACTCTGACTGCGAAATCTTCGCAAGAAAAAATTCCAGACAAATGTCGAGGACAAATGCCATGGCAACGAAGAAAGTTGAAATCTAATCTATCTTTACTGCCTCTTTGTTACCGCTGCCCGGATTTTGCCTGCAATGATGGTCAGGATAAAAGTTGCGGCCATACAGGGAAGCGTAATACCAAGGATAAAGTCTTTGTCGAGCATAAAGCGGTAGAATACAAAGCCCAGAACCCAGACAATCAGGTTTATCAGATCAAAGCCTTTTTCGGATGAATCTGATTTGAGGACAAAGAAAGAAGCAAGCTGAACTGCAATCATGGGGGCAAAGACTGAACCTATGACATAGAGAAAGCCTGTGATGTCATCCATATTGAAAAGGCAGGCACCGGTCGTTCCCAGAATTGCAGTAATAATGGCGGCAAGGCGGGGATTTACCTTTGCCTTTACACTGACGGCGGAAATACCTGCGCTGTAGGCATCCAGGAAGGTTGTCGTAACAGTGGAAAGAATGACAATCAGCAGAGCCGCAATTCCCAGTCCGGCCTTAACCATAATGGGGGCAATTCCGCTTTCTCCGGTGAGCAGGGCAGAACCCATTCCGATGACATACATCCAGGTACTTACCAGTCCGTAGACGATCGTACTGACCAGTGTAGCCGCAAAAGGCTTTTCCGCATCCTTTGTATAATCGCTCATCAGGGGGAGCCAGGAAACAGGCATTGCGGCCGCAAGTTCAACTGCCGCACCAAAAGACATCACTTCGTCCGCCTTAAATGAGGCAAAGGATGACCTGCCCCGGAAGATAATTATGCAGAGCACGATTGTAAGCAGAAAGAGAAGGCTCATGGTAACCACATTCACCTTACCCAGATTTGTCACTCCAATGACAACCCACAAAATGATGAGGGCACCGATAACGAGGCACCATATCCAGCCGCTGAAAGAAAAAATCTCGTTTACACTTGCGGCTCCGTCATAAATCATAATGCCTGTCCAACCAACCAGCTGAAGGACATTCAGAAGGGCAAAAAATCTTCCGCCGATAGAACCAAAACTGGACTTTGTTGTCTCCATGGCACTTTTCCGGCTCAGGGCACCGATATAGCCTGCACCAAAAAGAAGGGCACAGCCAATCAAATGACCAAGAATAATTGCACAGACAGCCCGGGAAAAACCCAGGGGTGCAAAATATGTACCTGTAAGAATTTCTGCAATAGAAACTCCCGCTCCAAACCAGATTAATGCGGCACCAGCCGTGGTAGTCTTTTTTTCTGTCATACTTTTTTATTCTCCCATTGAAAGCAGGTCTTTTCCCTGCAAAAAATAATTGTGCATCAGAGGGCCGGAGCCCTTTCCCAGATTGAGCTGGGCGGCAAGAGCCAGTGAAATATAACTTTTTGCCCGCCGTACGCTTTCTGAAAGACTGCAGCCTTTTGCCAGATTTGCGGCAATGGCACTGGAAAGTGTGCAGCCGGTTCCATGTGTATTGGGATTATCTATGCGCTTACCGCTAAACCACTCCCCTTTTCCATCCGCAAAAAGATAGTCGTCAGCATCACTGACACTATGACCGCCCTTCAAAAGAACAGCAGGACCGAAATCCGCATTGATTTTTCTCGCGGCCTCTTCCATGTCTTTTCTGTCTTTTATCGTCATGCCGGAAATAATCTCTGCTTCAGGAATATTTGGTGTGATGACCAGAGCCAGGGGAAAGAGTTCTTTTTCCAGAACGGAAACGGCATCTTCACTGATAAGGCGGGAACCGCTTGTAGCGACCATGACCGGATCAACCACAATGTTTTTCAGTGAGTGTTTTTTAATGGACGAGGCAATAGTCCTGATAAGGTCAGCAGATGAAACCATACCTGTTTTAACGGCATCCGGCCGGATGTCAGTAACGATGGCTTCAATCTCTTTTTCCAGAAATTCAGGAGATACCTCCTGAATGCCAAAAACGCCGGTCGTATTCTGAGCAGTAAGGGCGGTAACTGCGCTCATGGCATAAACGCCATTCATAGTCATCGTCTTGATGTCAGCCTGAATTCCGGCGCCTCCGCAAGAATCACTTCCTGCGATTGTCAATGCAGTGTTCATACTTCCTCCAAAAGAATCGAATTGCATTTGTTCCCGTGGTGCCCCCGGGATTTAAACAGGCTGTTTTTAAACAGCAGGCGAAGTATAGCACAATCAAAATTGAAAAACAACAAGAAAAAGAAGGCCTAAATATGAAATTATTGCTTTTTGACGGGGAAGTATGCTATAATAATAGAGATATTTGTTAATACTGGGAGTATTGAGAATGAAAAGAATCGCATGTACAGCACTTCTTGCAGGAATGGCCCTTTTAGCTGTCACTGGCTGCAAGAAAATCAGTCAGAACAAGTCAGAGGTAAAGCCTCTTGGAATTCTTACTTTGCTGAACCTTACTCAGGAAGAAAGTTCTGAGCTTTCAAAAAAGCGCGGTCTCACCGAAATGCTTTTTACACAGGACGGATACGGTGAAAAGAAAACAGAAAAATCTGACTGGGATTTCTTCCTTCACCACAGCAGCGACTACAAGGACATTGATCTGCCTGTTGTATTCTTTGACAGTCTGAGCTCCATGCTCATGGCTCTTGAATCAGGAAAAATTTCTGAAATGGAAGTTCCCCAGAGCGTTGGCGAATATCTCTGCGTCAGCAACAGCAAGCTGGTAATGAGCCTTGAATTTGACAAGACTGCCCTGCTCAACTCATTCGGACAGTCTGTGCTTGACCTGACTCAGGGAACCGACTTTTCATTCATGCTGCTGAAGAAAAATGAAGAACTGAGGGACACTTTCAACAAGGCTCTGCGCGACATGAAGGCAGACGGAACCCTTGCAAAACTGGAATCAGAATACCTTAGTTCAGAAGCAATCCGAGCAAAGATTCAGCCGGTTACCATCACAAAAATGCCGGGTGCTCCGGTAATCAAGGTAGCCGTCACCGGTGATATTCCTCCCCTGGATTACGTTTCTCCCGACGGAACTCCCGCAGGCTTTAACACAGCAGTTCTTTCAGAAGTAAGCAGAAGAATCGGTAAAAACATTGAACTGGTAACAATCGATGCAGGCGCCCGCGCAACCGCTCTTGCAAGCAGCACCGTAGATGTTGTTTTCTGGACAAGATCAAGCAGCGAAGCCGCCCGCATTGCATCCATCACAAAAGAAAACAAGGAAGATGACAGGGCTTTCTCAGAAGATGAAAAATATCTGCTCAACAAAATTGAAGAAACCCACCAGTGGACTTCATACGCACACAGTGACATTCCTGATGAAACAATCATCACAGAACCCTACTACCACGATTACATTGTCTGCGTAGCACTGAAGCCAAAACTTGACAACAAATAAACATTTGCATACAATATCATCTTGCAGGGGAACTTGAAGATTCCTAAAAAGAGTCCGACAAGTTGAGAGAGCGTACTGACGCAATACCCTTTGAACCTGGCAGCTAACACTGTGGTAGGGAGCAGATTTCAAAGGAAACCGATTGAAGCTCGCCACACGGCGGGCTTTTTTTATGCAGGAAGATGATTACCCCTGCAGGGAGCATATTATGAACGAAACCGAGATAAGGCAAAACATTGTAGAGGCAGCAAAAAAAGTGCGGGAGACAAAACCCCTTGCGCCTTCCATTACAAATACCGTCACCGTCAATTTCGTGGCTAACGCCCAGATAGCATGCGGTGGTTCAGCCGCCATGGTCTACCTTCCCGACGAGGGCGAATTCGTGGCAAAAATCGGCGGTGCCGTCTACATCAACATGGGAACACTTCTTCCCGTGTATGCAGATACACTGCCCCGCACTGCCCGCACCCTGCATGAGCTCAAAAAACACTGGGTTCTGGATCCGGTAGGAATCGGCATCGGAAGCCTGAGAAGCGACCTGCTCCGTGGTTTCAAAAAGTATCCGCCAGCAATCATCCGGGGAAACGCATCAGAAATCATTGCGCTTGCAAAACTCTGGGATATTGAAAAAGAAAGTGCCTCAAAGGGCCCCAGCGGTGTAGACAGCATTGACGATGTTGCAAGCGCAATAAATGCGGCAATGGAACTGGCAACTTTTACAGGGGGTGCAGTTGCAGTAAGCGGAAAGACTGACCTTGTTACAGACGGAAAAATCTGTGCCTGGAGTCAGGGCGGCTCACATTTTATGGAAAAAATCACGGGAGCAGGTTGTTCACTGGGCGGAGTTTGCGCCGTATATGCCGCCGTTACAGATCCCTTTACCGCCGCCCTTGCCGCAAGCCAGCACTACAATCTTGCAGGAAAGCGGGCTGAAGAAAAATCAAATGCGTCTGCTTCTTTTCAGGTAAACTTTATTGACGAACTCTACAGGGCAAGTCCTGAAGACATAGGGGCAAATCCCTGCCGTTTTGAATAATTTTATGAGAGGTAGAATACAATGAATACACTGGTTGCAGTAGCCATTGCTCCCTTTGGAACGGGAGATGAACTGGCAAAAGATGTAGCGGAAGTAGTAAAAGTTATCCGCGATTCAGGTCTTCCAAACAAGACTTATTCCATGTTCACCGAAATTGAAGGCGAATGGGACAAAGTTATGGACACCGTAAAAAAAGCCACGGCAGTTCTGGCCGACAAGGGAATCCGCACGGAAGTCATCATGAAAATGGACATCCGCCCCGGCTACACAAACACAATGGAAGAAAAACTTAAAAGACTTGAAAAAGAGATGAAATAAAATGAGCATAAGAAAAAATTTTGACATAAGCGCCTATCTTGTTCTGGGACGCGAAAACACAAATGGCCGCCCGGTAGAAAAAATTGTAGCAGATGCAGTGCGGGCAGGTTTTACCTTCGTACAGATTCGCTCAAAAGAATGTGGCGCGCGGGAACTGATTGAAGACTGCAGAAAAGCAGCGGAAGAAATTGCAAAGCAGGGAAAATCCGACTCTGTCGCACTTGTAGTGGATGACCGTCTGGACGTAGTACTAGCCTGCCGGGAAGAAGGCATCAAGGTGGACGGCATCCATGTAGGCCAGTCTGACATTCCAGTAAAAGTATGCAGAAAATATCTGGGAGAAGATTCAATCGTTGGCCTTTCCGCCCGCACAGACCATCTGATTGACTACGCAAAGACAGCAGACATCAGTGACATTGATTACTTTGGAGCAGGCCCTGTACACGAAACGGCAACAAAGCCAGACTGCGGCATGGACTCCACCGGCAAGGTGATTACCCGCAGTATGGAAGAATTGAAAGAACTGCACCGGGTAAGCAGGATTCCGGTTGTAATTGGCGGGGGCGTAAAACTTGCAGATATTCCCGCCCTCAAAGAAACCGGTGTAGAAGGCTTCTTTGTCGTATCCGCAGTTGCCGGTGCAGAAAATCCCTATGCGTCTGCCAAAGCACTGACAGACGCATGGAATTCTAAATAAAGAACGATTTACTGAAAATTATTTGCGTACTTGCTTTTCTTCAGTGCTTCGTAGAGATTCTCATAATGTTCGCCCAGAAGAACCTGACTCAGATCAAGTTCCAGATCTACGGGAACACCGTTATCAATAGGAACATACTTCCCGTCTTCAATGGCGCACATTTCCATGGCAGCTGAAGTCTGGAAGATGACACCATCTGAAGACTGAGTGGCCTTTACAACACCTGCTCCACCACCACTCTTTTTTCCGATAATCGGAACTTTCATCTGGTACTTAGCAACTGACGGGAACCAGTTTGCACAGGAGAAAGAAAAATCACTGGTAAGGACATAGAAGTGATAATCAGAGCCGTCCTGGTGTACAGCTTTTGTCATGTTTTCCGTGCCGCCGTAAAAAGTTACATTGTACATGAATTTTGATACTGAACCGTCAAGATGATTCTTTATGGGAGTCGCAAATTCTGTCGGACTTTTCATGAAAGAAAGAGCCAGCATTCCCTGTCTCAAAAGGCCGCCACCATTGGCTGTAAGGTCAAAGACTACATTCCTTACATCCGGATGAGCCTTAATATCTTCAAAGGCCTTCTTAAAGAAATATGCGGTATTATTAGATGCCAGATTCTTATAATAATCCTTATCCGTGGGACTAAGAGTAGCAGGATTAAAGTTTGGATTTTCGTTAAACCCATTGAATGTTACAACTGCCATTTTTCCGTCTGTCGTATAATGCAGACCCTCTTCCGCATTCCTTGTAGCAAGGACCTCCCTTTTGGCCGTAAGCAATGTTTTATGTCGTTTTCCTTCCTTCTCTCCTGCATATTTCTTGTATGCAATAATGTCTGATGACGGCTGGTAGAGAGAAGGAACGAAATATGAAGTATGCCCATCATCAATATAAGACACAAGAAACTTTATCATAGCCTTATCATAGGAATCTGCAAAGGTAGAAAGCAAATCAAACCCCAGGTCAGCCTTAAAGATTGATTCATTAAAAGAAATGATATCGTCTTTAGGATCGTCCAGAGTTGAACGCTGATTTTTCAGACAGTAGTTCAGGTCAAAAAGCATACAGATGTTGCGGTAATTGTATTCAGTTTTAATCTGACTGCGGGTCTCTGAATTCTTTCTTCCGCTTGAAAAAGCCTTGATTGTAGCAAGCGCATCTCCGTCAGAAGATGCGTCCAGACTTAGATAATAATCTTCTCCATTAAAGACAGATGTTACCGTAAAGAAGAAAGTATTAGCAAGCGCCTGAAAAGGTATGTAGAGATGCTTTTCAATTTCTGTAGTTGCTGTATCACTGTCAACATTGATTTTCTCATCTATCACAAACATCTTAAGTCCATAGTCAGAAAGCTTAATTTCCGTTCTTTTCTTGGGAGTTAACTGAGATGTAAGTGTAGATGCCTTGATAAGGGGCAGCGTTTCAGATGGCTGAGTACGGGCAGAACCGTCTTCATTCATATCCGTAAGACCTGGGCCGTCTGCGCCAAAGCCGTTGTTGATTTCGACCGGACTACTTATAATTCGTACAAATTCATCACTGTAAATAGTCTGATTTTTTGCATCAAAATAAAGTTTGTCACCTTTATAAGGGCCTGTATAACCTTCGCCATATGTATAGGAATACAGTTTATCACTTTCATTTTCACACTTTGTAGTAGTTCCTTTGTTATTGAGCAGGCTTATAATTTTTCCAACATCCGCCAGGTCAAGAAAGGGAATATCTTCCCAGCCTTCCAGGTAGCATGTCGTAACTTTTTCAATGACCTGTCCGTTACCGTAATAGACGTTTGAGTCAAAGTATTTTGTGGTTTTTGTTGCATCAGGAAAGATGTAGCCGCTGCCTGCACCTGTTGTGCCGGATGTTTCATTGGTACAAGAGGCAAAGACAAGAATACCTGCCGCAAAGACAAGAAGCAGGGATTTTTTTATATTCTGTAAAAGTTTCATTTTCACGCCTCCTTAGAACTTCAGACACACGCCTAATGACGGGTGTACAGAAACATAATTGCGTATATCACTGTGACGGTTATAATCAGTGCTTATCTTTTTTCCTTCAATCCAGACTCTGCCCGCATCAATATAGCGCACGGCACAGTCAGCAAAAAGGGAAAGGCTTTCAGAAAGATGATACATTACCAGAAGTTCAAGTCCGACACCAAAAGTAAGGACATTGTCCGTCTGAGTCCATTCTGCTGTCTTACTCGTTCCCTGTGCGGTAATCTCTTTCTTAAAGGCAAAACGGAACCAGTCTAGGCCGACTGAGCCCAGGGCTGCAAAAGTGATTTTTTCCGTATTGACAAAGGCATAACCGACACCTAATGAAAGCGCCATGCCATAGCCGCTCGCCGTCTTATCCCCGTCTTCCAGTACAAAATCAGAACTGAAAGGCACGCCTGCACCCAGGGCTCCTGTCAGACAAAAGCCATTTTCATGCAGTGCCAGATAGCGGACAGATACTTCCGGGGCAAAAATAGAATTTGTGTCGTCATCCTTTACATCCAGAGACAAATATGGAACAGATACGCCACCACCAACTCTGTGTGACCACGGAGACTGGGCACACAATGTACCTGCAATACAGAGCAGGCTGAATAAAATAATTACTCTTCTCATAACTGTAAATTTTACGCTAGTCTTTTTTCGTTGTCTATAGATATGAAAGAAAAAATGCAGGGAAATCAAAAAGTTTTTAGATCCGGATGTCCTCTTGCGGAAGCCTGTCCCAGCTGAAGAGAGAGACCGCTTCATCAAGAGAAAGTTCTTCATCACGGTCAATAAAACCGCAGAGATACATAAGGTGGCCGGTGATTTTTTGGGGAGTAAAATGAGAGCGGAGAAAGGCCATGTCACAATCCCTGTCGCGCTTGGAAAGCCTGCGTCCGTCTGCAGACACTAAAAGGGGAAGATGAAAAAAGTCCGGAGCAGGATAGCCAAGTTTTTCATACAGATAAAGCTGCTGGTGAGTAGAAGAAAGCAAATCCCTTCCCCTCACTACTTCCGTCACCCCCATCAGGGCATCATCTGCCACAACTGCAAGCTGATAGGAAAAATTGCCGTCCGCCCGGCGCAGAATAAAATCCCCGCAGTCATGCAAAAGGCTGCAGGAGACCAGACCGTAATGACCATCAGTAAAAGAGGAATGCCTGTCCTCCAGGCGGATTCTTTTTGCGGGAGGGCCTTTTTGCAAAAGCAGATTTTTTTCTTCCTCAGTAAGATTCCAGCACTTTCCGCTGTAAACAGGTCTTCCGTCACTTGCATGAGGAGCTGAGGAAGCAAGCAGGTCTGCACGGCGGCAAAAGCAGTCATATACCAGCCCCATATCATCCAGACGGGAAAAGACTTCTTCATACACCTGGTCCCGCCTGGACTGAAAATAGTCTTCGCTTCCGCCCTCATCCCAGTCAAGCCCCAGCCAGTGCAGGTCATCCATCAGCATTTCTGCATATTCGGGCCGGCAGCGCTGTCTGTCTAAATCCTCAATACGCAAAAGCCAGGAGCCATTCTGCTTTCGTACAGAAAGCCATGACATGAGGGCGGCATATATATTTCCAAGATGCATTCGTCCACTGGGAGAAGGTGCAAATCTTCCTTTTATCATAAAAAAAAGTATAGCAGAAACAAGGCATTGTGGTATATAATAGAAAAAGAGAAAAGGGTTTTGATTCCGTTTTTGCGGGAACATACAGGAAGTATTCATGAGTAATAACGTTATTCTAAAAGCAGAAGATTTAGACGGCTATCTGACAAAAGAAGATTTGGAAGAACTGCAGCAGCTTAACGTCCTTTTTAAGGATACCATGCAGTATTTTGACCCAAAAAATGAAGAAAAAATCATTGAAGGCTATGACAAGATGGGACATGTCATGCAGACAATCTGCAAAAAACACCCTGCCATCAAAGTCTATTCTTTTGAAACAGATTTACAGGCACAGGCAGAAGCCAGCTGCGTTATTTCCCGCCTGCGTGACGAAAATACAGAACATCAGGAATTCATGTATTACAGCCAGCGCGCCTACGAAATGCTTTTCAGAATGGCCTACATCAACCAGAAATCAGATAAAAAAGGTCACATCATTGTAAAGACCCCCGTCAACTTCCCCGTGCAGAACTATGCAGTACACAAGATTCCCGACATTGACCACAAAATCAACAACACGGTTATGTGCGTCATGCTGCGCGGTGCCCTGCTTCCCAGTATGATTGTTTCAAAGGAAATTCAGGAATATTCTTCAAACGGCTACCTGACTCCCTTTGCCCTCTTTAAAATCAGCAGAAATGACTCTAAAAACGAAAACAACATGGAATACAACCTTGACCTAAGCAAGTCATTCTTTAAGCTGGAAGATTTGAACGGAAAAGACTTGATTTTTGCCGACCCCATGAATGCAACAGGCGGTTCTCTGGTAACTGTAGTAAAATATCTGCAGAATCAGGGCGTAAAACCCAAGTCAATTGCCTTCTTCAACACCATTTCCACCCTCAAAGGTGCCATCCGCGTAACCAGGGCTCTTGAAAACTGCACCTGCTACACTCTCTGGATGGATCCCGTGATGAACGAAAAAGCCTACATCATGCCGGGTCTTGGAGATGCAGGTGACCGTCTGAACGGAAGAGACAAAAAAGAACATCCCAGAAACATCATTCAGCTGCTGGCAGACTACGGCCACAATATTTCCAGCCTCTACCGCAGCCAGATGTTTGAAATTGAAAGAACCGTTCTGGGATAAAAAACAGGAGAAATATAAAATGGATTTGATTTACGGAGTTCACGACAGACCTGGACTGAGAAAAGTTTTCTTATTTGCCCTCCAGCAGCTTCTTGCTATTATTGCGGCAACAATTGCAGTTCCAGCCATTGTAGAAAACGGTCTGACGGCTTCCGCAGCCTTGTTCGGTGCAGGTGTGGGAACAATCATCTACCTGCTCTTTACAAAAAGTTCCAGCCCGGTTTTTCTGGGAAGTTCATTTGCCTTTATTGGTTCAAATCTGCTGCTGAACAGAAAGCAGTCAGACCAGGCATAAAAATTTATACTACAAGGAAGGAATATCTAGCATTATGAAAAGGATAAAGACAACGGCCTGTTTTATTGCACTTGCCACAGCCCTGCTGCTGACCGGATGCAAAAAAGCACAGAAGACTGAAGAAGTCATCAAAGAAACCCCTGTAATTAAAATCGGGACCCTTACAACACTCAATATGTCAGAAAAAGAACGCGCCGGCATGGTAAAAGCCCGCAGACTCGCACTGAATATTCTGGCTCATGACGGTTTTGTAGACAATGAAAGCATGCTGGATACCAACGCAAATCTGGAAGTTGTGTTCTTTGATGACATGCACTCTATGCTCATGGCCCTGAATGCCGGCGATGTAGACCGTATTGAACTGCACAAGACCATTGCTGACTACATCTGCGAACAGAATCACCTGCTGAAAGAAGAAAACAGCCTGAAAGCTACAAAATACCGCGAGCGTTTTACCGATGACCTGCTGATTAACTTTTTGGGCAATGACTTTTCCATCATGATGTTGGAAGATAAGACCGAACTCTGCGACACCATATCAAAGGCCATTACAAAACTGAATTCAACCGGTAAACTGCGCCAGCTGGTGCTTAAGTATATCTACGAAATCGATAATGAAGAACCGCCCTTTACTGTTGAACTTCCCGAATTTCCCAACGCAAAAACAATTACTGTTGCGGTAACCGGCGACCTGCCTCCCATGGACTACATTACTCCCGACGGAACTCCGGCCGGCTTTAACACTGCCCTGCTTGCAGAAATCAGCAAACTAACCAAAATGAATATCCGCCTGGTAAACATCAATTCCGGAGCCCGTGCAACAGCCCTGGCAAGCGGAACGGTGGACGCAGTTTTCTGGACAATGACTTCATCAGACTCAATGACAGCAAGCATGCTTTCCGAAAACCAGAGAAAGGAAAGAATTTCCGCCAAGCGCAAGGAAATGACAAAAGAACAGGTAAAAGCCTGGACGGCAATGAATGAGCTTTGTGATTACATTACCTATGGAAAGAGTGACGTGCCGGAGGATACGATAATTACCGTACCCTACTTCCACGATTACAAAGTTGATATTGTATTAAAAGAAGAAAAATAAATTCCAGAAGGTGGCAGATGGCCGGACTTACATCGAGCCGGCTACATAATCTGCCGCCTGACGGGGAGTCATAGTTCTCTGAAGAACTTCAATGACTGCATCATTCATCGGCTCATAAAGCTTAATCAGTTTGGGCCAGATAAAGCGCACATCAATATCCCTTCCCTTATTCAGACGCAAAAAGCGGTTTGCATTGACATCAGAAAGCGGCAGATTATAGACACTTACCGGGAAATAGCCGGACGGAAGTGAATCCGCAACAGCCTTTGCACCATTTACTGTACAAAGCCAGGTTAAAAATGCCCTTGCTTCTTTCTGATGAGTTGATTTTGTATTCATCGCAACAGCCATATCCGGGTGGAAACAGACAATAGTCTGGCGGTCTTTTGGCGCAGGAAGGGCAAAAACACTCCACTCCAAGTTTGAGGCGCTGAAGATGCCGGCAGACCATGAACCGTCCATAAGCATGACAGCTTTCTGCTCGATAAAGCGGCGCTTTGCCTCTTCGTATGAAACCTTGTCAGCGTCATCAGCCAGATAAGGACCGATAGAAGCAATTGCCTTATAAGCATCAACAAAATGTTCATCATTCAACGGAAGGACTTTATTTTCATATTTTTCACGTTCGCGGGAACCACCGACAAAATCAGGAACAATGCCGCCCAAAAAGAGACACTCAAGAATGTCCCATCTGTCTCCAAAGCCATTGGCAATGGGAATATAGCCTTTTGACTTTAAGACACTGCAGAGCTGCATAAAATCTTCCCAGGTCTGGGGAATTGCAAGTCCTTCTTTCTGGAAGACAGTTTTATTGAAGTACATTCCGTGAGAAACAGCCGTAAAGGGGACGGCATATTCTTTTCCGTCAGCAGCAAGCCATGCCGCCCGGCTGGAATCATTAAAAGCCTGTTTGAATGAAGGAAGCCATGAGCAGTCAGAAAGATAGCCCGCAGCATAAAGGGATTCACCTGTAGCGAAAGAGCGGACACAAATTAAATCAGGAGCCGTTCCTTCCTGCAGTTTTTTCAATATATCTGCATTGTATTCAGTCGGTTCAACCGCTTCCAGGGAAATGCTGATATCAGGATGCTGCTGATGAAAAATATCAAAAAGAGCACCCAATTCTTTAACATCATCAGGTCTCCAGGAAGCAAAGCGAAGGACCACCGCTCCGTCTGAAGCAGGGGCTTTTTGCTTTTTGCATGAAAAGAAAGGCAAAATCAGAAAAATGGCAAAAACAAAAAATATAATTTTCTTCATATTTCTATTGTAGCACAAACGAACAATCAATTCCATACATAAACCTCCATTTTATCTGCAGACCGGCCCATTTTCTCTTATTGCTGGGCAGTCTTTGAACTTTCTTCAACAGTGCGCTCTACATTGAGCATGCCGCTTTCTATTAAGTCCAGCATGATTTCCACCAGTGCGGGATCAAACTGAGTGCCGGAGCCTTTGCGGAGTTCTGACTTTACAAAATCCATATCAAG
>DFDV01000097.1 GCA_002369025.1 Treponema sp. UBA3819 | reverse complement strand
CTTTCCAGTGTTTTAGCATAGGAAAATGCCTGCTGAGCGCCGCTGTAAATGGAAATGGAAATGCCCGGCTCTGCGGTAAGCATTTCTGCATGACGAACTTTATTGGGCTGAATGTCTGCCCTCACTGTGTAGACAGCCTGAGCCGCTTTTGGTGTAAGCACAAAGCCTTCTTCTGCCAGAAGAGATGTAAGGCAGCGGAAAATAATTCCGGCACTGTCCTCTTTTACTGTCACCGTCATTACCGCTTCTTTTTTTGCTTTTTCCCATTCAATGTCCAGGCGGGCAATTGCGGCGCGGTCCTTTGCGTAAGCAGATTCTTTTACAGGAGAAAGCAGGCGGGCAAAATCAAGGGTATCAAGATAATTCCGGGCTGCACTGCCTGCCTTTTTGAGGAGTAGCATGCGCTTGAGGGAATCCTTTTCTGCCTGCGCTGTCTGAAAAAATGAGAGAAAATGTTCCCTCTCCGAAAAAATTTTACCTTCGTAGACCTGCCAGGCTTCTTCGCGGTTGATGTAGGCGCAGCAGGCATACTGGCGGCCTTCCCTGTCAAACCAGGATGTAGTTTTATGGACGGCTGACAGTTTCATCAGAGACTCAACATTCACCGTGCGTTCAATCATGCGGGACTCTTTTGTAGTTGAACCTGCGGCGGATACCATTGTCTGGCTGGCTTTTGCACTTGCCTCTACCGTGTGAGAAAAATAGGAAGCCAATTCGCCCTCAGCAAGCAGGCCGGCCGTCTGAGCGGAATCTCCTGTACCTATGCGGGCAATATATTCAGTTGAGGGGTATACAAGTTCAATAGTGTCATAACTTGCCCAGAGGGATTTTTGCACCGGATTGCTTGCACATGAGAAAAAAGCAATGCAGACCGCACAGGTAATCCCTGCGGCAAGTGGGGAAATGATTTTTAACGGATAATTTTTATTCATGTTTTAGTCCTTATTTTGATTGCATTTCTTTTGATGACTTTAGAAAACGTCCATAGCCGTAAAAATGACTTTTCCAGTAGGGCTCGTCAACTGCACTCAGCACAACTCCGGTTTCCGGTCCGTCACTTGCGGCACTCAAAAAAACTATGCGTCCGTCCAGACGATTTTTTCCGTTTGCAGAATTGATGTCCTTGTAGCGTCCTACATAAATTCCCACATGAGAAATCTTTCCATTGCTGGAGAAAAAAATCAGATCACCCGGCTCCCGCTCTGCTTCAGAAATATGCACAACTTTTTTGTAAATGTCTGCCGCCCGCCGGGGAAATTTCTTGATTTTAAGGCTGTATTTTTTAAGCGACATGCGGGCGGCATAATTGAGAAAGCCACTGCAGTCAAATGCATCAGGTCCCTGGGCCCCAAGCTTATAAGGTTTGCCCCGCAAAGTCATTGCAAACTGAATGAACTCATTCCGGTATTTTCCATAAGGATTATTTACGGCAACCTGTTTTTTTGCCGTTGCAGCAAAGGAGGAAGCTGAAACTGCGAAAAGATATAAAAGCACAAAAAAGGATTCGGCAAAAAACCGAACCCCTTTTCTGTGTTTAGTAAAAAAATTATTCACCGTATACTACAGGATCATTTGTGTAGACAACGTCAGCTGCATCGGTCACTGTCTTGTCGTTTGAAGCAACACCCATCTGTGACTTCAACTTTGCATTGACCATTGCCTTCAGTTCCTTGTCTTCGGTAGTTGTCTCATCAATTTTTGCCATCGCTACATCGATGTGCTTGCTGAACAAGTCTCTGTCGATTGCCCATACAACATAGTATGAATACTTTGGCTGCTGAACTACTTTCTTTCCGTCAACAACCTGAGACAAAATCCAGTACTGTGCAACTTTTTCCAGACCGGTGATGCGGACATTTGAAAGAGATGCGCGGTACATATTCATGTTCTTTTCCATTGTTGCGGGGTCTGCTGTCATGCCCTTTGCTGCAGCCTGACCTTCCATGGTTGCCTGTACTGCCTTTGCTGCAACACGAGACAGGGTACTGGTTACTTCTGTTTCAACATCAACCAGATCTGTCCACTGGCGGACAAAATCAAGATTGTCGCCGTAGCCGATGGTAACAAAAGGTTTTTTGTTCTTTAAATCCGGCATAACTTTTCCAAGAACTGCTTCGCCATAATTTCCGTTTGCAACATCAACGACCCACTGAGGAACTTCTCCACCCAGCTCTCTTCCTTGATAGTCAAGGATTTCTGTAGTGCCTGTGGTCAAACGGGGTGCTTTTGCCTTGATTCCTGAACCGGCAACTTTTGTCGTTCCACAACCTGCAAGCAGACCAAAAGCCATTGCTGCTGCAACAATCGTCAAAATCTTTTTCATGCTATTAACCCTCCTGTGGTCAATATGAATATATTATAAAAGCATTGCCCATAATGAGCAATAATCATTTTCCGCCTTTTAAACATCATTGGGTTTAAAAGGTTAAATTCCTGTTTTCTGCTACCAGTTGTATCCGAGGGACACTGAAATATTGCTCAGATATCCAGAACCAGCATAATTACGGAGTTTGTAGACTCCGCCAAGAACCACTTTTCCCAGCACAAGGTCTACGCCGACTTCTCCCAAAAGCGTAAAACTTGTCTTTGATGTAGTATCAGCTTTTATAGATTTTGACTTTTTCGTCATGTTATAAATACCTACACCACCGGCAATATAGGGCCGCAAAACAGCAAGATTGATGGACAAGCCTATCAGGCCTTCGCAGGAAACGTATGTTATTGACTTGTAGAGTTTTGTGTCAAAGCAAGAGTCGCTTATACCAACAAGTGTTGCGTCAAAACCACCAAAAAAATGCTTTCCGCCCCACAGAAAATTTAAGTCTCCCACAAATCCGTGATATGAACTTTTTCCGGCATATCCTAAATCAAGATAAACACCTTGCCTTGCCTTTTGATTTGCCCAGAACATATCCATCTTTATTTCGCGTACTGCCGCACGCCGCTCGGCTTCTTCCGCTTCCTGTTTTTCCCTGATTTCTGACTCATATTTTTTCTGCACTGCGGCGAGTTTTCCCGCATTATATGTGGCAATCGGTTTGGAATTGTCCTGGGTGCGGTAGATTGCATATTCCTGAGGCTGCACTACATACAGGCCGCGGATATCATCATATTTTACTTTTACGCCCAGTTCTGAATACAGATAGGGAACTTTTGTGCGGAAGTAAAAATCTGCCTTGTCTACATCATCCTGGTACTTTTTGTAGCCTTCTGCGGAATCCATATCGGGCTCTTTTCCAACCATCATGCGGTAGGTTATGGGAACAGGGGGAAGTATTACTGCGGAAGTATCTGTTTTTTCTATTGTAAGCACGAAATTTGAATGAACTTCCCATGACTGCCTGTCACCGTCATATTCATCCACCTGCAAGTGCAGAAAGTCATCAATTTCATTTACGGAACGGAATACATACAAAGTTTTCTGCATGTCATCTATATTTGACTGAACCTGGGCCCGGTATTCAGCAATGCCCGGTTCTGCAAAGGCACGGAGTTTTTTTTCGTCGGAATCTATCTGTGCTTCATAGCGTTTTCTGATGGCCGCCTTTTCATCGTCACGGAATTTTCGCGATCTGGAAGTGGGAAGACCATTAGACAAATCCGCCTTGCGCCAGGGTTCGTTTTCTTTGGCGTCCAGTTCCTTCTGCATTTTGGCGGTCATTTCCGTTCTGTTCTGCCGGGTAGTGTCGCTCAACTGATTTTCCAGCTGACGGAGATTATCTCTTGCAGATTCAATCAGTTCGATACGCTTTTTCAGACTGAGTTTTCCAAGGTTTTCTTTTTGAATGGCACGACGGGCAGCTTCAATTTCTTCAAACTCCCGGATAAATTTTTCCTGCTGCTCCCTGGAGATTTTTTTCAGTTCGTCCTGACGCTTTATTTCTTCCTGCTTTTTTTCCTGCTGACGGCGCAGATTTTGTTCTGCAATCTGCCTGTTTTTTTCTGCCAGTTCTATGTTCAGCTGCAGTGCCCGTTCGCGTGCTTCTTTTGCCAGTTTGTCTTCTTTTGATTTTGATTCCGCCCGCAAAGCCGCAAGTTCTGCCTCAGCCTCACGTTTTTGCTTTGCATAGCTGTTCAGGTATTTTTTGAGGTTTTCTTCTGAATTGGCCGCATCACGATGTAAAAGCTGATTGGTTATGTCCAGGGAAACGCGGTTGATGTAGGACTTTTCCTGCAGAAACATGAGCACTTCATAAGCGAGGGCATCAACCACTACATCGCTGCTCACCTGCTCCAGAGAAGCCTTTTGTGTGTTCCGCTGAGTCATGCTCATTTTTTCGATTTCACGGATTTCACAGGAAAGCTGATATTCTTTTCCAACTTTTGCCATCTGCAGCCGGATGGAAAGGGCAGCCCTGCTTCCTTTGTCCGTAGCATAAGCGGCATCTTCACTGGCAAGGCCCTTACTGGCTTCTATCTGTGATTCTTTTTGAATGGAACGCAAATCATTGTCTGTTTCCGGGGTACGAATTTGAATCTGCGGGTCTTTGGTCAAATCCTGCTGAAACTGGCGATATGCGGCATTCACATATGACTTTTCGTATTCCGAATATTTTTTGTGTGCTTCCTGATAGAGTTCTACGCGGATTACAAGCGCCTTTCCCGTCTGAGAAAACAAGGGAATGAGTGAGAATATTGCCATAAAAACAAAAATTATATACTTTCGCATTCCTTTATCCTGCACCTTAATATAGTATGCTTATTTAAATAAATCAATGATTACATTGTTACCTTGCAAGCCCAGATATGTTATTTTGAACACAGGCACTTGCCTGACAACTGTAACAAGGCCTTTTACTGAAGGCATATTTTATGCGAGGTACAATGACTATGAGAAAAATAATCGCTCTTCTTACGGTAACTTTTGTCTTAGGAACAACGGCACTTACTGCACAGTCTTTTTCTGATGATTCCCTTTCCTCTGAAAAGAACTGGGAAATCCACGCAGGCTACGGCTATATTTCCGGAAATACATTTGCCATGCTTATCGGAACAGCACTGGGCATCGCACTTACCGCCCCCATTGCCGATAAAGTGAACTACAAATTTGAAGACTATGGTATATTCAACGCTGGCGCAAATTATTATTTTAACGACCATCTCTACGCCGGCTTGAACGGCACCTTCCAGTACATGAAAATCTTTGGAAATTCAAATATCCTCTTTTCTACCATCATGGCAGAACTGGGCGTACAGTACGGCTGGAGCAGATTTAAATTTTATCATGCCGTAGACGCAGGAATCGGTGTCGCCGTCTCCGATAAGACAAGCCCCTACTTTGCCTGTAACCTGACCTGGCTGGGCATCAAATTCCGCCCCACGGAGCACCTGTGGATTTATGCCGAAAGCAATATCGGCCAGAAAGGCTTCGTCCAAGCCGGCATCCGCGTAAAACTATAACAGGGCAAACGCATTATAATCCATTCGCAAGTAAGACAAAAAGGGCCCAGGTAAAAGAGTCTCAGCAAGAACGAAAAATGCGTCCGCTTACGGAAAAGCGCGTCTG
>DFDV01000103.1 GCA_002369025.1 Treponema sp. UBA3819 | reverse complement strand
CTACCGGCGTTATCGGACAGCAGCTTCCTGTTGAAAAAATCCTGAATGGACTTGATTCTCTTGCTGACGGACTTTCAAAAAAAGGTCATGAGGAAGCGCGTATTGCCATAATGACTACAGATACCCATTACAAGGAAGTCGCCCTGGAAACCACAATCGGTGGAAAAAAAGTGCGCATGGGAACAATGGCAAAGGGCAGCGGTATGATTCATATCAATCTGGGAACCATGCTGGGCCTTATTACAACGGACTGCGCCATTTCATCTGCCATGCTGGAAAAAGCTCTCCGCATTTCGGCAGCGGGAACCTATAACTGTGTTTCCGTTGACGGCGATACATCCACAAACGATTCTCTGATTGTACTCGCAAACGGAATGGCAGAAAACGCAGAAATTACTTCTGAAGGTGCGGATTTTGACGCATTTGTAGAAGCTCTCAATGCACTTAATACGCAGATGGCAATGAAAATCGCCGCTGACGGTGAGGGAGCCACTCGCCTGGTTACCTGTCATGTTCATGGTGCTGATACGGTAGAAAATGCCCGCGGACTTGCAAAGGCTGTCATCTGTTCAAATCTTGTAAAGGCGGCTTTCTTTGGCGCTGACGCAAACTGGGGACGCATTCTGGATGCAATGGGCTATTCAGGTTATTTCTTTACCCCGGAAAAAACATCAGTATCATTCCTGAGCCGTGAGGGTGCAAAACGCTACTTTGATGACGGTCAGGTCAATGGTGGAAAAGAGAATAAAATCAAAGTCTTTGACCATGGCGTTCCCCTTAACTTTGACGAAGATGTCGCAAAAAAGATTCTGACGGAAGAAGCGGTAGACATTCTTGTTGAACTGGAAGACGGAAATGCAGAAGGTACTGCATGGGGCTGTGACTTAACTTACGATTATGTAAAAATCAACGGTGATTACAGAACGTAGGAAGAGACGGCAATACATTTAAAATTTGGAGTTAGATAACTATGGCAGATACAGATAATGAAATCCGGGAAAAAATTGACCCCCGCGTAGATTCATACCACTGGTCGGATGTGCTGGTACAGGCATTGCCTTATTTCCGCCACTGGGTTGGAAAAACTGTGGTAGTAAAATACGGCGGAAATGCCATGCTCAACGAAGAGTTGAAAGCGGCTGTAATGAAAGACATTGTGCTTTTGAGTACCATCGGCATCAGGGTAGTGCTGGTGCATGGCGGCGGTCCGGAAATCAATCATATGCTGGAACGCATCGGAAAGGAAAGCAAGTTCATTAATGGCCTGCGTTACACTGATGCAGAGACCATGGAAATTGTTCAGATGGTTTTGACCGGAAAACTGAACAAGGACATTGTCGGCATTCTTCTGCAGGAAGGCGGAAAGGCTGTCGGTTTGAGCGGTGTTGATTCAGGTCTTCTGAGGGCAAAGAAAATCGACAAAGACGGCACGGATCTTGGTTTTGTAGGTGAAGTGACGGATGTCCGGCCAGAAATCATTCAGTCTCTTTTGAACGAAGGTTTTATTCCTGTTGTTTCTACGGTTGCTCTGGGTGAACAGGGGGATAATGCCCGCTACAATATCAATGCGGATACGGCAGCAGCAAAAATTGCCATCGCCCTCAAAGCGGAAAAATTCGTTCAGCTGACTAATGTGCCGGGTGTTCTTCGTGATGTGAATGATCCTAAATCCCTGATTCAGCGCATTCATATTGAAGATGTACAGAAATATTTTGATGACGGAACGATTGCAGGCGGCATGATTCCAAAAATTGAATGCTGTATGATGGCAAGAAAAGGCGGAGTTCCCAGAACTCATATCATTGACGGCCGGGTACCGCACTCGCTGCTCATAGAAATGTTCTCAGACCGTGGTATCGGTACGATGATTTACTAGCCGCCTGAAAAGGCAGACTTTTTATGGGGGAAGAAATGGCAAATAAAAAGGTTTTGAATAATTACGGTTCATTTGATGTGACTTTTGTAAAAGGTCAGGGCTCAACTCTCTATGACGCAAACGGAAAAAAATACATTGATTTTCTCTCCGGAATTGCAGTGAACTGCCTGGGACACAATTATAAGCCGCTGGTAGATGCAATTTCTGAGCAGGCTGCAAAACAGATTCACATCTGCAATTATTTTGTGAGCGATGTTGGTCTGGAATATGCGGACAAACTGCTTGCGGCAACAGGCTTTGACGGTGTCTTTTTTGGAAACAGTGGAGCCGAGGCTAATGAAGCGGCCATAAAACTTGCCCGCAAGTACGGTTACTTGCATGGCGGTGAAAAAAGGCGCACGATTGTAACCCTTAAAAATTCCTTCCACGGCCGCACTCTGGCAACACTGACTGCAACCGGTCAGGATAAGTTTCATCCGGCATCTTTTGCTCCCTATGTGTCTGATTTTAAGACGATTGAAGCAAACAACTACGAAGCGATAAAAGATGCTTTTGACGATACTACTGCCGCACTTTTGATTGAATGCGTGCAGGGTGAGGGTGGTGTAAACCTGATTGAAGCAGAATGGGCTCAGGCTGCGGCAGAGGCGGCCCGCAAGGCAGGTGCAATCGTAATGGCTGATGAAGTGCAGACCGGCATGGGACGCACCGGAACCCTGCTTGCCTCAGAGGCACTGGGCTTTGAGCCGGAAGTTGTTACTCTGGCAAAGGGTATTGCCGGCGGAGTTCCCATGGGAGCCTGTCTCTATCGCGGAAAGGCAAAAGATGTCTTTGCGGCAGGAGACCATCAGTCTACTTTTGGCGGAAATCCTCTTGCATGTGCGGCGGCAAATGTCGTCCTTAAAACAATTAATGACAAGGCTTTCCTGGCAGATGTGGTCAAAAAGGGTGACTATATCCGCTCCCAGATTGCAGGCTGGAAGAGTCCTCTGGTAAATGAGGTTCGCGGTAAAGGGCTGATGATTGGCGTTGATTTGAATGACAAGGCCAGTGCCCTGGAAATAGAGAAGAAAGTGCTTGCTGCAGGTCTTTGTACTTCCACGGCAGGTAAAAATACTCTCCGCCTTGTGCCTCCGCTGAATATTTCTCAGGAAGAAATTGATGCGGGACTGGCAATCCTCAAGAAAGCCCTATAACATTTTCATGGCCAGTTCGTAGCCTGTGCGGGCAAGGACGTTGAGCCGGTCGGGATTTCGCTCGGTCCGGCTTACATTGACTGCCTGCGGCGGGCGAAGAACAATGGCTTTTCCCTGCTGTTCAAGCATACGAACAATTCCCAGTGATTCATTATAATTTTCATGCCGGCGCAAAAGTGATTTTGTGAGCTTTGGATATTCCTGATAGAGAAGTTTGACCAGAGCCGGGTGTTTGAGCGGTTTTTTCTGAAAGCCTTCACTCTGAGTCAGAACGATGACAAGTTTTTCGCAGCCGTCTTCCAGAGCTTTTCGTACCGGAATGGAATCTGCAATGCCTCCGTCGTAGTAGGGAATTCCCTTTATAAGGGTAGACTTGCACATGAAGGGCAGGGAGCAGGAAGCCTTGCAGACGGCAATCAGTTCTTCGTTATTCCGGGGCTGAATGTATTCTGCCTGTCCTGTACGGGCATTTGTTACAGTGACGAAAAAGTTTGTGCGGGGCTGAGCTGAAGTTTCTGCAACGTCTCCGTCTGATTTTTCTGCGTCATTTTTGAGAGGACCGATTTTCTGCCAGACTTTGTCATAGTCAATGGGATCCAGTTTGTTCGGAATTTCGTCAAAAATAAGTTTCCAGCCGAACATGCTCCCTTCCCTGAGCATGCAGCGCAGGCCAAAATAGTCTGGACGGGTGCAGTAATCAACATTTACCCGGCGGGCCCGATCTTTCTGCTCGGAAAGGAGAGAAATGGCGTGGCAGGAGCCTGCGCTTACTCCGTAGATATTGTCAAAATGAAGGGATTTTTCTATAAGAGCGTCTACAACGCCTGCCGTAAAGAGACCGCGCATTCCGCCGCCTTCAAAAATAAGTCCTGTTTTAGCCATGTGTATACTCCGTTATATTTTCTGCATGTCTTCCAGTGCACGAAGTTTTTCCGTGTCCAGTTTGACAAAGAGATTTTTTTCATGGGTCGGAAGAACCAGACCTTTTGGGCCGTTTTTTGCGCGGCGCAGGTGCTTTACCTGTGTATAATACAGGTCGGCGCTGCCATTTTTGCGGGCCTTTGAATAATAGACAGCAAGGTTTCCTGCATAGAGAAGAATTTCCAGGGGAACGGTTTTGCCAGCCCGCGCCTTGATGAAGACATAGCCGCCTGAATAGTCACGGGTGTGCAGCCACATGTCAGAGCCGCGCACATGGTGGCGGAGAAGTTCATCATTTTCGTTTGCATCCCGGCCAACCAGAATGTACCATCCGTCCACAAAATAATCCAGGCCGGGATGACTTTTCTTTTCCTGCTGTTTAGGTTTTTGTGTTTTGCGGAGCAGCTGTTCCAGTTTGAGAGGATTTTTTTCTGCCAGCATGGAAGCGTATTTTGCATTCAGGTCTGCAAGGGCCTTTTCTGCCCGGGAGATGTCGTGCTCCAGATCTTCCAGTCCGCTTGTGGCTTTTTTGTATTTTTCGTAGTAAAGGGCAGCGTTTTCCTGAGGAGTCAGCTTTGAATCGATTTTAATGCGTACGCTTTTTTTGCTGTCGTAGTCTTCACATTCCAGAAAATCTGAAGAACCGTCCAGCTGGTAACCGAATGCAAGAATTAAGTCTCCCTGATGCTTGAACTGACCTGCGTCCAGAAATGCATTTCGTTTTTCTTTTAGGCGTTCCAGAGCGGATTCCTGACGGCTCTTGTGCCCGGCATACCATTTTTCTGCCTGCTCAAGAAGTGATTCTATGGAATTTGCCGCTGCTGTCTGGCTGTAAAAGATATCGACTTTCTGGTTAAAGGACAGGGGCTCTGCTTCCGGGTGATGTGAGGAAAAATCTGCCTGAATGTCTGCAAAATCCCTTACCGGCCAGATTTTATCGGAGGCTTTTGGCTCCGGGAGAAGCAGACTGGCGCCCGTCATTTCATTTTTTGCGGGCCGGCGGAAAAAGGAATCCAGAATTGTGTCATTTGTGTCGCAGAGGAAGATATTTGCCGCTCCACTCCAGAGACGTATATACAATGTATAGTTTTCTTCTCCTGTGCTTTCATCCTCAGGGGAAGATGTATTTTTTGCCTTTGCCAGTTTTTCCTGTGCGGCGGGCATCACCTGAATGGGGGCGTCTTTGTGGAGAGTCATGCGTACAATGCGCTCAAGACCAATCTGTTCACAGGAGGAAATTCGTGCACCCTTTATGCGGGAGCGCAGTATTTCCATAAAACGCAAGGGTTTTTCATTTTTTGGAATTTTTCTGCGCACTTCATGAAGACGGCATACTCCAGCCGCAAGGGAGATAAAAAGTGTTTTGGGCGCAGACGGTTTGTAGGTATAAAGTGCAATGGAGTCAAAGGAAGGCTGCACTATGTCCTGAATAAATGCTCCGGTAAGGTCGAGTTCGGAGAGAATGACATTGATTTCGTTACAGTTGAGGGACATGAAAAGAGTATAGCATAAAAAAAATCCCCGCACAACAAAGCGGGGATCACAGAGGGGAACCACAGATGGACACGGATAACACAGATGAGGCACAGATATTTAAATAAAAAAATCTGCGCCCTATCTGAGTTTATCTGTGTCAAACTTCAGATATCAGAAGATTTTACTTCTTGGGGAATTTGGCTTCAAATTCGGCAAGAACTTTTTCCGGTGCGGGACGGGCGTCCACGTCTACCAGATTGCCCTTGTTTTTGTAGAAGTCAATGAGGGGAGCAGTAGACTCGCGGTAAACTTCAAGGCGGTGCTTGATTGATTCAGCCTTGTCGTCATCACGGGTGTAGAGTTCTCCGCCACACTTGTCGCATTTGCCTTCTGTTTTTGGCGGGTTGAATTTTACATGGAACATCTGTCCGCATTCCTTGCAGCAGACGCGTCCGCCCAAGCGTTCAACAACTGCTTCATCAGCAATGTCAAAGTTTACTGCGGCGTCAATCTTTGCAAAGGTGTCCAGAGCTTCTGCCTGGGGAATAGTACGGGGGAAGCCGTCCAGAATGTAGCCGTTTTTGGTGTCCGGTTGTGAGAGGCGGTCTTTTACCAGACCGATTGTGATTTCATCGCTTACCAGTCCGCCTGCATCAATAATAGCCTTTGCCTTTTTTCCCAGTTCGGTCTGATTCTTGATGTTCTCGCGGAAAATATCACCTGTAGAGATGTGGGGAATGTTGTATGCCTTTGCAGCTTCCTTAGCCAAAGTTCCTTTTCCTGCTCCAGGTGGTCCTAAAAAAATAAAATTCATTATGGTCTCCTATAAAGTCACGATATGGTTTTCCGTCTTTGCGGAAGATGTCCTTATTATAGTAAAATTTTGTCGTACTGTAAATCATGCAGGCGGGGCAAGAGCCGATGAGATGCGCTTGCCCCTGATTGTCAGATTTTACTAGCGTGTGTTCTGAATCTGCTGGATGATGCTGCTGTATGCGCCGCCATATTTTTCATAAAGTGGCTGCATTGCTTTCTGGAACTCTGCGAAGGCTGAGGGAGTGAGGGTGATGATGGTGTTGCCGTTTGCGCGGACAATCTGCTCTGACAGGGCTTCCCGTTCTTTCCAGCGGGAAATTTCGTATTCCTGGGTCATCTTTGCCACTTCCTTGATAATCTCCACATCTGCGGGGTCAAGGCGACTCAGTGCCTTTTTTGAGGCGAGCAGAATTTCCGGTACTCTGGTGTGCTGGTCAAGGGTAAAGTAGCGGGCCACCGTGTAGTCGCCGCCGCTCTGGTAGGAGGGCCAGTTGTTTTCTGCACCGTCAACCCGGCCGCTTTCGATTGCGCCACGGACGGCTCCAACACCGATTCCTGTTACGCCGATGGCACCCAATGCACTGCACATATCCACCATCATGGGGTTTCCCTGCACGCGGATTTTCATGCCTGCCAAATCTGCTACGGAATGAACAGGCTTGGTGGTGTAGAAATTACGGGCACCGCCATCATAGTAGCAGAGACCAACCAGACCGGATCCTGATTTTTCAATATCTTCCAGCATACCTTGTCCAAGGGAACTGTTCAGTACTGCCCACATGTGGTTTGAGTCTCGGTAAAGGTAGGGAAGCAGGATGGCGTTAAGTTTTGGAACATAAGAGGCTACTGGCGCGGCAGATACGCGGGTAAAGGCCAAGTCTCCTACTTTAAGGGCTTCAATGGCATCTCCTTCGTTGTCTGCCAGAGCACCGCCACTTCGCACGTCAATGATTACTCTGCCCTCCGTGCGTTCTTTTACCAGACGGGCAAATTCCTCGTCTGCCAGTGATGTGGGATAGCCCTGCGCATGAACCTCAGAAAGGCGAAGGTTTACGGGGCGTTTTGCGACGGTGCTTTCTGTTTTTTTGCAGGCGGAAATCAGCATCAGGGATGCGGCAATCAGACAGCCTGTAATCAATATCTTTTTCATGGTTAATGCTCCTTATAAGTGCAGTTATTCTGTTTTGAACAAATCAATCTGGCTGCCAATCTTGTCGATGGCATTCTGTACGCTGGAAGAAATCTCCGACAGGGCAGAGCCGGTTTCGTTGATTTTCCGTGCGCCTGTAGCCATTTCACCCATGCTGGACTGAATGTTTGCCGTAGAATCCTGCAGCATTTTCATCTCGGACATAATCTTTTCGTTGCGTGTAGACATTTCCTTGGATGCCCGCTGAACTTCCACGGTGCTGTCGTTCATGGCTTTGAGGGCGGTGCCAATCTGGCGGGAACCCTCGTTCTGTTCTTCCATGGCGGACTTAATCTGCATGACCAGTTCATCGGTTTTCTTGATATGGTCTGACACTGCGGAGAACGCTTCGCTTGCTTCGTTTGAGGAGGTGACCACTTCGCCGATTGAGTCGCGGATATTGGTCAGCTGTTCGCCGATAGAGCGTGACTGGGCAGAAGATGTTTCGGAGAGTTTGCGGATTTCGTCGGCAACAACGGCAAATCCTTTTCCTGCCTCTCCTGCGTGTGCCGCTTCGATGGCCGCATTCATTGCAAGCAGGTTGGTCTGGCTTGCGATGTTTGAAATCGCCACGTTTGCCTCTCCCAGCATTTCTGACTGGCTTTCAATCTGCTTGATTCGTTCGTTTACATCCTGCTGTTTGGTAAAGCCTGTCTGCACATTTGCGTTGAGGGACTGGAAGGATTCTGCCATCTTGTCAACTGATGCGGTGACGGAAGAAATGTTTCCAATCATCTCTTCAACTGCGGCGGATGCTTCAGTTACGCTGGAGGATTGATTTTCTACCAGATTGTCCAGTTCCGTGATGTTTGCGGAAATTTCGTTGACTGCGCCAGCAGTCTGAGCCACGCCAGAACTCTGATTGTTGACCTGATTGTGGATGCCGTCAATATTGGCGATAATCTGAGTGATTGCGCTTGCGGTATCCTGGGTACTTTCGGAAAGAGCCATGCCGGAATTGCCCAGTTCGCTTTTTGTTCCCTTAACCTCCTGCATGATTTCCTGCAGCTTGTCCAGGAATAAGTCAAAGTGAATGATAAGGTCTCCGATTTCGTCACGGATAAAGAGTTTACAGCGTTTGGTCAAGTCTGCATCGCCTGTTTCAAGTTCTTTGAGGAAGTTCGTTACGTTGTAGATACGCCACATGAGCCAGTGGACAAAGCGGTAGCTGAAGAAGGCAAGCAGTCCGATAAGCACTATGGCGATAGGAACGACCAGAATAAGGGTGTGGTTGCGGATTGCTTCAACCATGGTCATGCTGCGGGCAATGAAGGCCATGCCGCTGATGGTTCCATTGCTTGATTCCAAGGGAAAGTAGACGCTCAGGTACTTTTGACCATTGATGGTGTTTTCGCCGTGGTACTCATAGCCCTGATCAAGGACATAGTGCAGAATCTCCCTGTTTGCCAGGGTGGTGCCGATGAAGTTTTCTCCCAGCGTTGTGGATATACGGGTGGGGCCGTTGAAAATTGTACATTCGGCATTGTATGAGTTCTGCACCTGGGCTACAATGTCGCCGTTTTCCAGTGAATAGGCCGCTACGACTGAGCCGACAACTTTTCCGCCAGAACGGACTGGGGCAACGGCTGTAATTGAATAGCCTATGCCGGGAATGTCATCGTATGAATAGCCTGCCGTGCCGCGTAATGCGCTCTGTACAGCCGTAACGGAAGAAAGGTTATCGCCTGCCTTCACGCCTTCGCCCACAATGACTTTGCCGGATGCATCGGTGACTGCAAGTACTTCAACGTTCAGCGTACCGTTAGACCAACTGATGATGGAGCGCAAATTCTGAATGTTGCGGCTTGCTGTTGCCTGCGCCAGGTCCGGGCGGTTTGAAAGCAGCATGGAATCTGCCTCCAGCGTGTCCCTCCAGTCTTTGAGCGTCATTTCAAGACCCGTTGCAAAGCGCATTAAGTCTTCATCGGTGTTTTGGCGGAAGCCGCTGTCAAAAATGCCCAGCGACAGTGCGGCAACTCCAGCAACGCTTAGGATGACGGAGCCCACGATAATGCCCATCAGTTTTGTGGTAATTCGGGTATCTCGCTTTGCGTTCTTTGCAAAACGATCCAGTTCTTTTTTTTGCTTTGCCATTATTATTACTTCCTTTTGCTTTAACTCTTTCTGTAATATAGTATAACGTAGGTATGAAAAAAAAACCACAAAAAAACCGTAAATACAGCAGGGCAAACGCATTATAATCCATTCACAAGTAAGACAAAAAGGGCACAGGTAAAAGAGTCTCAGCAA
>DFDV01000064.1 GCA_002369025.1 Treponema sp. UBA3819 | reverse complement strand
AGGCAGATGCACTCAGATAATAGAGGCAGATAGAGAAGAATAGAGATGGCGGGCGCTGGTTCGCCTCTTTTTGGAGGATAATATGACGATTACACTGAAAAACAGCAGCTATGAAGTAGTTTTGAATACACACGGAGGAGAAATCAATTCTTTCCGCGGCACTGACGGTACCCGGTATGTTTTTGAAGGTCCGGAAAGCGTGTGGAAATTTCATGCGCCGGTGCTCTTTCCTCATGTAGGACGCATTCGCGATGGTTTTTACACCTGGCAGGGAAAGGAATATCATCTGGTAAACAACGGCATGAGCCGCGATATGGAGCATAAGATTATCGAGCAGAGCGAAACAACGGCAACCTTTGAGTTGACCGAAAATGCTGAGACTGCAGATAAATTCCCCTGGAAATTCAGCCTTAAGACTCATTACGAACTGACTGATAAAGGCCTCCTCTTTACCACCACGGTGACAAATACTGATTCTACACCCATGTACTTTAGCATCGGAAGCCACACTGCTTTCTGCTGTCCCCGCAATACGGACCCCGCAGGTACAACCAATGCAGACTATCAGTATGAGTTTGAAAAACGCGAACCCCTGACAACTGTTCTTCTGAATGATGCGGCTCAGCTTGCCGTGGATGAAGACGGAACTGCTCCCTGCACAAAAGCCTATGGCGAAAAAGAAGCGGGCATTATTCCTATCGGTGCAGACGGTTTTGGAAACGGCCATTTCTTTACTCATTTTGAATCTGGCTGGGTGGGTCTGCGCAACAAAAAAGACGGTTCCCTCATCAAGGTAAACTGTGCCGGTTATCCCTATCTGATGGTATGGCAGGGCGGAAATGGTGCCGAAGGTGCCGCCGGAAACGGCTTTAACTGTATTGAACCCTGGTATGGCACTGCCGATGCAGAAAACACTGACCACAGCTGGGAAAACAAGAGCGGCCTGATTGAACTGCAGCCGGGAAAATCTTTTACCGCTGACCAGAGCATTTGTATTGAAAAATAAGTATCATGGCAGGATTTTACGATTGGTTTGATGTAGTCGTGTGCGGAGGCGGGCATGCTGGAATTGAAGCGGCTCTTGCTTCTGCGCGCATGGGACTTAAGACGCTGCTTGTTACACAGAGCATAGACGCCATTGCCCGCATGAGCTGCAATCCTTCTATCGGCGGCATTGCAAAGGGAAATATTGTCCGGGAGATTGACGCTCTCGGCGGTCAGATGGCAAAACTGATTGACCGTTCCATGATTCAGTTCCGCATGCTGAACAAAAGCCGGGGACCTGCCGTACAGGCTCCCCGCAGTCAGGCAGACAAAATTCTTTACTCTCAGCTGGCCCGCCAGATTGTAGAAACTACACCCAATCTTTTTACGCTCATGGACACGGTGACGGATTTGCATACCATCGCTTCTGACCAGAGCCTGCCTCCCAACAGTGACAGTGCCGCAAAGGGCTCCATTCCCGGCGAAGCGCAATTTGATCCAGCAAATCTGACTGAGGCGGCTCGAAGCGGCATGAGGCAGAAGATTACCGCCGTTGTTACCGAACGCGGCCGTGTCATTCCCTGCCGGTCAGTCGTGCTTACTACGGGAACCTTTCTTGGCGGACGCATTTTTATTGGAGAATACGACGCTCCATGCGGCCGTCTGGGCGAAAGCGGGGCCGTAGGACTTACCCAGTCACTGAATCGTCTGGGCTTTACCACCGGTCGCTTAAAGACTGGTACGCCGCCAAGAATTCTCCGCCATACAGTTGATTTTTCTTCTCTGGAAGAGCAGGGCGGGGATGAGGAAGTAATTCCCTTTAGTTTTGAAGATGAGACTGTAGACCGTCCTATGGTTTCCTGCCATCTGGTCTATACAAATGAGGAAACCCATAAAATCATCCGGGCAAACATCGGCCGTTCTCCTCTTTACAGCGGAAAAATCAGCGGAATTGGTCCCCGCTACTGCCCCTCCATTGAAGACAAGGTGATGCGCTTTGCTGAGCGTGAACGCCACCAGCTTTTCATTGAGCCGGAAAGTCTTTTGACGGATGAGATTTACTTGAACGGTCTTTCTTCATCACTTCCCGAAGAAGTGCAGGATGCCTTTGTGCGCACTCTTCCCGGCTTTGAGCATTGTGTCATAAGCCGCCCCGCCTATGCCGTAGAATACGATTATGTTGAACCGACGCAGCTTTTCCCTTCACTGGAAACAAAGCGTGTTGCGGGGCTCTTTAATGCCGGTCAGATTAACGGCACAAGCGGCTACGAAGAAGCGGCGGGGCAGGGATTGATTGCCGGAATTAATGCGGCTCTTTATGCCCGGGCTCACAAAGAAGTCTGCGGGCCTTTGAGCACATCTTTTGCAGACGGACAGTCAGCAAGCGGGGCAGATATGTCCGGCGATGTTAAGGCTGCGGCTCAGGCAAAAGAAAATGCCATCCGTACGCCAAAAAGCTATACTGCCTCACATGCAGAAACGCTTCCCTCATGGGAGCCCCTTATCATCGGACGTGATGAAGCCTACATCGGCGTACTCATTGATGACCTGGTAACACTGGGTACAAAAGAACCCTACCGTATGTTTACAGCCCGCGCCGAGTACCGCCTGAAACTGCGCCATGACACTGCTGACCGCCGCCTTGCACAAAAGGCCTTTGCTGTCGGCTTAAAAAGTCAGGCTCAGCTGGATCTGGTTAATACCAAATATGAACAGGTTGCGGCGGCTCTTGCCCTTCTGGAAAAAAATGCAGATGCGGAAAATCCCGGGCTGCCTCAGATTGTATGGAATCTCGCCCAGGAAGACTTTAAGTACAAATATTACATCGAAAAGCAGGACGCCCGTGTTGCAAAACTGCACCGTATGGAAGGCCACAAGATTCCCGCAAACTTTGACTATGGAAAGATTCCCGCCCTCAGTGCAGAATCCCGCCAGAAGCTGGAAAAAGTCCGCCCCCTTACCCTGGGACAGGCCAGCCGTATCAGCGGTATCCGTAACAGCGACATCATGCTGTTAATGGTGTATCTGCGCTAAAAGTTTTCTGATATATCTGCAACAAAAAAAGCACCGCCAGGGTGCCTTTCTCTTTTTACTGCCTCTTTTCTATTTCCAGGCTTTTTCTACTTTGTCACACCAGGATTTCTTTTCTGCGTCAGGCAGGAAGGTTGAGTCGAAGCTGTTCAGAATGAGCTGTTTGATTTCTTCCAGAGAGAATTTGAGTTCCTTGTGCAGGTTCCAGTATTCATCCAGCAGGCTGACTTTGAAAAAGAGGGGGTCATCTGTATTGACGGTGACCATGAGGCCTTTGTCAAAGAAAGCACGGATGGGATGTTTGTTGAAAGAAGGTACATATTTTTTTGTAAAGACATTGCTGGTCGGCGCAACTTCAAGGGGAACTTTTTCATCCTTAAGGCGGGCCATAAGCTTTTCGTCCTGAATGGCGGTGATACCGTGACCGATGCGGGCTGCGTGGAGTACATCCAGAGCATCCCAGATTGACCATGCGTCCACATCTTCGCCGGCATGGGCAACGGTTCTGAGTCCGTTCTTGCGGGCGCGTTCAAATACGGGACCAAAATCCTTACAGGGGCCTTTTGATTCTGCACCGCCAAGACCAATTCCGATAACTTCCGGGATTTTATTGGCAAGAAGCATGTCCAGATTCTTTTCTGCGTTTTCAAGGCCAAAGGTGCGGGAAACATCTACCAGTACGCGTACATCTACACCAGTGTCATTCTTGATTTCTGCAATGTTTTTGCTGAAGTTTGCCATGATGTCGCCATAGGCAAAGCCTTTTTTGATGAAGGCTGACGGAGCAAAAAATACTTCTGCATAGGTAATGCCGTTGTCGATGATGTACTGTTTGAGGTCTGCAAAAACAAGGTCAAAGTCTGAAACAGTTGTAAAGAGACTCTGTACCTGCAAAAATGCAGCGATAAAGCCGTTCAAATCTTCGTAGCTAAAGAGCTTCTTCATCTCAGCATCAGAAAACTCAGTGCCATTTGCCTTAAAATAGAGTTTTTTGATGGATTCTTTGCTGATAACTGCCTCAATATGTAAGTGAATTTCCGCCTTGGGAATTCCTTTCAGAAATGAATAAAACTCTTCTTTTTTCATCATTCAACTGGCTCCATTTCTTATTATAGCACATATTCTGCTAAAAATCACTGAAAACAAAGAATTCTAACAGAAAATTCTTTTACTACCATTATTTATCGGCAGAAATATGCTATTTCTTTAATGTATCTTTAAGTTCCGTAACTATCCGGGCAAAGGTGTCCAGGGCACTCTGAACAGGCTCACTGCCTTCCATGTCTACACCCGCAAGACGAAGACTTTCGATTGGATAGCGCGAGCCGCCGGATTTGAGGAATTTGAAGTAATCTTCCCTTTCGCTCTTTCCGCCCTGGCAGACTCTTTTGGCGAGCGCGAGTGCGGCTGAAATACCGGTGCTGTACTTGTAAACGTAGAAAGCATTGTAGAAGTGGGGAATACGCAGACCTTCCATGTCGCTGTTTGACTCAAAGACCATTGCTTTGCCGAAGTAGAGTTCCAGAAGTT
>DFDV01000137.1 GCA_002369025.1 Treponema sp. UBA3819 | reverse complement strand
ACCCGCATAAAGATTCTTTTTGCCCTTTTGGGGCAGGAGCTTGCGGTGGGAGATCTGGCGGAAGTGCTGGACATGACCCAGAGTGCAATCAGCCATCAGCTGCGCATACTCAAGACAAATGGCCTGGTGAGGTTTCGCCGGGAGGGAAAATCGCTTATCTATGCCCTCAGTGACGACCATGTTTCAAAAATCCTGAACATGGGCCTGGAGCACATTGAAGAATAGGCGAAAGCCCTAGGGGGAGCCACGGATGAACGCAGATTAACACGGATGGGGCACAGATTGGATACAGATTGGACACAGATAAGAAACAAAAAAACATATAAAAATATCCGTGTCCTATACGTCGCTTGCGCTCCGTTTGCGTAAGCGGAAGTTATTGACGTTTGTGCCAGGGGCACATATGCATCTGAGTGCATCTGCGTATATCTGTGTCTGAAATCTGGCATCTGTGTCAAGTTGAGGAAAACGCGGAGTTTATTATAGGAGATTTTTATGGAAAACGATGAAGAGATACATGAACATGACGCTTGCTGTCATCAGGGAGAGCATAGCGGGCATGAGCACGGCGGACACCATGAGGGGGACTGCTGTCACCACAAGGAAGACGGTGAGCATGAACATGAGCATCACGAACACAATGAAGGAGGATGCTGTCATCACGGAGAACATGAACACCACGAACATCATCACAAGGGTGGCGGGCATATTCATTGCGAGTGCGGCTGCCATGACCATGATGACGAAGATGAGGAGGAGGATAAGGGTAGCGCTCTCAAAAAAATACTGACGGCTGGCCTGCTTTTTGCAGCAGCTCTGCTTGTAGAACACCTGCCTTTTTTTGCACCGGAAAGGATTGCTGCCCTTCTGGGAAGAAGCTCAGACATTTCCTCTGTGGCGCAGGGAGTACGGGCGTTTTTTATCTTGCTCTATCTTGCAGCTTACCTTACCTGCGGACGAGGTGTTGTGCTTAGTGCCGCACGCAATATCAAAAAGGGTAAAATTTTCGACGAGCAGTTTTTAATGACTGTGGCTTCCCTCGGTGCCGTCTGTATGGGCGAATTTGCGGAAGCGGTTGCCGTCATGCTTTTCTATCAGATTGGCGAATTTTTTCAGGATTATGCAGTGGATAAATCAAGGGACAGCATTTCTGCCCTTATGGACATCCGGCCTGACCGCGCCACAATCATAGAAAATGGCGAAAAAAGAAGTGTCCGCGCAGAAGATGTTGCCGTAGGAGCAATTATTGAAATAAAGCCGGGAGAAAGGGTTCCCCTGGACTGCAGGATTCAGAGCGGCCGGTCTTTTGTAGACACTTCTGCCCTGACAGGCGAAAGTCTTCCCAGAGAAGTAAGCGAAGGCTGTGAGATTATGGCCGGTTTCGTAAATACTCAGGGAGTTTTGACTGCCCAGGTGACAAAACCCTATGGCGAAAGTGCCGTTACCCGCATTCTGGAACTGACGGAAAAGGCCGGCGATGTAAAGGCAAAAAGCGAAAAACTCATCACCCGCTTTGCAAAAGTCTACACGCCGATTGTCTGCCTGCTTGCACTTTCAGTTGCCCTACTCCCTCCCCTTGCACTCAAAGTCTTTGCGCCGGCCGTCTTTGCCGAATACGGCTGGTCTGTCTGGATATACAGGGCCCTCACTTTCCTTGTTGTGTCCTGCCCCTGTGCCCTGGTCATCTCGGTGCCGCTTTCATTTTTCAGCGGAATCGGTGCGGAAAGTGCAAATGGCGTACTTGTCAAAGGCAGCAATTATATGGAAGCCCTGGCTGCGGCCCGAATCGCTGTTTTTGACAAAACCGGCACCCTCACCAAAGGAACTTTTTCAGTAACTTCAATCAATCCCTCAGAATCCAGTCTTACCGAAGAAGAACTGCTTGCCATTGCGGCACATGCGGAAAGCTGTTCCAATCATCCTATTTCCCTTTCACTGAGGGCGGCCCATTCATGTCCCCTGTGCGGGACAATTCCCTGCCAGAATGTGAGGGAAATCAGCGGACAGGGACTGCAGGTAGACTTGAATGGTGAAAGAGTTCTCGCGGGAAACCGGACGCTCATGCTCGCCCAGAATGTAAGCGGATTTAATGAAAATGTCACTTCAGAAACAGGTACAGTAATCTATATTGCTGTAGAAGGAATTTACAAAGGCTTTATCATCATCAGCGACGAATCCAAGGAAGATGCTGCCCAGGCAATCCGCGAACTCAAAAAACTGGGTATTAAAAAGACAGTTATGCTCACAGGCGATAACAGAAAGACGGCGGAAAAAGTTGCTTCTGACCTGGGGGTAGATACAGTCTATGCGGAACTGCTGCCGGAAGACAAAGTGACCCGGGTGGAAGAACTGCTTTCCAGCGGCGAAAAAGTCCTTTTTGCAGGTGACGGAATTAACGACAGTCCGGTTCTTGCGCGGGCAGATGTTGGAGTAGCCATGGGAGCCCTGGGAAGTGATGCGGCAATCGAAGCGGCTGACGTGATAATTATGGACGACCGCCCCAGCCGGCTTGCCACTGCCATCAATATTGCAAGGGCAACAGTCCGCGTAGTACACCAGAACATAATCTTTGCCCTCGGCATAAAAGGTGCCGTCATGGTATTTGGCGCAGCGGGCATTGCAAACATGTGGTTTGCTGTCTTTGGTGATGTCGGAGTATGTTTCCTCTGTATTCTGAATGCACTGAGGCTCTTGCGTCCGGTAAAAAAACAGGCAAAATAATTTAGGGCAAACGCATTATAATCCATTCGCAAGTGAGACAAAAAGGGCACAGGCGAATGAGTCTCAACAAAGAACGAAAAATGCGTCCGCTTAC
>DFDV01000198.1 GCA_002369025.1 Treponema sp. UBA3819 | reverse complement strand
CGCCGGCTGATTGAGGGTTTATTACAAAAACTCAAAACGGCGAAGTCAAGGCTTTAAGCGTTAGCGTGCCTTGACTCGACGTATTTTTATACAGAAATAAGGGGGCAAATGATGGCTAGAACAAAGTATATCGCCGGTAACTGGAAGATGAACATGACAAAGGCAGATGCGGTTGCGCTTGCCACTTCGCTCGTGAAGAATCTGAAAGGCAAGAGCGGCAAATTTATGATTGCTGTTCCCTATGTGTATATGGATGCAGTGGCTCAGGTTGTGAAGGACAGTAATATTCTGCTCGGCGCACAGGATGTGGCTGCAAATACCAATGGAGCACATACTGGTGAAATTTCTGCTGCAATGCTTAAGGATATAGGCGTAGATACAGTCATTCTTGGACACTCAGAACGCCGTCATGAAATCGGTGAAAGTGATGAACTGATTAACAAAAAAGTACGCAGGGCTCTGAAGGACGGACTTGAAGTCATTCTTTGCGTAGGTGAACTTTTGAGTGAGCGTGAGGCTGGAGAGGCAGAAAATGTCTGCGCATTCCAGCTTGCTGCCGGACTTTCCGGTGTAAGTGAAGAAGACCTTAAGAGGGTGACTATTGCATACGAGCCGGTTTGGGCAATCGGTACAGGAAAGACTGCAACTCCCGCTGATGCACAGGCAATCCACAAGTTCTGCCGCAGTTACATTGCCAAACTGTATAATCAGAAAGCCGCTGATGAAATCATTATTCAGTACGGTGGTTCAATGAAACCTGAAAATGCAAAAGAACTGCTGGCTCAGGCTGACATTGACGGAGGTCTGATCGGCGGTGCTTCCCTTAAGGCTGATTCTTTTACTGCAATCTGTGAAGCATAAGCCTGATATGAGATAAAACGGAAAGGACTGGTGGAAAAAACTGTTGTCCTTTCCGTTATTTTTTTAGAGGATTTTATGAAAAACAATCTGAACAAAATCTGTACGCTTTTACTATTTTTTGCACTGGTTCCCTGCATGTTTGCTTCAGGTAAAAAAGATAAGGAACTGAAGGTCGCATTCAAAAAAGGTGTGAATGCCGTTCCCTTTGCATATTTGTGTGAAAATAAACCGAAACTTGGAAAAGATATACAACTGGCTCTTTCTGCCTGTGATGAATATGAGCAGGTTCTTACTGAAGTGCTGGGAGAAAATGGTCAGCTGGGCATTCTCCCGGTGGAAGCGGCCGCAAAAGCCTTTAACCGCAGCAATGGATCTCTTATTGCACTGGGGGTGAGCGGAACCGGAAATATCTACCTGCTCTCTAAAAATGCAGGCCTCAGCGGGCTTTCTCAGCTTAAGGGAAAGACTCTTTTTGCATTTCAAGAGGGAAGTGCAAGTGATTATGTAATGCTGTACCTTTTGAAGAAGGCCGGGCTTTCTGTTGGTAAGGGTGAGGATTCCGTAAGTCTGGATTATTCCATTCCTCCCGCTAAGATGACAGCCGCCCTGAATGCAGGAAATGCAGACTATGCCGTAATGCCTGAGCCCTATGCCTCTGTTGCAGAAATTAAGGGACAGGGAATTGTCCGGAATATTGATTTTCAGAAAGAATACGCAGGGGCAGAAACCGGAGATACTTTTCCTGTCTTTCTGCTTGTTGCAAATGCTGAATATGTAAAAGAAAATCAGGATTATGTAAAAGCTTTTGCAGATGCCTATAAAAAAGCAGTTGCATGGACAAACGCCAAGGCAGCGCGGGCTGGAGTTCTGGTACAAAAGCATGAACTGGGCATGATGGCACCAGTTGTAACTAAGTCCATTCCGTATGCATCCTATACATGGATTCCGGCTGCAGAAGCCCGCAAGGCAGTTGAGAAAGTTCTGAAAATCTGTCTGGATGCAAATTCTGAGTCTGCAGGCGGAAAATTACCGGAAGAGTCTTTTTATTATGTTTTCTGATACACATTTTCACTTTAAGCATTTTGTAGATGACCATCCTGATGGCGCAGACTTTGGTGCAGAAGTGCTTACCAGCATGGTAAAAAATGATGTGCTTTTTGGTCTGGATATCGGTACAAGATGTAATGATTTAATGCCCCGTCTCTATTCAGTGCAGGAAAGTCTGGATTTAATCAGCGACCACAATCTGCATGCTAAAGCCCAGCGCATGGTTTATTTTAGCGCAGGCATCTGGCCGGATCCTGATGAAATCCGCGACCGCTGGAACTGCATGGAAACTTTGCGGGAATCGATTGAAGAGTTTAAGGCGGAAAATGACGGTGCAATGGCAAAAAAACTGGTAGCCATTGGCGAAGGAGGCCTTGACCATCACTGGAATCCCAGTGGAGCCGATGGCCGCAGTGAAGAAGATTTTGACCAGGACTTGTACGAAGGCGAAAGGGAACTCTTTGAAATGCAGCTGGAACTTGCCAGGGAAATGAATCTGCCTTTTATCGTGCACAGCCGCGACGCTTTTGAGGAAACCCTGGACTGTATCCGTAACGTAGGTTATGACAGAGGCGTAATTCACTGTTATTCATACGGGCTGAGTGAAGCAAAGGCCTTTCTGGACAGGGGCTGGTATCTGGCTTTTGGCGGGGGAACGACCTATACCAAAAAGGCAAAGATGGACGATATGAATGCCCTGCTTTCGTATGTGCCCGACGACCGCATTTTGCTGGAAACTGATTCTCCCTATCTGGCACCCGTTCCGCTGAGGGGTGAGCCTAACAATCCGGTAAATATCAAGTACACTTATGAGTTTATTGCCACAAGGCGAAACAGAAGTCCTGCGCAGTTAAGTAAACTGGTGGACAAAAATATCAAGGATTTGTTCCGCATTTAGATTTTCTGCGGGCTTTTCGTGAAGCATAAAAAAAGGCTGCCCTTTGAAGTGCACTCAATTGTGACAACTTCCAGGACAGCCTTTTTTGTCCGGCTTGCGGCCGGAGCAGGAGAAAGACTTAAATCTTCAGCAGGGCAGCATAGGCCTGCAAAGCACCATCAGTGTCATGGGTAAGGACTTTCTTTGCGAGGGTCTTACCCAGCTGTACGCCTTCCTGGTCAAAACTGTTTACATTCCATGCAAAGCCCTGGAACATTACTTTGTTTTCAAAGTGGGAAAGCAGGGCACCCAGAGACTGGGGAGTCAGCTGTTTGCCATAGATGAGGCTTGAAGGACGCTCGCCTGCAAAGAATTTATTGGGGTCACTGTCGTCTTTACCGCAGGCAAATGCCATAATTTGTGCCACTACGTTTGCACAGAGTTTCTGCTGGCTGGTGGAGTCCTGAATGTTTACATCTTTTCCTACCTGATTTTCCTGAAAAGCGATGAACTGCAGGGGGATGATGTTTGTGCCCTGATGCAGAAGCTGGTAGAAGGAGTGCTGACCGTTTGTGCCCGGCTCACCAAAAATAACGGGACCGGTTTTATAGTTGATTTTCTTTCCAAAGCGGTTTACGCTCTTTCCGTTTGATTCCATGTCCAGCTGCTGCAGGTGAGCCGGAAAGCGGCTGAGAGCCTGTGAGTAGGGAAGGACTGCTGTTGAGGGCATATCCAGAACATTGCGCTCGTATACGCCGATGAGTGCGTCCAGCATGGCGGGGTTTTTCAGAAGGTCTTTTTCTGTGGCGGTTTTGTCTGCCTCGGCGGCACCTTCAAGGAAGTCTGCAAATACCTTTGGTCCGAAGGCGAGGGAGAGAACTGCGCCGCCTACTGCACTTGTAGATGAGTAGCGTCCGCCGATGTAGTCGTCCATGTAGAAGGCCGCAAGATAGTCTGAGTTGTGGGCCAGGGGACTTGTTTCGCTGGTTACGGCAATCATGTGGTTGGCAGGATTGAGACCGGCCTTTTTGAGCGCGTCCTTAACGAAAGATTCATTGGTGAGGGTTTCCAGTGTGGTGCCGCTCTTTGAGACAAGGACAAAAAGGGCATGGGGCAGGTCTACGCTGCGGAGAATGGCGGCCGCATCATCGGGGTCTACATTGCTGATGAAAGAGGCTTCCATTTTGAGGGTATTGTTTGTCTTTGCCCATTCCTTGAGGGCCAGATACATGGCTCGGGGGCCCAGATCGCTGCCGCCAATGCCAATCTGAACGACAGTGGTGAATTTTTCACCTTTTGCGTTTGCAATCTTACCGCTGTGGACTTTTTCTGCAAAGTCTGCGATGGCTTTTTGCTGGGCTACATAGAATTCCCGCTTGTTTACCTTGTCTGCAATGACATCTTTTCCCAGCTGCCCGCGGGTGAGGTGATGCAGAACCAGGCGTTTTTCACCGGTATTGATAACCGCACCATTGTAGGTTTCTTCAAATTTTTCTACAAGCTGAGCATCTTTTGCGAGTTTTTTGAGGACGTCAAGAATCTGCTTGTTTACCAGTTTTGCGGCATAGTTGTATGTGAGTCCTGCAGCCATGGGTACCTGATAGTCAGTAACGCGCTTTGCGCCTTTTGCACCCTTGAGGGCTTCTTTCAGGCTTACGCCGTTTTCTGCGCCCTTGAGCATTTTAAGTTTTGCGAATGAATCCAGTTTGTTCAGATTTTCCCAAGAAATCGAAGCCATAAAAATCTCCTCTGTGATGACGGTTCCGTGCTGCCGGAATTCCGCCAAAAATATATAGCATCTCTATTATACCACGTTTTTTCTGCTTGTGGTAAAAAATAGTGTGAAAATAGAAAAATTGCAGTATACTTATACTATGAGACAATGCTTAAGAACTTCAGTTTCCGGCTGGCTGAAAAGGCCGACTAGTATTTCCATGCTGATTACCTTTATGCTGACACTGGCCCTCATGCTCTTTAATCAGTACGGTTTTTTTCATGGCCTTTCAGAACGAACTCAGATGATTCAGTTTGGTCAGTGGAAATTTATTGATTATTCGGGTGTCATACCCATCATGCTTTTTGCATCCCTTAACGGTTATATTCCGGCTTTCCTACTTTCCCTGATTATTTTTATTGTGTCATCAGTGCAGGTAGGAGATTTTGCCTTTGTCATTTTTATGTTTACGGCAGGAGTAATGTGTACCATTCAGCCGACTTTTAATTACTGGTACAGAAGCAAGATTAAAACAATCCTGACGGCACTTTATTTTACGCTTATTCTGGGAAACGGCTGGGGAGTTATAATTAGTCTGGTTCGCAAGGTGGACTTAAACTTTAGTGATATGAGCATTCATTTTTTGAGCGCCCTCTGTCCATGTTCTCTTGTTGCCCTGATCTGCTATCTTTTTTTTAACCATGCACCGGATAAAATCCGCAATCTTTTTTCATGTGGACTTTACTATTCAAAGGAATGCGAGCAGTCTGTAAGGCAGCTGGCAATCAGCAAGCATTCTAAACTGAAGCGCCACATTACCCGGCTGATTGTCCTGGAGGCCCTTGCCCTGAGTATTGCGGCGGCTGTCTTTGCTGACCTGATGATAAATCAGTTTATAGATTTTTCCCGCCATTTTTCTGCAGAAATTGTGCGTTTTACCTGGCGGGACTGGCTGAGTCTGGATATGAAACTGGTTCTCATCCTGATGAATGTGTCCGTGCCCATTATGTTCTTTGCCAATCACCATGCCCAGAATTCCATTGCAAACCCCATTATTCTGATGAAGCAGGCAATGGATGATTTTACCCGGGATACGGTGGAGACCAAAGCTAATTCCGTGCTGGACATTCACCTGCTACCTATCCGTACGAATGATGAAATTCAGGAACTGCATGCCTCGCTGAAAAAGACTGTGCGCAGGATAGGTTCCTATATAGAAGAATTGCAAAGGGAAAAGCAGCTGGAGGACGATTTGAAAATTGCCCGGGCCGCAAGTGAAGCAAAATCTTCTTTTCTTTCCAATATGAGCCATGAAATCAGAACGCCGATAAATGCGATTGTCGGCGTTGCAGAAATGCTTTTGCGGGAAAGTGATAATCTTGTGACGCGGGAGTATGCGGCTGATATTTTGAATTCCAGCAAGACATTATTGAGCCTGGTAAACGATATTCTGGACTTCAGCAAGATTGAGGCGGGAAAAATGGAAATTATTCCCGTTCAGTATGAACTGGCTTCCACGGTGAATGATCTGGTGAACATGATGCAGAAGAGGGCGGAGGACAAGCAGCTTGCCTTTAACGTAAAGGTGGATGAAAAGGCTCCCCATCTTCTCTACGGTGATGAAGTAAGAATCAAGCAGTGTATCCTGAACATTCTGACTAATGCCGTTAAGTACACCCATACTGGTTCCGTGACTTTTACGGTGGGCTTTGAGAAAAAAGATGAGCATACCATACGGCTTTTGGTGAGCGTTGCAGATACGGGAATAGGCATAAAACAGGAAGATATGAGCAAGCTCTTTACTGCCTTTGAACGCATTGAGGAAGAGAGAAACCGCACGATAGAAGGTACGGGGCTTGGCATGAACATTGTGCAGCAGCTTTTGCGCATGATGCATACAAAACTGAAAGTGGAAAGCGAATACGGTAAGGGCTCAGTTTTTTCTTTTGAGGTGGAACAGAAAGTGGTGAGCTGGGAGCCCATTGGTGATTTTACCGAAATGTACAGAAAATCCATGGAAAATCTGGCTGTCTACCGGGAATCATTTACCGCTCCAGATGCAACAATTCTGGTGACGGATGACACTCCGCTGAATCTGAAAGTAGTTCAGGGACTTTTGAAGCAGACTCTGGTGCAGATTGATACGGCGGAAAGCGGACAGGCAACTCTGGCTTTGGTGCAGAAAAAGAAATATGATGTGATTCTGCTTGACCACCGCATGCCCGGGATGGACGGCATAGAAACGCTTGCCGCCATGAAAGAACTTGCTGACAATATGAATGCTGAAACACCGGTGATTGCTCTGACGGCAAACGCAGTGGCGGGTGCCCGGGATATGTATCTGCAGGCGGGCTTTACTGACTATCTTTCCAAGCCGATTGAAAGTGAAAAGCTGGAAAAGAAGCTCATGCAGTATCTGCCGGCGGAGAAAGTAAAAAAGACAGAAAAGGCTGTGGAGGCCGAAAATGCTTCAGCGGCAGAATCTTTTCCTCCCATGGAAGGCGTGGACCTTTCCGCCGCATTGAAAAACTGCGGAAGTGAGGAAACCCTGCGCGAAGCCTTTGAGGATTTTTATGTGAATATTGAGCCTAAGGCTATGCATATTGAAGATTTTGCCGCCTCTCATGACTGGAAGAACTATACGGTTCTGGTGCATGCCCTAAAGAGCAGTGCAAAACTGATTGGAGCCCTGGAACTGAGCGAAAAGGCAAAGTATCTGGAGGACTGTGGGGACAGGAAAGACGAAGCTGAAATTTCGGCAAAGACAGGAGAACTTCTGGAACTGTACCGGAGCTACAGGGAAAAACTGCTTCCTGTGGCACCGGAGAAAAAAGAGCCTTCAGAGAAGATGGATGAGGCTCAGTTTGCAGATGCTTTGCAGGCTCTGAAGGAAGTTGTGGGCGCTTTTGATTTTTCTACGGCAGACCAGATTGTAATGGAAGTGGACGGCTATGCTCTTCCGCCTGCATGCCTGGACAAATGGAAGCAGATAAAAGAAGCTGTGGAAAAGGTAGACCAGGCGGCAGTAATGGCCCTGCTGTAAGACGGGGTTTTTAAGGGGGCTCCCTTAGGCGAGGGGGCAGGCGAAAATGAGGAGCGGATGCGACGAATTGCAGCCGAGGGGGAGACTTCCCCCGCAATGTATGATAGAATGGAGGCGTATGAAAAAGCGCGTGTTATTTGTTGCCAGCGGGCAGAGTTTTTTGGTAAAGGCAATGGTAAAGCAGATTCAGGCTGCCGCTTATGAGGTGGTGCTGAGTGAGCCAGATATTGTGGAGATTTCTCAGAAGGAGCCGATTCCTGATATTTTTATTGTTTATCTTGAAGGTGATTTGCATGCATTTAACGGAACGCTCAAGTATCTGAAAAAATTGAAGACTGAAGAGGGTGTGGACAGGGTTCTCTACCTGATTGGAAGTCCTGCGGAACTGGATGCGGCCTATGCCGTTATTTCCCGGGGCTTTGTGAATGCGGCTTTTACCCGGCCGGTCAATATTATGGAAGTGGTAAACCGGCTGAACATTCTGATTACTGACGAAAGTGAATTCCACGGAAAAAAGCGCATTCTGGTGGTGGACGACGATTCTACCATGCTGCGCACGATGAATAACTGGTTCAGTGCAAAGTATGAAGTCTTTATGGCAAACAGCGGCATGAATGCCATTTCCCTGCTTACCCAGAAAAAAGTGGATTTGATTCTGCTGGACTATGAGATGCCGGTGGTTTCCGGGCTGCAGGTATTTGAAATGTTGAGGAGTGAGCCGGCTACTGCCAATATTCCGGTGATTTTTCTGACCAGCAAGGATGACAGGGAAACCGTTATGAAAGTTCTTGCCGCTAAGCCGGAAAAATATCTTTTAAAGACTCGTCCTGCCGATGAACTGATTAAGAGCGTGGATGATTTTTTTAAGGGCAACTGACAGCGGATATTCCGCCTGCTGAGGCTTTATTTTGTTTCGCAGTGGGGACTGCTTCCCTGGGCCGAGGACTCTCCCTTCTGCAGCATTTCGCTCATGGTGCGCCAGCCGAGGACGGCACATTTTACACGGGCAGGCATGTGGGAAATATCCTGCAGGGCGCCTGCTTCGTCCAGTTCTTCAATCTGTTCCGGACTTGCTTCTCCCTTTATCATTGCCATGAAATTTTCTGCAAGGCGCAGGGCTTCTTTTTCATCCTGACCAATGATGAGGTCCAGCATCATGTCTACGGATGCCTGGGAAACTGCACAGCCGCTTCCGGTAAATGAGCCCTGGGTGATTTTTCCGTTTTCTGTCTTGAGAAAGAGGGTGATGTTGTCACCGCAGCTGGGGTTTACGCCCTGCAGTGTTACGGAGGGATTTTCCATTTCTGCCTTGTGGCTGGGGTTTATGTTGTGTTCGTTTAGTATTTCGCGATAGAGAGACTTGAGTTCCATGATTTAATCCTTGTATCCGCTCCATTCCCGGATGTGAGAAAGTTTTTCCAGCAGGGTATCGATTTCTTCTTCTGTATTGTAGAAGTAGAGGCTTGCACGTGCGCTGGACTGAATGCCAAGATACTGTCCTAAGGGCTGGGCGCAATGGTGACCTGCACGGATGGCAATATGTTCATCGCTCAAAAGACTTGCAATGTCGTGGGGGTGAACGCCGTCAATGGTAAAGGTAACGATGCCACTCCTTTTGCTGCCGTCTTTTCCGCCTACAATGTTAAAGTGGGGAAGTTTTTTTATGCCTTCCATCAGTTGAGCCGCAAGGGCATTGTCGTGTTTTGCGATTGTGTCAAAGCCGACGGACTGAATGTAGCGGATTGCAGTTGCAAAGCCGACTGCATCTCCTGCGCTTACGGTGCCGGCTTCAAATTTATGGGGAACTTCTGCCCAGGTGGCACTTTCTTTTGTGACATATTCAATCATTTCTCCGCCGCGCAGGAAAGGCGGCATGGCTTCCAGCAGGCTGAGTTTTCCGTAGAGGGCACCGATTCCCATGGGACCGCAGAGTTTGTGTCCGCTCATGGCAAAAAAATCGGCATCTAAGTCCTGAACGTCCACAGGAATGTGCGGGGCGGACTGGGCACCGTCTACTACCATGATTGCACCGTTTTTGTGGGCGATTTCTGCAACATGTTTTATGGGATTGGTCGTGCCCAGAACATTGCTGGTATGAGTGAGGGAAACGATTTTTGTCCGGCTGTTGATTTTTGCGTATTCGCTTTCCGGAATGATGCCGGTCTCTTTGTCTACATCAAGGAAAATAAGGCGGGCACCTTTTGTTTCTGCAAGGTACTGCCAGGGCAGGATGTTTGAGTGGTGTTCCATGATGGAAACGACAATTTCATCTCCTGCGGATATGTTTTTCATGCCCCAGGTATAGGCTATAAGATTTAAGGATTCTGTGGTGTTGCGGGTAAAAATGATTTCGCTGGAAGACTTTGCATTGATGAACTTTGCAACAGTTTCCCGGGCATCTTCGTAGGCTTTTGTGGCCCTTTCGCTTAAGTCGTAGAGGCCGCGCAGGGGATTTGCGTTCTGCGTTGCGTAAAAGTGTGACATGGCATGCAGAACAATAAAGGGACGCTGGGCTGTTGCGGCCGTGTCAAAATACAGAAGACCGTTGTTTTCTGCGTCTGCATGTTCATCTATTGCTTTAAAGAGCGGAAAATCCGCGCGGAATTTATTGGTGCTCATGTGTTTTTTCCTAGCAAGATACTAGCATATTACGGGGATTTTGTCAGCAGATTTTTTGAGAAGAATGGTTCGGGTAAAAAATGAGGGCAAAAGTTGAGGGCAAAAAAAGAGGGCCTGTGGAAAAATCACAGAGCCCTGTAAAAATTATCGTGTAAGGAAGGATTCAATTTCTTCCTGAACGGACTGCAGGGGAATGAGGTGGGCGACGGCGGTAATTTTTGCCCGGCTCATCATCTGTCTGGCTTCTTCTTCGCTGATTCCCCGGCTCTGCATGTAAAAGAGTTCATCCGCACTCAGGCGGCCAATGCTTGCCCCGTGGGTTCCGGACACATCTTCTTCATCACACAAAATCATGGGAATTGATTTGTTGACCGCAGAGGGAGAAAGAATAAGCGTTTCTTCCTGTTCATCACCAGTAGCCCCCGCACAGCCCCGCTGAAAATCAATGGTGCCCCGGTAGACTTTTACTGCATCATCTGCAACAACGCCCTTTACACTCATCTGTGTGTCACTTTTTGCACCCTTGTGCCAGACTGCATAGTTCATGTCCAAAAATTGTGAGGAGCGGGCATGGTAGGCTGTGTCGCTTTTGAATGTGGACTGATAGCCGGCAAGGGTAGTTCCTAGCCCTGCATAGGATTTTTGTCCGCCTAATTCTATCTGAGTAAAATTGACGCTGGCCCGGTCGTCGCAGAGGACTGCAGTGTCGTCAAGATGAATGTATTTTGAGCCTAAAAGATTTACCTTTACAATATGGACGCTTGAGCCTTCTTTTGCCCAGACTTTTGTCTGCAGGGCGTTAAATCCGTCTGCATCTGAAGCGGATGTGTAGACCATAATGATGGTGAGGGAGGAGTTTTCTTCTGCTACAATAAACTGCTGGCTTACCTGGGATTTGCCTTTTTCTGATTCAAAGCGGAGAAGCAGGGGAGAGGAGATTTTTTTTCCTTTCTGCGCAACAAAGGCGGCTGGAGTGGGGGAAAAAGCAGCGATAAGGGCATCTGCATCCTGACCTGCACCGCTTTTCATTTGCGGGAAAGCTTTTGCAAGGTCACTTCCATCTTCCATATAGGTCAGGCCTTCGGAAATCCCGCTCATGGTCATTTTTCCGCCCTGGATGGGGGCTTCTGTTTCCAGACTGGCACGATTGAGTTTGAGCCAGTTCCAGGTGAGGCTGGGAATAGGATTTATGTTTGTATATTTTAATGCTTTTGTCATAACTATGTCCTGCTTACAGATTCCCTTTCATTTCAAGCCGGATAAGATTGTTCATCTCTACGGCATATTCGAGGGGAAGTTCTTTTGAAACCGGGTTTGCAAATCCGCTTACAATCATGGTGCGGGCTTCTTCTTCGCTGATTCCCCTGCTCATCAGATAAAAGACTGCATCATTTGAAATACGGCCGATTTTTGCTTCGTGACCCACATCACAGTCATCAGTGTGAATTTCCATGGCAGGAACGGTGTCGCTACGGCTCAAATTGTCCAGCATAAGGCTTTCGCAGGAAACGCTTGCCTTGCTGCCATGAGCTTTTTTGTCGATGTAGATTGCACTGCGGTAGGTGGAAATGCCGCCGCCTTTGCTGA
>DFDV01000035.1 GCA_002369025.1 Treponema sp. UBA3819 | reverse complement strand
GTTGTCCTGTTCATCGTTCCAGAAACAGTCAAATCAGGAAGCAGTACATTCCAGCCGTACTTTGACGCACGCCTTTTCATCTCCAAATCAATCTGTGCGCTTTTGAGCGTGCGGCTATGCTCCTGGGCATAGGCAACCGCCTGCTCTACAGTCAGCGTCACCTTTTCGTTTTTCTGTTCACTGTTTTGCGAAGTTTTTTCCTGCGCAAACAGCGGTGCGAGCAATGCTACACAAAGCGCACCAGCCAAAAATCGTTTCATAAAAACTCCTTATAAACACCGCATTTGCGGAATATGTAATCCCGCGTTAGCGGTCCTGCATTATTCTTTTGGCTCTATGCCATTTTGTACAAAATCAAACATGTGCTTGAGGGCTTCAAGCAATGCTTCCGGCTGCAAATTCCGCTCCGCACACTGCATGACAAGCGAAATCGGCAGGCAGGAAATCCAGCCCAGCAATTCCATGGGCGTAAGGGTCATGCCAAAATCCGGCCTCGGCAGGGGATTAGGCAGCCTGTTAATCCACATATCCGCACCTTCCATGTCGCAGAAAAGGCGGTCATCTGCACTGTTCATCAAAAGCCATCCGCAGATAGGAATGATTGACGCGCGCAGTGAAAAAAATGAAAATTCCGTCCGCATCAGAATGTAAAGGTATTCCGTAAGATTATACGCTTCAACAGTATTTTCTTTTATGATTGTGTCCAGCAAAGCCAGTTCTTTTGCAATAAGCGAGCGAATCATTTCACTTTTGTTGTCAAAATATTCGTACAGACTGCTTTTTGCCATACCCAGTTCATCGGCAATGCGTTCTACCGTTACGCCCGTCATCTTGTACTTTTTGATGACCGACGCAAAAGCCGTAAAAAAGCGGTTTTCAGAGGGGAGCACGTCATCGCCGATTGTGCACAATGCATCCAGTTCAGAAAAACGAGCGGCACTTATGGGCTTTGGATATACAATATCATCTGGCTGACAAGTGCCTGCAAAACCGTGCGCCAAAAAATATACCAGTTTGTGGGAAAAGGCTTCCACAGGCTGGGGCTTTGTTCCCTGTGCAATGCGTTTTTCGCGCCCTTTAATAAAAGTAAAAATCGTTACGCCACAATAAATCGCCCTTACGTAGCGGGTAAAATCTTTGATGACGATTTTTTCTGTGTTGTCTTTTTCAAATTGAAAGCCCGCTAAAAAACCAATGCCACGCTTTTCCATTTCTTGCGTCAGCATGAACTCAAAATTTTTCTGAGATGCAAGGCTGCCCATCATATAGTTTACATAGTGGGGATTTTCCGTAAAAAACTGCACAACATTTGCCACAGCGTCCACAGGAATTCTCTTCATGTTGCAGACATCCTGAACATCACGCAGGCAGCCGGCAAGTGCTTCAATAAATCGTTCCTGCATCGCCGCCAGTACAGCATCCTTGTCCTTAAAGTGGCGGTAAATTGCCGGCTTAGAAATGCCAACCTTTGCGGCCAGCTCACTCATGGAAAAAACAGAAAAACGCGGTTCCCTGCAGAATGAAAATGCCGCATCCAAAATGAGTTCCTTTGTTGTCTTTTCCGAATGATTTCTTCCAGCCATATGTGTTACCGAACAGTCGGTAACAATAATCTACCGAACAAGCGGTAACTTGTCAACTGAATTTGCAGGAATTTGCAGGAATTTAATCTAAATTTAAAACAAAAAAAGGCTGCCCTCATGGACAGCCTTTTGCATATTGTTTGTCAGCCCTTAAAAAGACCAAACAACACCAATTGACGGCTGAATGCGGAACTTGCCACGCAAATCACCGTCAGTAGTGTCAAATTTAACTGTCTCTGTTTTACTACCGTTTTTGTATTCGTATTCTGTTTCACCGAAAGAGCCACCAGCAACTAGATAACGACATGCAACGTCTGCAAACAGACCAAAATTGGGCTTGAATTTAAATGCAAAGTATGCATCAGCACCTACGCTGAACATAGCATATCCCAATGTTGCTGTAAGGTCTGCGCTCTTTTTATCATAAGTGCTGCTTCTTGAAGTACTATAGGCTGCAATATCCAAGCCAATCATACCCAGCAGAGAAAGCGTCATTTTATCATCTCTGATAAATGAGTAACCTGCGCCAAGGTCAAGATTGCTGAAAAAACCAAGATTGGTATCTCTATCCTGAAGTTTAATATCTTTTGACGTAGCGAGACCAAGAGATTCAGCAGCCCTTACCGTAAAGCCATTCTGATGATAGCCCAAGTAAAAGCCTTTAACGCCATATCCCACCTGGAAAATATCATCTGCGCCACTCTTATCTATTCCAATAGTTGAAATTGGTACTGTGAATCCAACGCCAACATTGTTTGTCCATGTTTTTGCAAACAAGCCTGTTGCCAGCAAAGCGATAGCCATAACGCTAAAAATCTTTTTCATGCTATAAACTCCTTATACACAATTGTGTATCTGCTATTTCATTTTTCTGTCATACGACAGACGCATTACTTCAATGATACTATGAATTTTCATTTTGTCAATTGGAATTTACCTGATTTGGAATTTACCTGATTTTGGCTGGGAAGAAAATAAAAAACCACGCGAGAGTGATAAGTCTTTTTCTGATATACGACCTTTATTATGGGCAACCTTAAATGAACCGTTTTGAAGAACCCAGACTTTTGTATCCAGCAGCACGAATAAATTGTGGCATCAGGCAGTCTCCAGTGAATCAAGGCTACGGAAGGTGGTAATAACAGGATAAAGTCTTTTCATGTAGTCTTGAAAAAATTTATTTTTTTCAGCGTCAAAATTTGAATGAATAACCGTGCCATCATTTGAAAGTAAAATTGATTCTGCTGTCTTGCAGTCTTCAAAGCAGATGTCATTTTCTGTATAGGTAATAAGAATGCCGTCTTTTTCACAAAACTCTTTTCGCATGTTCATACCTCCTGTTATTTTTCTATTGTATCACAAATTTTCTAAAAAGGCTTTATATTCCGAGGGATTTTCTTGTTGTAGCAGAAGAAGCAGGCTGCTCTGTACTTTCAGCCGAGAGAATTCGACAAAAAAAAGCCACGCGAGCTTTAAGTCGCGTGGTTTTTGCGTTAGGGATTGGAGCACCTGCGCAGCAGTACCAGAGCAAGCAAAGCTTGTGGCGGTATGAAGCGAAAGCGGAAGTGCGCAAAGCCCGACCGCCTGAAAGGCGGTAACGCCCTATTAGCTGGGCTGCTTTCCGATGTATGCCAGAATACCGCCATCAACGTAGAGGATGTGTCCGTTTACTGCGTTTGATGCGTCAGAAGCCAGGAATACTGCCGGTCCTGCCAGTTCTTCCGGATCCAGCCAGCGTCCTGCCGGTGTTTTTGCACAGATGAACTGATCGAAGGGATGGCGTGAACCATCGGGCTGCTTTTCGCGGAGCGGTGCTGTCTGGGGAGTAGCGATGTATCCCGGTCCAATACCGTTACACTGAATGTTCTGTCCGCCGTATTCTGAACAGATGTTGCGTGTGAGCATTTTGAGACCGCCCTTTGCTGCTGCATAAGCAGAAACAGTTTCGCGTCCCAGTTCAGACATCATAGAACAGATGTTGATGATTTTTCCGTGGCCCTTTGCAATCATGCCGGGAAGAACTGCCTTAGATACGATGAAAGGAGCGTTCAGGTCTACATCGATAACCTGGCGGAATTCTTCTGCTTTCATTTCCAGCATCGGAATACGCTTGATGATACCTGCGTTGTTTACGAGAATATCAACTACGCCAACGTCTTTTTCAATCTTCTTTACGGTTTCCTGAACAGCGGCTTCGTCTGTAACGTCACAAACATAACCGTGAGCCTCAATTCCAGCTTCCTTGTAGTTCTTGTAACCGTTGTCGAGCTGTTCCTGTCCGCGGTCGTTAAAAACAATCTTTGCGCCCGCTGCAGCAAAAGCCTTAGCAATAGCAAATCCGATACCATAAGAAGCACCTGTTACCCAGGCTACTTTTCCAGTAAGGTCAAAATCCTTCATTTTGAATTCTGCCATTATAGTTCCTCCAAAAAATATTCATTACCGCCAGGCAATTTCCATAGCGGTACATTATCCCTTTTATGATAAATCACAAAGCCACAATCGTCAATGGTAGCAGAGGGATAAAAGCACAAAAATGCGGGTAAAAATTTCCCTGTGGCAGAGACTAGCAGATTTTGCGTAAAAATGCGATTATAAGGTATGAAGCGAGTATTTCTTTTTCTTTCACTGATTTTTTCCTTTGGATGTACACTGACATCCTGCGCAAAAGCCGGAGACAATACGGTAAGGCAGGCAATGCAGGCTTATGGTTCCGGTCAGTATGAAACCGCCCTGCAGTTTTTTACCCAGGCACTGAACGAAGACACAAATTACTCAGATGAAATCCTTTATACTTTTATTGCCAATGTATATGCAAATCAGGGTGAATACGAAAAAGCGATTGAAGCTCAAAAAAAGTCTCTGGAATTGCGGGCAGACTACCGGGGCTATGTAACGCTGGGAATGCTCTGCCATCTGATAAAAAATGATGAAGACTCCGCAAAGGCTTACCGGAATGCCATTGCACTGGATGAAAAAAAAGGGGAAGCCTATGCCAGTCTTGGTGCCCTCTATCTTGGTCAGGAAAATGCAAAAGAGGCATTACCGCTTTTGGAAAAGGCTGGGGAACTGGAACCCAATATCGCGGTCATTCAGGCTAACCTTGCAGTAGCATACGCAATGTCTGGAGACAGAGAAAAAAGCAATGAAGCACTTTTCAGGGCCCGTGAACTTAAATGCGAAAACATTGAGCAGTTTGAAGACAAGATAGATGAAATTTCCGCACAGGCAGAAAAAAGCAGATGATTCGCTATGCAACAAGAGAAAAAACGATTGTAGGACTCATTTTTGCTGCTATCACTGTCTTTATCTGGGGCATTACTTTTGTAAGCACCAAATATCTTCTGCGTTCTTTTAGTCCGCTGGAAATTCTTATAGGACGCTTTATGGCAGCCTACATCGGTCTCTGGATTTTGCGACCGCGGACACTGCATCTTGCACGACGGCGGGACGAAATTCTTTTTATGCTTGCGGGACTGAGCGGCATAACCGTCTATCAGTTTATGGAAAATGTAGCGATTTCTTTTACTTCTGCAAGTAATGTGAGCATCATAGTTTCCATCTGCCCCATATTTACGGCAATTATTGCCCAAATCTTTTTAAAAGAAAAACATCTTAAGCCATTTTTTCTGCTTGGATTTGCCATTGCAATTACCGGAATAGCTTTTGTCAGTTTTAATGGCGCTGTTGTATTGAAAGTCAGTCCAAAAGGTGATTTGCTTGCTCTGGGCGCGGCGATCAGCTGGGGATTTTATTCGCTCTTCGTTTCCAAAATCAATGCCCTGGGTCTGGATTCCATTCAGGCGACAAGGCGTATGTTTTTCTGGGCTTTGCTTTTTATGCTGCCCCTTGCCCTCTACGGTCTGTTCAAAAATGATCCTGCATCTGCGGCCTATATTACCAGAGATGCGGCGGCAAATGCGGAACGATGGAAAAATCCCCTTAACTGGCTGAACCTGCTCTATTTGGGCTGGGGTGCAAGCGCCTTCTGTTTTGCCGCCTGGAATATTGCCTGTAACCGTCTGGGAACCGTCCGCGCCACTGTGGGCATTTATCTTATTCCTGTGGTGACAATTATTTTTGCATTTTTTGCATTGGGAGAACGCATTTCCCTGATGGGAGCAATCGGTGCAGCCCTGACAATTGCAGGACTTTTTATCAGCGAAAAAGAGCCGCGCAATACGTGCGATAATTAAAAAGAGCGGCTAAAAATCCGGAACTTCTTTTTTGCGCGTGTATTTGTAGTCGTGAAAGTGAGTGTTGGGTAAAAGGCCTGCAATGCGGTCGTTTTCTTTCTGAAGCTGGAACTTTATCATTTCCTTAAAAGCCGTCATCAGGCATTCCGGGTCGCACTGATTCTGCACGACTTCTGCAGCCTGCAATTCTTTTATGAGATAGTAACAGCTTTCTATTGTGGAGATATATTCGGGTTTTGGTTCCCGCTTGAAAGTAAAAATTGAACGGTATTCCCCGCTGAAAGACAGTTTTGGAAGAGCCATGACATTTGTACTGTACTGAATCATTTTTTTGGAACAGAACCAGGTAGAATCAATAACGATGACCAGCAGTTTTTTTCCCGCCACCGTTTCTGCAAAGCCTTCCTTTTTTG
>DFDV01000212.1:619-2777 GCA_002369025.1 Treponema sp. UBA3819 | reverse complement strand
ATCAGTGAGCGGGGAAAGAGTCGTGTGAGGAATACTGAGCATTTTGTACTGAAGCCGGGAATGGCCAGTGCTTTTCCGCGCATGAGGTTCTTGTAGCCGCATTTTGCCACTGAAAGACTGTCTGCAAAGAAGGTGTTGGCAATTTTTTGCGATGTGCCTGCTTCTGCTACGTCCCAGAAGGCTGTTTTGACAGGTCCGGGACAGAGGGCTGTAACGCTTATTCCGGATTTTTTGAGTTCGGTATGAAGGGCTTCGCTGAATGAGCGGACATAGGCTTTTGTTGCATAGTAGACAGCCATTTTTGGTCCGGGCATGAAAGAGGCTAGTGAAGCAACATTCAGAATGCGTCCGCTTTTTCGTTCAAGCATCTGGGGAAGAAAGTAATAGGTGAGTTCAGTGAGGCAGACCATGTTCAGCTGCATCATCTGCTGTTGTTTTTCCAGATTGCATTGGGCAAAGAGGGCGAAATCTCCAAAGCCAGCGTTATTTACGAGTACATCTACGGAAAGTTTTTCAATCTGGGTAAAGTCAAAAACGGATTTTGCCGCAAAGGGGCGGGTCAGATCCTGGGTGAAAACATTTACGCTGATGTGAAATGCGCTTTCGAGTTCTACTTTGAGTTCGTTGAGTTTGTCGGTGCGTCGGGCTACAAGAATAAGATTGTAACCGTCTGAGGCAAAAAGACGGGCAAGTTCTATGCCGATTCCGCTGGATGCTCCAGTGATGAGGGCTGTCATTTCATTACCTCTGCGTCGTGGATATCTTTTCCGCCTTCAAGACGGTCAATTTCTGCATGAAGGAAGTCCAGCCACTTTTGCGGGCGGAAGACGGGACTGGTGATGAATACATCTTTGTCGCCGCGTCCGCTCATGTTGATGATGATGGCCTGGTCTGATGGAATCTCCTTTGCCATTTTGATTGCGGCGGCTCCAGCGTGGGCCGATTCGAGGGCGAAGAGAATGCCTTCGTTTTTGGCGAAGAAACTGACTGCTTCAAGTGCTTCCTTGTCCAGAACTGAAGTGAACTCAACTCTGCCTGAGCGACCGAGGGCGGCCAGCTGAGGGCCAATACCGCAGTAGTCGAGGCCGGCGGAAATGCTTCTGGTGGGAAGGGCCTGTCCGTCTTCGTCGAGCAGAAAGCGGGATTTGTATCCGTGAAGGATTCCGTCCCGGGCTGCATTACCTGTCATGCGGCTGGCGTTTTCTCCTGCATTGGGACCGATTCCACCTGCTTCTACACCAATAAGGCGGGGGTCTTTTTCGTTAATGAAGGGTTCAAAAAATCCGATTGAATTTGAGCCGCCTCCTACACAGGCAATCATGGCGCCAATTTTGATATTGCGTTCCTGGCACTGTTTTTTTACTTCCCGGCCGATGACAGACTGAAATTCGCGGACAATATCGGGGAAGGGGGCGGGGCCCAGAGCGCTTCCCAGAACATAATGGGTGGAATCCGGATTAGCCGCCCAGTCGCGCATGGCTTCGTTTACTGCGTCTTTGAGGGTGCGGCTTCCTGATGTGACGGCACGAACTTTTGCACCATAAAGTTCCATTGCGGCTACGTTTGGCTGCTGGCGGCGGACATCAACTTCGCCCATGTAGATGGTGCAGTCCAGACCGAGTTTTGCGCAGGCGGCTGCAGTGGCAAGTCCGTGTTGACCGGCGCCTGTTTCTGCGATGATGCGCTTTTTGCCCATGCGTTTTGCAAGGAGACACTGGCCTATGGCATTGTTGATTTTATGTGCGCCGGTGTTTGCAAGTCCTTCCAGTTTGATGAATATCTGGGCACCGCCGAGCAGTTTTGTGGCTGTTGGTGCAAAGTAAAGGGGAGTTTCGCGTCCGATGTAGTCACGGCGGATGATTTCAAGTTCTTCCAGAAATGATTTGTCCTGCATTGCTTCTTTAAATGCCGCTTCCAGTTCTTCAAGGGGGCGGCTCAGGACTTCGGCGACATATTTACCGCCGTACTGTGAGAAAAATCCGTTTGTTGAATATGTGTTACTGTTCATAGAAACATTTTAACCTAATTCAAGCCCAGTGTCAATAGAAAAGAAGAGAGTGGCAGGGAAGTAATTTTTGACACAGATGAACACCGATGGACTCTGATTGGGCTCAGGTTTGACACAGATACACACAGATGCATATGTGCCCCTGGCACA
>DFDV01000212.1:0-548 GCA_002369025.1 Treponema sp. UBA3819 | reverse complement strand
CTTACGCAAACGGAGCGCAAGCGACGTATAAACTCTGATTGGACATAGATTTTTTTTATTATCTGTGCCTCATCCGTGTTAATCTGAGTTCATCTGTGTCGAATTTTTGAAAGGAAAATTTAAAAAAAAATAAAAGCCATTAAATTATGTCCCCAAAACAAATCTAGATAAAATGGAACATAATCTTAATGACTTCCCTGCAGATTGGGCATCACCCTTTGGGTTGCCCTCATCTATAATTATTATCGGTCCGCTTTTCTGATTTGTCAAGTTTTTTTTATTTATTTTTTAATTTTTTTCTATCTGGCTGAAAAGTGCTTCCAGTCTGGCATGGTCTTTTATACCGGGGGCAGATTCTATGCCGCTTGCTATGTCTATGAGTTCCGGGTGGAATTTTTTGCAGACAGAGGCGATGTTTTCAGGCGTAATGCCACCGGCCAGCCAGAGTTTTGTTTTGCAGGAAACTTTTTCTACCAGTGTATCTGCTATGCGCTTTCCGGTGCCACCCGGGCTAATGGCAGAGTGGGCGTCTATGAGTATGCGGGGCT
>DFDV01000073.1:5853-19929 GCA_002369025.1 Treponema sp. UBA3819 | reverse complement strand
GTGTTCGTGTTCTGGATGACCATGGTAAGGAACTGATTGACCGTGAATATAAGGCTACTTCTCCCGATGCCCTGCAGATTTCCGGCCGCAAATATGACAAGGACAGACTGGTTGAAATGGTAAATGAAACCATCGATCTGGTAATCAACAGATTTATCATGGATTATATCATCTAAGCTTATGGGGTAGCCACGCTTATACAGTCGCATAGACAGTGCGGTGTATGAATATGACATGCTTCCGGACGCTTGCCGGGGGCTGGCAGTTGTGGTCAGTGGAGCAGGGCTGGAAATCCATGACCTGTACCTGTGCCTATCAGGATAATTCCGGCAGAAAGGAAATGCGTCGCCGCCTTGAAGCCCTTACCGATGGCGATGAAAGCAAAAAAATGCACCTCTTCAATGCGCTTAGAAATATCCGCACTGATTATCTTCCCTAAAATCTATATTTTTTCTGAAAAAACTGTTACAATTGTACGATAATTAAGATATGGAAGAAAATAATTTTTCACAGGCAGTCATTGATGCTGTGGATGCAAAAGCGGACTGGTATGACCGTGAAGGTCTTCCCGCAATTCTGGAAAACTACCGTCTCCTGCATACCTGCGTCAGAAATATCTTTGAATTTCTCTCCAAAAAGGCCATCATTACGCCGGATCCCTATAAGCTTGATAAAAAAATATCTGATATCAATGCGCCGGAAGATACGCCCTTTACGGAAAATGAACGCGCCCTGACAATGGGTATGCGTCTTTCTGATTATGAGAGTAATCTGGACTTTTTGTGCAATTATTATAAATTTTCCATTTCAAATCTGAATATTGCGGCAATAAAAAAACTTGTTGCCCTTAACAATGCTTTTTCCTGGGCATCCCTTACACCCAACAGCCCTAAAGCCAATACCCGTGCTCTGGCAGAAATGATTCTTCGCGGAAGGCAGAACCTTGACGGCATTACCAACAGCATGATTACGGATAGCCTTTCCAAGGCTTCTCATGCAACCAAGGCTATAAATGAACAGCTGAAAGAACTGACGGATTTTCAGCGCGAATACTACAAGGGACAGGTACGTAAAAATGTTATGGGTCATCCTCATTACAGCCTTTCGGATGCCTCCGCCTCTCCCTCTGCAGAACTGTCTCAAATAAAAAAGATATTCCCTTCAGCAATGGGAAAAATGCCTTTTTACAACGAACTGATTGACGAAATCATTCAGGAAGACACGGCAGAAAACAGGGCAGAAATTCAGACGGCCCTGCTGAAAAAACTGAATGTTGCAAAAGAAGAAAACAACAGGAAAGTAGTCAAGGTAGACACCAAAGATATGATTATGGGTGCCCTGCGTGTTCTGGGAGCCATGCCGCCACAACTGGAAGCAGTTCAGCAGAAACTGGCAGAAAACCATGAGCTTCTGGAAAGTGAGCATAATTCTCTGATGGATAAATTCAAACGGGCCCTCAGAAAGGCCTTTAATATTCCGGAAAAGCCTCATTTCTATCAGATTCTTATTTCTGACCCGATAACAGATACCAAGCGCCGTGAAAAATTGAATTTCCAGCAGTTTATGACGGAACTTGCCACCAGAACCCGGCGTTTTGCGACAGCCTGTGTAAAGGGCGCCCCCGGCTATGAGAAAGTGCAGTCTCTGCCGGAGGAAAAAATTCTGGAGTTTGTAAATGCCCAGCTTGCGGAATCAAACAAAATGCTGAAAACCCTGCAGGGACTGGATGACTTCTTTAAGCAGGCTGTTGAAGCTGATAACAAGGGCAAAGTAAAAGGTATAAAAATGGAATTGACTTCCATAAAAAATAATGTCGTAAAGGCAAATCAAGTCCGCGCGGAATATCAGGCCTATGTGGAAGAAGCCGAGCAGATGAAAAAATTGGGGATAAGCAGCAATGAAATGTAAATCTTTTTTCTCCGCTCTGTTTTTGATGTGTGCAGCGGTCGTCTTTGCACAGGAAGAACCGGATCTTTCTGTGCAGCATGGTTTTGTAATGATTGGGGCAGACCATGCCTATGATTTGAATCCCTATACGGCAAATTACAGCGCAGAAGCCCAGATTCTTACCGGTCTCTACGAAGGTTTGTACTCCTATGATCCAAAGACACTGGACCCCGTACCCGCTCTGGCTGTTGATTACAAAGTTTCCCGCAACAAAAAACGCTGGACTTTTACCATTCGTGAAGGGGCAAAATTTAGTAACGGAGAAGCAATTACCGCTTATTCCGTCCGGGACTCATGGCTGGCTCTTCTGGCGACAGACGGTGCTCCCTATGCTTCACTTCTTGACCCGGTGAGCGGGGCAGAGGCATTCAGACTGGGCAGGGCAAAATCTGATTCAGTCGGCATTATTGCCCGTGATGAAAGGACTCTTGTGGTAAATCTTGACATGCCTGCGGCTCATCTGCAGCGCATTCTCTGTCATCACGCTTTCAGCATTGTAAGCAACCGTAAAGATGTGTACAGCGGAGCCTTTGTGCTTCAGTCTAATGAAAAGGGTAAACTTGTCCTTGAAAAAAATATGAACTACTGGGATGCAGAACATGTCTATCTGCCTTCAGTCACTATTGAAACCAGCAACGATGTCAAGGAAAATGCCTGGAAGATAAATACCGGCCGGGCAGACTGGGTTAGCGGCATGGTGGAGACGACATCCATTCTCAATAAAAATGCAGTCCGCATCGCCGCTGAATACGGAACTGAATATCTCTTTTTCTCCTGCAAAAACGAACCATGGAATAATGCTGATTTTCGCAATGCTTTGATTGCAGCCGTTCCCTGGGCTGAACTGAGGAAAAATTCTCTGGTACAGGCGACAACCCTTGTTTATCCTCTGGCAGGCTATCCGGCAGTGGAGGGGCTTGAAGATACATCCATCGAAGATGCCCAGGATTTGATGGCTCTGGCAAAGAAAAAGGCCGGCATGAGCGATAACAAAAAACTGGAACTCACTTTCGGCATTACGGGCAGCGAGCGCATGAAAAAAGAAGTAGAACTGCTTAAAGAAGCATGGGAACCCCTGGGAGTAGAAGTGAAAGTTCAGACCACTCCCGAGGAACGCTATCTTCTGAGCATACCTTCATGGAATGCCGATTTGTTCAGTTATTCATGGATTGGTGATTTTGCAGATCCCCTGGCTTTTCTGGAACTTTTCCGGGAAGGTTCAACTTTGAACCAGAGCCAGTGGCAGAATAAAGATTATAATCGTCTTCTTAAGGAAGCCGCCGAAACAAACAGTTCTGTGGAACACAACCGCCTGCTTGCAGATGCAGAACGCATTCTTCTGGATGACGGAGTTGTCCTCCCGATTTCACATTCTGTCTGCCTGCATGTGGTTAATCCCGCGACTGTGGGCGGCTGGTATACCAACGCGCTGGACATTCATCCTTTCAAGTACATTTACTTTAAGGAAGAAGCCAGTAGCGTTCCCAATATTGTAAAGCGATAGAATCCTCTAAAAACCCTAGCGCCTGATTCTTGCGTTGATGAATTCCATCTTCAGGTCTTTTGCCGCTTCTGTAAGCGATACCTTGTAGATGTGGGGATTCAGAATGCGCTTGTATGAATCATCCAGCGTTTCCAACTGCTTGACCATGTTTTCACGGGCCAGACGGAGCTGTTCTGCGGGCGGCAGTTTTTTGCTGACGCGTTTTCCATCTTTTACCATCAGGTGAAGCATGGGTTCTACCTTTGCGGCTGAGAAAGCAAACTGTCTGTAGTCTACACCGGGGTGATAGTAACGCTTTTCTTCTCCAGCCTTTACGCTTTCATCTTCAAGTGCAAGAATGTCTGCTTTTGCCATGCCGTTTTCATCAAAGAGGCGGAAAACATTCTTGATTCCCGGGTTTGTGTTTTTTTCCGGATTGTCACTGAATTTCATGGCGGCTTTCATGCTGTCGCTTGCCTTGTCATGGCGGGCTGCAAGTTTGTAGACGCCTGTAAAGGATGCTTCGTTTCCGCCGGTTACCATGTGGGTTCCTACGCCCCAACTGTTAATCGGAGTGTGCTGCTGTACCAGGGTTTCGATGATTTCTTCAGTGAGTTCGTTTGAAACGGTAATCGTTGCCTGGGGAAAGCCCGCCTTGTCCAGTTCCTTGCGGACTTCTGTGGTAAGGTAGGAAATGTCACCAGAATCCAGACGGACACCAAAGTTCAGGCCTTTTTTGACCAGTTCGCTGCCAGCGATGATTGCATTTTTAATGCCGCTTTTGAGGGTATCATAGGTGTCAATAAGAAATACAGTCTTTGTCGGGTAGAGCTCGGCATAGGCCCTGAAAGCATCCAGTTCTGAGGGGTGTGCCATAATCCAGGAGTGGGCCATTGTTCCCATAACGGGAATGCCGTAGAGTTTTCCTGCCAGAGTGTTTGATGTACCTGCGGCTCCTCCGATAAAGGATGCACGGGTTGCGCTCATTGCGCCGTCATTTCCCTGAGCCCGGCGGAGACCGAATTCCATGATAGAACCTTTTTTGCTGGCCAGCCAGACGCGTGCTGTTTTTGTCGCAATCAGACTCTGGAAATTGATGTGGTTAAGCACCAGCCCTTCTACAATCTGTGCTTCAATCAGATTTGCGTGAATGCGGATGATTGGTTCCTGGGGAAAAATTACAGAACCTTCTTCAAAGGCATACAGGTCACCCCTGAAACGGAAATCTTTAAGGTAATCCAGGAAGCCCTGTTCAAACATATTCTGTGACTTCAGGTAGGCAATATCTTCTTCGCTGAAAGTAAAGTCTGTAATCGCATCGAGCAGTGTTTCCAGCCCTGCGAATACGGAAAAACCACCCTTAAAGGGATGACGGCGGAAGAACATATCAAAAACCACCTGCTGGTTCATGTCATTCTTCCAGTAACCCTGCGCCATTGTCAGCTCATAAAAGTCTGTAAAAAGGGCGCTGTTAATGATACTGTTTTCAATTTTTTCTGCCATAGTGACCTCTATTTTTCTATTATAAAGACCCGTGCCTTTGTAGTCAAATAGATAAAAATTTGCTTTTTTACTTTCCGATTGTGTGGAAAATGTGTTATAATTATAGTATAGATAAGGTGGGATAATGAACGAGACCCTTTGCGATTTTTGTCACACTAACAATGCAATTTTTTTCATCGAACAGGTTGGCCCTCAGGGAAAGCGCAAGCTGAATCTCTGTATGGATTGTGCCGCCAGAAACGGTGTGACTCCTGACCCTAAATCTATCGAAAAAAACGTAGGCGGTCTCTTTGCCCAGCTGGCAAAAATCTCCAAAAAACTTGCGGAAGAAGAAAGCCGGGTCTGTCCTGTCTGCGGTACAAGTCTTGCCTTTATCAGAAGAAAGCGTATGGCAGGCTGTCCTGAATGTTATGCAATCTTTAAGGACGACATTCAGCTGATTCTTAAAAATCAGGGCGTGCAGGGGCAGTATACCGGCTCCATGCCCAACCGTCTGCGCAATTTCCGTTCCGTACTCAACGACAGAATTGTCCTGCGCACCAAACTTGAAGAATCCCTCAAAAAAGAAGACTACGAAAAGGCAGCCCTCTACCGCGATTACCTTCGTGCGCTGGAAAAGACCCGTGTGGCAGGCGGTGACCAATGACAAAAGACCCTGCAGCGGGAAGTGATGCATGGTACGCATATTCAGGTCCGGAAAACGATGTGGTGCTTTCCACTCGGGTGCGTCTAGCCCGCAATCTCGCAAATTTTCCCTTTCCCTCTCATTTTAATGAAGACGATGCCGAGCGGGTTCAGGCTCTGGTCTTTGATTCTTTTGCCCAGGGTGAAAATCCGGAAGATTACCAGGCTCTGGCGGTAAAAGATCTTGATGAACTTGGCTCAAAGATTTTATGCGAGCGGGGTATTCTGGAGAATGAGTATTGCAATGCTCCGGGAGCCGGAATTGTCATGCGGACGGACGGAAAAATTGCCTGTACGGTAAATGCAAAAGACCATGTGCGCATCAGTGCATTTGTTCCCGGGCTTGCGGGTTCGGCAGCCTATGATATGTGCCATGAACTGGACTCTGAACTGCAAAAAAAACTGCAGTTTGCCGCAAGCTATGATTTTGGTTTTCTTACGACCGCATTTTCTGACAGTGGAAGCGGCATGAAGGTGAGTGTTCGTCTGCATTTGCCGTCAATTTCCTTTTCCGGGCAGATGAAGGACTACTTTAAGGAACTGAATGAAAAAGGCGTGGATATTTCTGCCTGCTTTGGTTCAGGTCTGGAGCAGGGGGCTTCTCTGGGAGCTTACTATCAGGTGTCTACCAGGGCTTCTGCAGCTGGAAGTGAATTTGACCAGATGGCAGGCCTTGTTGCTGCGGTAAAATATCTTGCGGAAAGTGAACGGCGTCACCGGGAAAGCGTAAGAATTGAACATCCCACGGAAGTTCAGAATGCAGTCTACCGTGCCTATGCAAGTGCAAAGTACTCCATGCTTATGCCGGCCCGTGAATCTGTCGATATTATATCTAAGATAAAATGGGGCAAAGATATCGGAATTATCTCCGGTATTGATGACAATGACTTATGCGCGCTTTTATACCGCGTACAGGACGGACACTTGCAATTTGTCTTAAAAAACGGAACATTTCATTTTCCCGAAGATATTACAGGCAGAAAAGAATTGCAGACGGAACGTTTGCGTGCGGTTATTCTGCAGGAAGCATTTGAAAATCTTAAACTCTAAATTGAGGTCGCTATGAAAGGATTATCTCCCCGGGCTCAGCGTCTGCTGGTTGCCCTCGCACAAGATGAAGGTCGCAAAAGTGGCAGTATGGAACTGCTTCCTGAGCATGTAATGCTGGCTCTGCTTAAAAGCGCAGACGGACTTGGTTACATTCTCCTGCAGAATCTTCATATTAATGTGCTTACCTTTCAGTTGAATCTGGAGCAGAGCCTTTCTCCTGCCCAAAATATTACGGCTGACTACAGTGATTTGCCTCCTTCACGCCGCCTGCGGACGCTGGTGGATATGGCTGCCATTGAATCCCGGTCTCTGCGTAATGATTATGTGGGAACGGAACATCTTCTGCTGGCTGCCATGCGCGAAGAACAGAGTGTTACATGGCGTTTCTTTGAGCATGCGGCTCTTGGCATAGAAAATGTAAGGCACGAAGTGCTTATGGTGCAGAAGAATTTCCTTTCCAGTGCATCAGACAACCAGCGTGCGGTCAATGAATTTGCCTCTTCAATGATGAAAAGCATTTCCGAAACTGCGGATAATTCCCAGCAGAAGGGCGGAAACGGACAGCAGAAAAAATCATTCCTGGCGGATTACAGCCGAGATTTGACGGCCCTTTCCCGTGAAAACAAACTGGACCCTGTTGTCGGCAGGGAAAAAGAAATTCACCGGGTAGTTCAGATTTTGAGCCGCCGTACAAAAAATAATCCGGTACTGATTGGTGAACCCGGAGTTGGAAAGACTGCCATTGCGGAAGGTCTTGCCCAGCATATTGCTTCCGGTAATGTTCCCCGCAACCTCCTTAAAAAGCGGGTTCTCTCACTGGATCTGGCGGCGATGATAGCGGGAACAAAATATCGTGGTGAATTTGAAGAACGCATGAAGCGCATGATGAAAGAAATCCGTGAAAGCGGCAATATCATACTCTTTATGGACGAACTGCACACGATAATCGGTGCGGGTGGTCCTGAAGGACAGATGGATGCAAGCAATATTTTAAAGCCTGCACTGAGCCGGGGCGAGATTCAGATTGTCGGCGCAACTACAATGCGTGAATACCGCAAGTATTTTGAAAAAGATGCCGCCCTTGAGCGCCGTTTTCAGATTGTTAAAGTGGAAGAACCTCTTGCTGAAGAATCAGTTCAGATTCTGGAAGGACTGAAATCAAAATTTGAGGAATTCCACAATGTTGTGTATGATGACGATGTTATTCCTGCAATCGTAAAATTCAGTACCCGCTATATTCCCGAACGCTTTTTGCCTGACAAGGCCATTGATATTCTGGATGAGGCGGGCAGTGCAAAAAAGATTCAGGAAGAAGAGCGGCCTGTTCAGCTTGCAGAACTTGAAAAGAGTATTGAAGAACTGAGCGAAGAAAAAAAGCAGCTGGTGGCAAATCAGGACTACGAGCATGCCGCCATGGTGAGGGACAAGGTTCGTGACCTCAAGCAAAAACTCGATGAGTTCAGCAACTACTGGAAGAACAATGTGGAGAGCGTTAAAAAGCGCGTCACGGTAGAAGATGTTTCCAAAATCATCAGCAGCATGACGGGAATTCCTCTGGAACAGCTTGACTCCAACGAGAGCGCAAAACTGCTTCACATGGAAGAAGAACTTCACAAGACTGTCATTGGTCAGGATGAAGCAGTAAAACTCCTTTCCAGTGCAATCCGCCGTGCCAGGGCAGGAGTTTCTTCCAGTGCCCGTCCCCTGGGGTCTTTCATTTTCCTTGGACCTACAGGCGTCGGAAAAACACAGCTGGCAAAAACGCTTGCAAAATTCCTTTTCGGTACAGAAGATGCCCTGATTCGCATAGATATGAGCGACTACATGGAAAAGCATAATGCCAGCCGCCTGGTTGGTGCTCCTCCGGGATATGTCGGCTATGATGAAGGCGGCGTCCTTACGGAAAAGGTCCGTCAGAAGCCCTACAGCGTGGTTTTGCTGGATGAAATTGAAAAGGCTCACCCGGATATCTTTAACCTGCTTCTGCAGCTTCTGGAAGAGGGCGAGTTGAGTGACAACCTGGGCCATACAGTCAATTTTCGTAACACAGTCATCATCATGACTTCAAATGCGGGCGCAAGGGAAATTACATCTGACCATCGGCTGGGATTTTCTTCAGCGGGAGACGGACTGCTTCCCTACAGTGACATCAAGTCAAGCGCCATGGAAGAACTTAAACGCATCATGCGCCCGGAGCTTTTGAACCGCATTGACGATGTTGTTGTCTTTAATGCACTTTCCCGCGAGCAGGTCAGCGCCATTCTGGACATTCAGATAAAGGAACTGGAAAATCGCCTTTCAGAACAGGAAATCACTCTTACCCTCAAGCCTAAGGCAAGAGATTACCTGCTTGACCACGGATATGACCCCAGTATGGGTGCCCGTCCCATGCGCCGTCTGATTCAGCGCGAGATTGAAGAACAGCTTTCCCTTTTGATTCTTGAAGGCAAGTCTGAAAGCAAAAAGGCAATTGTAGATTTCAAGGATGACAGGCTGCTGGTCAAATTTGCCAGACAGAAAAAGCCGGTCTTAGTCTCCCTGTAAAAAAGAAGTCATGCGGGTGAAGGAGACCTTGTCTGCGTGACTTTTAAACATAAATTTGCCGTTTTGCCGTAAATTCAGTATATTATCTGTATGACTGACGAAAAAAATACAGACGAAGAACTGAACGAAGCAGAAAAAAATGATTCTGTTATAGACGAAAAAAACGCTCCTGAAAAGGACGGAAAAGACTCTGCAAAAGATGAAAAAAAGACTCCCAAAAAACGGGGCCGTAAGCCAAAATCTTCTGCAAAAAAATCCGGCAAAAGCGAAGAAAAAGCCAGCGAAATTAAAATTGAAGTCGATATGAGCAATTTGATGGGACAGATTGTGCCTGTAGAGCAGATGCTTCCCAACAAACTGCATTTGATTCCCCTTGGCGGCCGCCCCATGTTCCCCGGAATCTTTACGCCGGTCATGATTAACGGCTCAGACGATGTAAAGACTATTGAAAAAGCCTGCAATGAGGACGGTTTTATCGGCGTAGTCCTGCTAAAAAACGAAAGCGATGATCCTTCGATTAGCGATTTGTATGAGACCGGAACTGTCGCCCGCATCATTAAGAAAATCAATCTGCCTGACGGCGGCGTAAATATTTTTGTCAGTACAATCAAGCGGTTTAAAATCCGCCGTGCCCTCAACGCAGCCCATCCCATGGTGGCCGCAGTTCAGTATCTGGATGATGAAGAGGACGATACATTTGAGGTAAAGGCCTTAACCCGTGCCCTCATCAGTGAAATGAAAGAGGTGAGTGAAAATAATCCTCTTTTCAGTGAAGAAATGCGCCTCAATATGGTCAATATTGATCATCCGGGAAAAATTGCAGACTTTATTGCATCCATTCTCTCCATAGAAAAAGAAGACCAGCAGAAGATTCTGGAGCAGACAAATGTGCGCGCCCGCATGGAACAGGTTCTGGTCTACATCAAAAAAGAACAGGAACTGCTGCGCATACAGAAAAAAGTGCAGGCGGAACTGAATGAGCGTGTAGAAAAAAATCAGCGTGAATACTTCCTGCGCGAAGAAATGAAGGCGATTCAGGACGAACTGGGAACAGGCGCCGGCAATATGGCAAGCGACTACCAGAAGTTCAAGGAAAAAATCGATGCTCTGGGCTTTACCGGAGAAATCAAGGAAGCGGTCGATAATGAACTGGAAAAATTCAACATTATGGATCCCTCTTCCAGTGAATATTTTGTGAGTCGCAATTTTCTTGAACTGGTCTGTGCCCTTCCCTGGAAGGATGAAAGCGTAGAAGAGTATGACCTTTCACGGGCCTACAAAATTCTTGAAAAAGATCACTATGGTCTGGATGACGTAAAAAAACGAATCATGGAGTACCTTGCAATCCGCAAACTCAAAAAGGACAACAAGGGCTCTATTTTGATTCTGGTTGGACCGCCGGGAGTAGGAAAAACCAGTGTCGGACATTCCATAGCAAATGCCATGAACAAGCCTTTCTATCGTTTTAGTGTGGGAGGCATGCGTGACGAAGCAGAAATCAAAGGCCACCGCCGCACTTATATCGGTTCAATGCCGGGAAAAATCCTTCAGGGACTCAAAATCACCAAGACAAAGAGCCCTGTCTTTATGATTGATGAAGTAGACAAGATGGGGGCAAGTTATTCCGGTGGTGATCCTGCCAGTGCCCTGCTTGAAGTTCTGGATCCCGAGCAGAATGTAAGTTTCAGGGACAATTATCTTGATTTGCCCTTTGATGTAAGCGATGTCTTCTTTATCCTTACTGCAAATACTCTGGATAAAATTCCCGAGCCTCTGCTTGATCGTGCGGAAATTATTTCCCTTTCCGGCTACATCGATCAGGAAAAACTGGAAATCGCAAGAAAATATCTTATACCAAAGAATCTTGCCAAAAACGGACTGGCAAAGAATCAGGTTAAGTACACAAAAGCCGCTCTCCTTCGCATTGCAGAAGAATATGCCCGGGAAGCCGGTGTGCGTAATTATGAAAAATGCGTGGACAAAATCCACAGAAAGATTGTTACCCAGCAGCTTACCGGCATTCCGGCAGATGCAAAAAAACTGTCCGCGGTGACTGCTGATCCTTCGGCACTAGAAGCCTTAAAAGATCAGACCTTTACGGTAGACGCTCCTGATCTGGAAAAATATCTTGGAAAGCCGATCTTTGACGAAAGTGAAATCAAGAGGGCCAGCGTACCTGGAACTGCAATCGGACTTGCCTGGACAAGCATGGGCGGAGATACCCTGCTCATAGAAAGCATTTCTTTCCAGAGCGACAAGGGCGGCCTGCAGCTTACCGGTCAGCTTGGCGATGTGATGAAGGAAAGCGCACAGATTGCAATGAACTGGGTAAAGCAGTATGCCATCGAGCATAAGATTAAGACGGCCCAGTGGTTTGAGCGCAATACAATTCACCTGCATATACCCGAGGGAGCAACACCAAAAGACGGCCCAAGTGCGGGAATCACCATGGCAACCACCTTCATGTCACTTTTGACCGGCCGCGTGATAAAGCCCAATGTTGCCATGACAGGCGAACTTGCTCTTGGCGGACAGGTTATGCCCATTGGCGGCCTTCGCGAAAAGACTGTTGCCGCAAAAAGAAACGGCATTAAGACCATTTTCATTCCAAAGGCAAACAAGCGCGATCTGGAAGACATTCCGGACCATGTAAAGCAGGGAATTACCTTTATCCCTGTCAGTCACGCTATGGAAGTGATGACCCAGGTCTTCCAGCCCGCAAAGAAAATTGAAGATACAGGCTACGGATTTTAGTCTTTGCCACTGAGAGTACCGGCGGCAGAGGCTGAAAAAGTGCTGCTGAAAAGAAAGTGATTTTTCTTGTGTTTATCCAAAAGTCTGTTATACTTTGATATGAGGTGCGAAGAATGGTTCAGTTTTTTAAATGCTTAAAATGCGGAAAGATTGTGGAAGTCGTCAATAAGGGATGCCCCGTAGTTGTGTGCTGTGGCGACGAGATGAAGGAACTCAAGGCAAATACGAGTGACGGTGCAACGGAAAAACACGTTCCCGTTATCGAGCAGAGTGGAAACAGTGTTACGGTAAAGGTTGGTTCTGCAGCCCATCCTATGGCAGATGATCATTGGATTCAGTGGATTGTGCTGGAAACAGATAAAGGCGTATACCGCAAGAATCTGAATCCCGGTGAACTTCCTGAGGCAAAATTCACGCTGACGGATGAAAAGCTGATTGCAGCCTACGAGTATTGCAACAAGCATGGTCTCTGGAAGGCAGAAGCCTGATTTTCTGGTGATACAGTGATTACTTTTCTCAAAAAAAGGGCGGTCTTTTGTGCCGCCTCTTTATGTGCAATTATAAGTTGTTTTTTTGTTCCCCCGTCAAAAGCCTATCTTTCCTATATTGACCTGCATACGCTTGCGGTTCTTTTTGCCCTCATGGCTTCGGTAGCGGGTCTGGAGAGCTGCGGACTTTTCAGGACTCTTGCGGTACGCCTTTGTACTCTTGTGCATACGACCCGCACTCTTGCCTGTGTCCTGGTCTTCCTCTGTTTTTTCTCCAGCATGTTCATTACAAATGACGTGGCTTTGATTGCCTTTGTGCCTTTTGCCCTTATGCTTTTTGGCGTTCAGCAAGGCCTGTCTCCGGCTTACATTGCCTATGTAATTGTCTTACAGACGGTGGCGGCAAATACAGGCAGCATGCTTACCCCCGTGGGAAATCCCCAGAATCTCTTTCTCTATACAAAGACTGGCATGCCCCTCCCGGATTTTATGCTGATTTTGCTTCCATACACTCTTGTCTGTGCCCTTCTGCTTGCCCTGTCACTGCTTGCCGTACCAAAAGTGCCCCTGACTGCATTAGGAAGTCCCAATACACGAACTCATGTGTCCCCCTGGCGCAAGACCTTGTACAGCATTCTCTTTTTGCTCTGCCTCTTATCTGTTGCAAAACTTATTCCCAAGCCTCTGCTTGCCCTTATCGTATTGATTGCAGTGCTGATTTTTGATGCCAGAACCCTTTTTCGTGTGGACTATTTTTTACTTTTGACTTTTGTGGCATTTTTTATCTTCAGTGGAAATATTGCAGCCATTCCCGCAGTCCGCAGTCTGCTGGAGTCATGTGTTCAGCAGCATGAACTTGCCGCAAGTCTGCTTGCAAGTCAGGTTATCAGTAATGTGCCCGCCACGCTTCTGCTCTATCCCTTTGTGGAGAATGTAAAAAATCTTCTGCTGGGTGTAAACTTCGGCGGGCTTGGAACTCTGGTTGCATCCCTTGCAAGCCTGATTTCCTTTACCATGTACACAAAAAGCGGTCGCCGCGGGGGAGAGTATCTTGTCCTCTTTACGCTTGTGAATGTGATTTTTCTAGGTCTGCTGCTTTTAGTAAGTCAGCTGTTCCAGTGAAAACTTTACCAGATTCAGAAACTGGTCGCGGAGGATGGGTAGAGGCTCCTTCTTTGCCTTTTCCGCTACTTCGTCAAATTGTCTGCCTGCTTCTTCCACCATTTCGTTGATGCTTTTTTCCGGAATGGGCAGGTGTGAACCCAGCAGTTTGTTTTCCAGTTCCAGGCTTCTGAACCAGACTTCACCCGCAAAGGCAATACGAATGCTTGAAATCTGGGAATTCTGGGTGTTTGTCAAAAAGACAAATGAAGCAGACCTTTCGTTTATGTGATGGGAGGGGCCCAGCCGTCTGAATACAGTTACTTCCCATTCTTCCAGGGGAACGCGGATTTTCGTAAGCAGATATTCAGGCGGAATCTCGGTAAACTTCGTAAGGGGAATATAGATTGTTTCCGTTCCGTGCTGCAGTTCAAGGCGGGTATCAAGTGCAAGGAGAGGGGCATAGAGAGTCATCTTGCTCTTTTTTGTGCAGATATTTCCTCCCAGCGTTGCAATGTTCCG
>DFDV01000073.1:0-5685 GCA_002369025.1 Treponema sp. UBA3819 | reverse complement strand
CGTTCATGTTTTTCCAGTTTGGAAAGTTCCGGCAGATTGCGCACGGAAAGAAAATTGTCCGCAAGTTCATCGTGTCCGGTACAGCCGCCGACAAGCTGCAGACCTGCAACGGTTTTGAGCTGATAAAAGACTTCTTCAAGATTGTTTGCGTAGTAGACTGTTTTATTAGAGTCCATTTTTCCGTCCTTCGCGCTTGTGTCTGTTGGCGGTGGCGAACAAAACGCCGTTTATGAATGTGTCATGGTTTGTGCAGGAACAGTGCTGTTCATCGGCAAGTTCATTCAGTTCTTCTTTTGACGGACGGTAGATGCGGGTGAGCAGGCTGTATACGGAAAAATACTTGGCCGCATTGCACCAGCCACAGGGGTGTACTCCTGCCTGTTCAAAACCGTCTGCAATGTCTGCATATGCGGGCGTTTTTGCAAAGTATTCAAGGGTAACGATGGAAGAGCCTTTTACAATGCCAACAGGAATCAGACAGCTGGGAACCGGCTTGTCGTCCAGAAGCACTGTGCAGTAGCCGCACTGCCCCTGACCGCATCCTTTTTTTACAGAGAAAAGTTTTTGCTGGCGGAGAACTTCCAGAAGACTGTCTTCCGCTTTAGCCTCAAAGATGATTTTTTTGCCGTTTAGGGTGACGGGAATTTTCATGCTTCTTCCTCCTGACCAGTTTTTTCTGAAAGGACGGCTTCGCCATTTTCTTCGCTTTCTTTTTCTTCTGCTTCCCGGTCTTCTTTTGCCTTCTGCTCTGCGGCACGTGCTTCATCAAAGAGCCGTTTTGCTTTTTTAGTGAGCTTGTAGAGCGTGTCACTTTGAATGGGAAGTCTGGTTACGGTAATTGCCAGAGCCTGAGATACTGCTGATGCAAAGGCTGCCGGGAGCAGGGAGTAGACAATGCCGTCAATCTGTTTTGGCTCTCCTTTTGACTGCACAAACTGAACCCTCACATTGGGACAGTGCACCACATCGTCTGCCAGAAGTTCATGCAGGGTCTGCTGAATTGTGGATTTTATGGTAGATTCTGCCGCCTTTGCACTGAAAATTTTTCCAGCGTCCACAACAATCCAGATGCCCCGGATATGTTCGCGGTAGGTACAGGAGTCCAGTTCAATTTCTACGGCACAGGCCGCAAAGGCTGTATTCAAAAAGGGAATGCCCGCAAATTCATCCTTGCTCCACATATTTTTTTTGGAGAGGGAGACCGTTTTTTTGATGGTGAGGGGGAGTTCAGCATTGTCCTTTTTGCGGCGCAGGGATTCACAGGCACTTTTTAGCAGCTGGGTCATAATGCTGATGTTGCTGTTGATTGTTTCCGGAGCCTCGGGTTCTTTTTCTATAGTAAATTCTGAATTCAGAACGATGTCTTTTTCGCTGATTCCCAGTGTATTTGAGGCAATTTCTTTCCAGATGTTCCAGACTGCACTTGATGTAGGCAGAGCGTGAATATGCAGACTTCCGTCCTTTTCCATCGTAACTTCCAGAGAGGGGTTTGACTTGATGAAACTGGTTCCGTTATAGCCGCTTCCCGAAAATCCGCAGGCAAATCCCATTCCCCGCAGGGGCGGCGCAAAAGGCGAATTATTGTTCTGCAGATAGCGGTTGGCTTCGTTAAGGCGGTAGGTTGTGTATTTGCGTATAAAATCGCTGGAGTGGCAGAGGGCCTGTATGGTCTCCATGACATTTTCGCCGCCCACCTGAAAGGGCAGCACCTTTTTCTTTTTGCCTGCCACTATGTAATTCCGCGTCCTCAATTCAATGGGGTCCAGCCCGGTTTTTTCCGTTATTTTCTGCAGCTGACTTTCCATGGCGTAGATTGAATGGCTGTCGATGGTAGACAAATCAATGGAATAGGGCGGATATGCAGAAGAGTAGACCTTGCCGCTAATCCTTACCGCTTTTGGCGTATACACATTGCAGCTTGCAATACAGAGTCGGTCGATAAATTCCCGGGCAAAGGGATTGTAGGCACCGCCGTCTACCGTAATGGTAATGTCATCCGCCAGAATTTCTCCCTTTTCGTTCAGGGCTGTTTTGTGTGAAATGGAGACTGGTGCGGCGTTTTCTATAAATTGCTGCTGTTCTTCTCGCGTGAGTACCAGTTTTACGGGAGCATTGGTCTTTAGTGCGGCGGTACTGACCTGGGCGGCAATCTGTGAGTCAATCCAGAGGGTGTTTGTGTCCAGTTCTGAAAACTGCGTCCGGGTGATGACGATATCATTTTTATCCATTCCCGTAACGGCAGAAATTGATTTTCTCATGTGGCTGAGCCATTGGGTAGGTGTGTAGACATAAAGCAGACCGTTTTTCAGATAGCAGAAGGCACCGTTTGGCTCGCTGTAATTTTTTGGATGAATCTGGGAAATCCAGGTGTCTTCCACCGTAAAGGCCGCTTCCTCAAAAAAACGGTCGATTCCTTCATCGGTAACAATATTGCGCTCTGCCAGAAGTTCCGTGCTGTCATTCAGTCTTTCCTCATAGCGGATTTCTACGCTGTTTAAAAGCTCGCGGAGTTTCTTTTCATCCTTTCCGACCAGAATGCCAAGGGGCTCTCCAATATAGCGGATTTCACCCGTACAGAATACCGGAATCTCCAGTCCCAGTGTCTGGATTGTCTTTTTCCCGATGATGTCATTTGCATCAAAAATAAAATAGCCCTGGGGCAGACTGGGATGGGAAATGGCTTTTAGCTGGGCATCTGCTACAGGACTCCGGATGAGTACCGCATAGAGCATGTTTTCGCTTTCCATGTCGCTGAAAAATTCATTTGAGAAAATCAGTTTTTTCTGTTCTTCTTTTGTCTTTCTCTTTGCACACATAGACTTTCCTATTTCTTATGTTTTTCACCAGTTTTCCTGACGCTGTTGATGACGGTCTCCACCATTTCATCGGGCATTTCCGGCCAGAGGGGAAGGGTGATGGTGTTGTCAGTGTGTTGGGCCGCATTGGGATAATTTTCAGCAGTAAAATCTGCATAGCGCTTCTGCCAGTAGGTGAATTTAAAGAGGGCGATAAAATGCATGGAAATTCCTATGCCGTCAGCCTGCAGTTCACGGGCAAAAGTATTGCGGTCACAGTTCAGTTTTTCAGGCTTGATGCGGAGCAAGTAGAGATGCCAGGCGTTTCCTTCTCCGTCCGGCGGTAACTGCAGATAATCACAGTCTTTAAATGCGGCATTGTAGCGTTCTACGATTTTTTTCCGCTCTTCAAAAAAGAGATTTGCCCGCTTTAACTGTTCCCGTCCCAGGGCGCTCAGAATATCAGGCAGATTAAATTTATAGCCGCATTCAATGATGTCGTATTCCCAGGAGGCGCGCGGACTGGTGTATCTGTCCCAGGCATTTCTGTCCATGCCGTGCATGCGCATGATCTGTATGCGTTTTGCAAGTTCGTCATTGTTTGTGGTGACCATGCCGCCTTCGCCTGTCGTGATTGTTTTTGTTACATAAAAAGAAAAAACCCCCGCATCCCCCAAAAGGCCTGCATAGCCGCGCTTAGTTTTTGACGGAAAAGAATGGGCCGCATCTTCTATGACATAAATTTTGTTTTCCGGCGTACTGTAGGCACGGGCCAGAGCGCAGATTTTTTCCATGTTGCAGAGATTTCCCGCGATATGGACGGGGACGATGGCACAGATTTCATGCTTAGTATCTTTTTTAAGGATTTCTTCAATTTTTTCCGGGTCAATGGAATAGGAATCTTTTTCAATATCTGCAAAGCGTACTTCGGCACCCAGATGAATTGCACAGGCCGCTGTAGACACAAAGGTGTAGGGAGTGGTAATGACCGCCTTTCCTGCTTTTACGCCGCATGCATCCATGGCAAGAATCATACCGCTGGTGTTTGAGTTTACGGCGAAAGCATGCTTTGCCCCTGTAAAGGCCTTAAAATCTTCCTCAAAGCCCTGGGTCACTTTTCCCGTGGTCAGCCAGAGGGAGTCAATTACATCACAGACGGCTTTTTTTTCCGCTTCTCCCAGTGAGGCATGAAAAAAAGGTACTTTAAGTGGAGAAGAAGTTGTGGGCGCAGAATCTTTCATAGCGTTACCTTTGTCAAATTGCTTTCCCGGTCGATGATGTTTCCCTGGTCGTGAGCCTTGCTGTAGTGGGCATCCAGTGAGGGAACATTTCCCCTCAGCAGGGAGATAAGCATGGCCTTGTTTCTGAACTTATTTTTTTCGCTGGATGTATAAAAACAAATGGGGTAGAGGGCTTCCAGAAGTTCTTCCAGTTCATCGTGTCCCATTTCAAGGTTTTTAAGTTCCAGAATTTTCTCATAGTCGGTTTTGACAGGATTTTCCTCAGGAAGCCAGAGTGGTTCTTCAAGTCTTTCACCCTCACGCATGCCGATGATTTTAATCTCAATGTCCTTGTGAGGTTCAAGTCCGCTGAAAGTAATAATCTGTTCCGCAAGGTCCATGATTTTTACCGGCTCTCCCATGTCCAGAAGATATGACTTTCCGTTCTTTCCCACGCCGCCCGCTTCGAGTACCAGCGAACATGCTTCCGGAATAGTCATGAAAAAACGTTCCATGCTGGGATCTGTTACCGTAACCGGACCGCCGTTTTTTATCTGATTCATAAAGAGGGGAAGAATTGAACCTCGTGAGCCCAGTACATTGCCGAACCTGACGAACATAAAGGCATTCTGGTCTTTTGCAGATTTTGCCGCATCCAGTACAAGTTTTTCACAGAGCATTTTGCTCACACCGTAGACGCTGACCGGTTCCACAGCCTTGTCCGTGCTGATGAGTACAAAACGGTGTACTCCATGTTTTAGTGAAGCGTCCAGCAGATTTTTTGTGCCAAATACATTGTTTTCTATTGAGGCAACCGGATTTTCTTCCATCATGGGAACATGCTTGTAGGCGGCACAGTGAAAAATTACATCAGCATGGGTTTGTTCTATTATATAATCAACATACTGACGGTCTTTCATGTCACCGATAATCGGAACAACAGTTGCCTTTTCGCCAACACCTTCGTTCTGCAGGACAATCAGCTCCCTGTAAATGCTGACGATTGAATTCTCTCCGTGACCAAAAAGATAGAGTCTTTCCGCTCCACCGCTCAAAAGTTGTCTTGCCAGTTCAGAGCCGATGGAACCGCCCGCTCCCGTTATCAGGACTCGTTTTCTCCTCAGGTAGCGCAGGCTTTCGTGTAAGGGAACAGTAATGGGCGTGCGTCCCAGAATATCCAGGGGGTCAATTTCGCGGGTCTGAACCAGGTGGGCGCTTCCGTCAACAATCTGGCTTACACTGGGCAGAATACGGATGCGGATAAAGCCCGAGGCCTTGAGCACTTCGTAGAGTTCCCGGATGCGTTCAACTGGTGCGCTGGGCATGGCGATGATAGCCTCGTCGTTTCGTGCACAGCGGAGAACTTTGGTGGTGTCGTTGATTGGTCCTAAAACCGGGATTCCGTCAATCTGTGTGCCTATTCTTTTTTTGTCGTCATCTAAAAAGGCTGCTACGGAACCGAACACTTTTTTGCGCTTGATGTCCTGGGCAATCATCTGCCCTGCAAATCCTGCGCCAATAATATAGAAACGTGCATTATCTTTCTGCATGAAAACCCACCGTTCTTCTATATTACCACGCAATACGCTTAAAGTCTACAATTGTCATACTGGCAGACAGGGCAAACGCATTATAAATATCGAGCTTGCATATCGGCTGGACAAATGAAA
>DFDV01000062.1 GCA_002369025.1 Treponema sp. UBA3819 | reverse complement strand
CGTGTCATGTAAAGGATGTCTACATCACCGATGACGCTTTCCAGTCTTTCTGCCGTAGTATACTGAATGCCGGCTTCGTCCAGCATCTGAGTGATGTATTCCGGTACCTGCAGTTCTGCGGGGCTGATGAAAATAAATTTGTTTCTGGGGTAGCGGCTCATGGCTTCTGCAAGGGAATGGACTGTGCGTCCGAACTTTAAGTCGCCGCAAAAGCCTATTGTATGGCCTTCAAAACCACCCTGCAGGGCACGAATGGTAAGCATGTCAGTGAGGGTCTGAGTGGGATGAAAATGTCCGCCGTCGCCCGCATTGATTACAGGGCAGTTGGAATAACGGCTTGCCAGAAGTGCCGCCCCTTCCTTGGGATTTCTCATGGCAATTACATCTACATAACTGGATACCGTCCGGATTGTATCGGCCAGAGATTCACCCTTTGTGGTGGAAGAATTTGCCGCATCGGAAAAACCTTCTACTGCACCGCCCAGGTGGAGCATGGCAGCCTCAAAGGAAAGCCGGGTTCTTGTGCTGGGCTCAAAAAAAAGTGTCGCAAGAATTTTCCCACGACACACATCTTGAAAATCAGAAGCATTTACAATAATTTGTTCAGCCAGCGCACAAATCTCATCGATTTCGCCCACGGTTAAATCACTTGGCTGGATTAGATTACGACCTTTTAACATAGGTTTATTCTACTGCAATTTTTTGAATTCTTCAATTGCCAGACCCGCCATCTCTGCCATTCTTTTTTATACTAATTTGCAGACTTCCCGAATGTCTTTTTCAATCCGTGAAAGAAGTTCTGCTTCAATTGATTTTCCGAAAGTGTCCTCAAACCTGGCTTTTTTGTTTTCAGGACAAGTGTTTTCGTCAAAAAGTGCGGATGAAGGAATTTCGAGTGCAAGGGCGATTTTATCCACCATTTCCGGTTGGGGCCAGGATATTTTATTTTCGATTTGATTTATGTAGGCTATGCTTTTTTCGACCGCATACGAAAGTTTTTCCTGAGAAATGCCTTTCTGTTTTCTGTAGTATTTGAGATTGTTTACAAAAGTTTCTCTGACGGAGTTCATACTATAAGAATGACGATTTATGACGATTAAAATTACAGTTTGAAATTAAAAATATCTAGATTAGTATTGATAAACTTAATAAAATAATGTATTACTACTGTATAAAATTAAGGTTTTGAAAGAAAAAGCAAAGTCTTATTTTATTATACGGTACTGAACAAATCAGAGGACACGCCGCTTATTACCGTTCTTACAAAAACGATTCGCCCGGGTCATTTTCCCGGGTGATTTTTTTTCTTGTGCATTCCCTCATTTGGACTTAAAATTAAATAAGGATTGCTTTGCGTAAAAAGGGGGCGACTATGGCGGTAACCGTGTATTCTCTGGGAGCGGCACAGGAAGTGACTGGCTCCAAGCATATTTTTGAAGTAGACGGACGCTCATTTATGGTTGACTGCGGGGCTTTTCAGGGAAAGCGGCAGGAATCAGATGAAAAGAACCGGAATTTTGAAATTGCCGTGGATAAAATTGAAGCCGTCATCCTTACTCATGCTCATTATGACCACTGCGGTCTTTTACCTGTGCTGACAAAAAAAGGCTTTGACGGCAACATTTACGCTACTCCTGCGACGCGCGACCTTGCAGATTTAATTATGATGGACAGTGCGCGCATTCAGGCCAGGGATGCGGAGTATTTGCGGAAGCAGGCTAGCAAAAAAGGCGAAAAATTTACCTGGCAGCCCCTTTTTGATGAACAGGACTGTGTAAAGGCGGCCAATCAGATTATAACGCTTTCCTACAATAGAAAGATGTATATTGCGCCCGATGTTGAGCTGGAATTTTTTGATGCCGGCCACATTCTTGGTTCTGCATTTGCCTATGTCACCATAAAAGGGCAGAGGGGCAGGGCAGACGCAAGAGCAGAAACGTTCAAAAACAGCCGCCGTCCCCTGTGGAACCGCATGTACGCCTGGATGAATTCAATAGCGGAACTTCGTGCGGCTCAGGCAGAAAAGCGTATGTCTGCACAGGCTGACAGCACAGAGGAAAGGAGAGGTCGTCAGGACCGGCGTAAGGCAAGCCCGGAAGAACAGGCAAAGTATACAGGCCCCGAACGCCGCAGCGGAAAGGACAGACGGGCAGGCGACGATGAAATCCGCATTCTATATACGGGTGACTTAGGACGCAAGCGCAAGCCTATTATCCGTGACCCGTCCACAGACTTCCCGCCGCCGGACTACATATTTATAGAAAGTACTTATGGAAACCGCCTGCACGAGGGTTCAGAAATTGCCATGGATGAACTCCGCAAGGTTGTGCGCAGGGCCATCGACAAAAAGGGAAAAATCATCATACCCTCTTTTGCCATTGAGCGTACCCAGGAACTGGTTTTTTACCTGCACACGCTGGTAGATCAGAAAAAAATTCCACAGATACCTATTTACGTGGACAGCCCCATGGCGGTGAATGCAACAGGCATCTATCAGGTGCATCCGGAATGCTACAGTACCGATGTGCATGACGGCTTTTTGAAACACCATAAAAATCCTTTTGGTTTTGGAGCACTTTCCTTTGTGACCAGCGTGGAAGAGTCAAAGGCCCTTAATGATAAAAAGGGACCGATGATAATTATCAGTGCGGACGGCATGTGTGAAGCGGGACGTGTCCTGCATCACCTGGCAAACAATATTTCTGACCCCCGTAATACGATCCTGATAGTAGGCTATATGGCTGAAAACACGCTGGGACGAAAAATCCGGGACGGTGAAAAAGAAGTGAACATCATGGGCGACGTGTACAAAGTGCAGGCCGATGTGGAAACGATAAACGCATTCAGTGCTCATGCTGACTACACGGAAGCCCTGGAATGGCTGAAGTCCATAGATACCAGCCGCCTGAAAAAAATTTTTATGGTGCACGGCGAAAAGGATGCCCAGGAACATTTTCAGAAGTACCTGCATGAAAATGGCTTTAAGGACGTGCAGATTGTAAAATACGGAGAAAGTTACGATTTGCACTAACTCTTTGGAAGAAAAAGGGTAGAAGGGGAAAAGAAACCTTTGAGGAAAGGTGGCGTTTCCCCTTTTTTATTGAATTTTAAAAACTGAGGAAAGCCTGTATTTAGTATTTTATGGTACTGTGCTACAATAATAGAAAGTTTGCTCGTTATGGAGGACCGTATATGAAGTTTTTTGGAAAGGCAAAAGTTCTTGCTTTTATGGCAGCGGCTGCACTGGTATTTGCAGCGTGTGTCGGAGAAGGAGAATCTTCCGGGGGCAGTAAAGGCACTGGAGATGGAGAATCTTCCGGGGGCAGTAAAGGCACTGTAACGAGTGTGACCATTACCCCTGCCAGTGCTTCGGTAGCAGTTGGAGGAACCATTACACTGACAGCAACTTCAAATGCAACACCGGCAAAAGCATCATACAGCTGGACAGTCAGCAATACTTCATATGCATCGCTCAATTATTCTTCTGATGCGACAGTAACAACAAGTGCAAATACCGTTACGGTAAAAGGTCTAGCCGTCGGTTCAGTAACAGTAACTGCTACAGTAGACGGAGTAAGCAGCAGCCCGCTGACGGTGACTGTTACTGCCGCTCCCGTAACAACACCAACCTTGCAGAGCGTAACAATCAGCGGAAACACCGACATTGCGGCAACCGCTACGGCAAATCTTGAAGCAAATCCCACCTTCAACACAACTCCAACTTCTGGTACAACGGAATATTCATGGGCCATTAGCCAGGTAGACGGGGCCAGCGCTTCTTCTACAAATTATGCAACCTTAACTTCCAGCGGCAAAACAGCAAGCCTGAAGGCAAATAATACAACAACTGCCTCTCATACAGTTACAGTAACAGTAACGGCAACCTACAACGGCAAGAGCGTTACCGCAACAAAGACCGTAACGATTGCAGCAGCGGGACAGGCGGTGGAAAATAAACTGACGGACCTGACCCTTGTGGCTGAGGCAAATACCATTAAACCTGCGGCAAATACTATCCTGACGGCAGCGGCAACTTACAGCGGAACAGTTTCCCTGAATTACGAATGGAAAATCATCAAGGTTGATGGCGAATCTGTAACGACAACGAATTATGCATCGCTTACTTCCGGAAGTGAAGGACGGGACTCACGCTCAGCAGTAACGGTCAGCAAATACAACACACTGGCAAATACAAATACTACGGCAAGTGACCACACTATTACTGTCCAGCTGACAGTGACAAATGCCGCTGACAGCACAAATGCAATTACAAAAGAAGCAACAGTAACGGTATCAGGTGCAAAAGTGACTGGCATAGCGATTGCTGCAGGAAAAGAAATTCTTGATTCTGACGGTCAGACATCCCTCTCTGCGACCGTAACAAAAACGGCAGATTCTGTTGAGTATGACCTGGACTGGAAAATTACTTCAGAAGACGGCACTTCCGTAACAGAAAGCAGCTATGCAACGCTTACAAAAAATGCTGACGGTACTGCAAACCTGGTCGGTAAGAACACGACAGCAGCAAAGCATACGCTTGTCGTAACGGCTACTGCGACTAACAAAAATGACAGCACAAATGTCGAGTCAACAAGCAAGACGATTATTATTGAAAAAACAGGTGTTTCAACAGCATATTTCCCGGTAAACACGGAGACTGAAGCTTATGCAGATACCTATCTTGAAATTACTTTTGATTCTGCCCCGGTGATTAACCGTGCTTCAAGCGGAACTGTACGCATCTATAAGAGTGATGATACACTGGTTGATACGATTAAGCCCGCTGCAGAGACTATGTACGGCTATGGTTACAGCGGAAACTCTGGACTTGGTTCTATCAATGTTCAATACCAGCTTATTCAGGCAATCGGAAACACGGTCCGTATTATTCTCCACCACAATACTACAACCGGGCAGACTCTGCTTGAAAACGCTACTTCATACTATGTTCTTGTTGATAACGGTCTTATTACAGGAAAAATCAAAGGTGAGGATTTTGCAGGCATTACAGATAAGACAAAATGGACCTTTAAAACAAAAGCAGAAGTCTCTGTTTCAAATAATACGATAACAGTCGGAAAGGATAAGAATTTCATTACGATTCAGGGTGCATTAAGCTACCTTATGTCAAAGTCAAAAACTGGTGACTGGACACTCAAGATTGACACAGGCACATATTATGAGCGCCTTTTCTACAAGGGAAATGCAAGCATTACAATGATTGGTCAGGGCGATGCCGTCTATGGTACCGATACCCGGATTGAATGGTGTAATCAGGATGGCGGACAAGGCACAAGTCTCTGGAACTACGGAAGCAGGGGACGAAACGTCTTCTACTATGCCGGAAAGAACCTTGTGCTTGAAAAACTTTCTATTGTGAATACCGCAACAAGAAAGACAAATTCCTATGGTGAGCCTGATGCAAGCGGCACAGATACAGCCAGCGGATCGAATCAGGCTGAAGCACTGATGTTTGATTCAACAGGAACCTGTGCGGCCTGGAAATGTACCTTTACTTCCAAACAGGATACCCTTTATCTGAGCCCGAGTGGTGGAAAAGCATGGTTCTACGGCTGTAAGATTAGCGGTGACGTGGATTTTATCTGGGGTGGTTCAACAGCTGCTCTTTTTGAGAATTGTGAAATTGAAGCACTTTTGAGCGAAAAAACTGCATATATCACTGAAACCCGCGTAGGCAAAGTGGGAGCTTCGACCGTGGGAAAAGGTTTTGTATTCTTATATTCAACAATTAAAGGTGACGGTGGAAGCAATGCAACGTATTTAAGCCGCCTTGCGTCACAAAATGCAAAGGCAAGCCCGTCAAAAACAGCTTATGACCAGGTCGCCTTTATCAATAGTACGTTTGATTCTTCTGCAAAAGTAAGTTCTTATTTGTGGTTGGCAACGGATGCGAAATATCCCCGCTTTATCGCAAAGGATACGAACGGTAACGTAAATGTAGGCTGGAAGACATACGGATATACAGGAATAAGCCCTGTTACTACAGAGTACGCCGGAGAAATGACAGCTGCACTTTACAGTATGGAATATAACGGCCGCTACGCAATTCTGAACCGCCTCTACAATACGGATTACTCTGCTTATCAGACAGAGTCTGCAAAATGGGATTTGACTTCACTTGAGACTGCTTTTGCGGCAACGGCAGATGCCTCAAAGAACAATGCCTTTACTGAGCCGGATACAAGCACAAGCACTACGATTAAGTGGGATTTCACTGCGATTGCATCTGGAACAGAGTATCAGAAAAATAAAGGTACGATTTCAGCAACTGCAGGAAAAGGAACTCTGTATGTAGACGCGACAAATGGAAAATTGAGCACTCGCGGATCTGATGCACAGTTTAACTCTGGTACAAAAGCATATATTCCGGCAAGCGCAGGAGACAAAATTTCCGTCACATTGTACTCAAATACCTATACCTTGGGCGGAACGACTGCAACTGAAAAAACAACAGAAATTACGGTTGCCGCAGGTGACTTGACTACCTACGAAGGTGTTTCTTGCGTAGCACTTACTGCGACAGGAAATACATATCTTTATCTGATTAGCCTTGTGCCGGCAAACGGTGGCGGAAGTTCTGGAAGTGTTACGGAAGATTCTTGGACTTTAACATCAAGGTCAGATGCTCCTTTCTCTGGAATCGGCACAAGTGCTGCCGCAATTGCTTCTGATGCAGTCGTTGCAGGTAGCAAAGCTATTCTTAATTTAACACTGACTTCTTCTGGAACTAAGATTGGAGCAAGTAAGAATACACCGAGTTATAAGTATGATTCAAGCAAGGGACTTTGTATAAAATATGATGCGCTCAAAATTACAGGCGTAACAGGAAATGTGCTTTTAACACTTAAAGGTAGAAATAACGGCGGTACAGCTAGAAATCTTGAGGTTACTTTGAGTGATTCATCATCAGTTGTGGATACCTATGCGTTAGCCTCATCTACAGATTTTACATATACAAAGTCATTTACTGCAAATAATACAACTATTTACATAGGTGCCTCAAATGAGACATTTATTAATACGATAACGATTGCAAAGGATACTACAGAACTCTCCTCCGTAACAATTAGCGGAGGCACAAGCGTTACTGTTGAAAAAACTCTTACCCTCACGGCAAAGCCAAATGTGTCAACGACAGGCGCCTATACATGGATGGTCACAAATGGCACGGGAACTGTTACCTATACTAGCTCAACAACAAATACCATCACCCTTACAGGCGTTACTGCTGGTACTGTAACAGTTAAGGCAAGCGTAGATGGCGTTTCCAGTACAGACTATACAGTTACCGTAAGGGAAGCGGGAAGCACACCGAAGATTAGCCTTTCAGATGTACCGACTGGTTGGGCAAGTTATACTGGAGCGCCAACTACATGGGGTGGTGCTGGTGGAACAGTTTATGATAATGTTGACACATATGATAAATTAGTGTCTGCATTAAAAGCATCAGCAAGTTCACGAATAATATACATTACAGGTGAAATCGATTTGTGTAATGGCAAAACAGGATATGATTTCATTAAAGAGGCTGGGTATGGATCGGACTATACAGATTATTCGGATTATCAGACAAAATTTGGTGCGTCTTGTACAGATGGTAGTGCATCAACATTAGCAGGGGTGCAGTCTGCCTGTTCTGTTAAACAAAAAGCTACGATGCAGATGACGATACCTTCTAATACGTCTATTATTGGAAAAACGGCAAATGCCGGCGTAAAGAATGGTGTACTCTCCATTTCTGGTAAGACAAATGTTGTTATCCGGAATCTCACAATAAAAGATGCCTACGACTACTTCCCGTCATGGTATCAGTCAAGTGAGAATAATTTCAATGCAGAATGGGACAACGTTGTCATAACTAATTCGACATACGTTTGGATTGATCACTGTACAATCGGGGATAGTGAGCATACATATGCAAAAATTTCAGTAAACAACAGCAGCAGAACAGAAAACTGGGTTACCTATGATGGTCTTTTGGATGTTGTCAATGGGTCAAATTATGTAACTTTGTCGTATAATAAGTTTGAAAATCATGATAAGACTACATTGATTGGCAACAGTGATGGAAAATCAGAAGATGACGGCAAACTGAAAGTTACACTCCATCATAATTATTACAATGGTTGTACACAAAGATTACCTCGTGTTCGTTCTGGTCAGGTACATCTGTTTAATAATTATTATGAAGCCATAGGTTCATATTGTATCGGTGTAGGAACTAAATCACAGGTTTATTCCGAGAAAAACTACTTCAGTTCGACAGCAAAAAAGGCTTATGAAAAGTATACGAAGAGTGGATATGCTGACGGCTGCCTGACAGCTGTAGATAATTTTGATGCGACAAACACATCGACAACATCTTATTCTTCTGCAAATTGGACACCATCAACAATATACACTTACGAAGCTGCGGCAGCAGATGACAATCTGGTAAGTGATGTTAAATCAAACGCAGGCGCTGGTGTCTGGGAAGTAGAGCAGTAGTCCACCCTTTGGAAGAAAAAAGGGAAGTGAGCGTGTAAAACGCGAGAAGGGGAAAGAGAAACCTTTTTAAGGTGTCGCTTTCCCCTTTTTATGCCTTATCTGTGAAAACCTGCGTTAATCAGTGGTTTTTTCCTGCATTTGCCTGATTTCTTCAATGGAAAGCTGAGTGATATCTGCAATTTCTTCTGGAGAAAGTTTGCCAGTTTTCAGCATCCGCCGGGCATCTTCCACCGCCTTCCTTCGTTCGCCCTGTTCTAGGCCCTGCTGAAGCCCCTGTTCCATTCCGGCCTTGAGCCCTTTCGCCTCGGCCTCACGCATTTCTCGCTG
>DFDV01000223.1 GCA_002369025.1 Treponema sp. UBA3819 | reverse complement strand
ACCAACGCTTTTTTCATTTCCGTATGCCGCGGCCGTGTCTATGTGCCTGTAGCCGCATTCCAGTGCAGTCTTTACGGCATTGTAGGCTTCATCGCCGTCTTCTGACTGCCAGGTGCCGAAACCGATACAGGGAATCTGCACTCCGTTGGTCAGTGTGAATGAATCGGTAACTGCATTAAACTGCATAAGTCTTCTCCTATAAAATGTTTGCAGCGCAAACTTTGTATGGTACTGCGGCACTGGATGCGGCCGTTTCCTATTTTTTGGACTTCTTTTCCTTTACGGAAATGTCCTTGTATGAATAGATGATGAATTTTCCCTTGGCACCGATTGGCTGACTGCCCAAATCTGCCTTTTCCAGCTTACCGTTCAGCTGCAGATAGTGTCCCTGCATATCCAGCACTTCTTTGAAGGTGATTTTTGCCTCAGGAGCAACTTCCATGGCGAGGATTTCTCCTTTGTCAGTCTTGAATCCCGGCACGGCAAAAGGGGCGTTTCCGTAGTAGTTGATGTGACCTTTTACCGAGGCCATCCTGTTTGTACCCATTGACGTAAACAGAAGGGCAAATCCAAAAATCGTCACTAGTGCAAAAATCCTTTTCTTCATGCCGGTCTCCTATTCAATAATCAGGTAGGTTCTGAGGGAGGAGGCCGACTTATCGTTAAAGGTGAGCGTAATACTCGTTGCACCTGTAGCAATCGTGCCGATTTTGTTCAGTTCCATGCCGTAGGGACGGATGCCAGATGTTATGTATTGATTATGGGCAAGGAGTGTCGGGCCGGTCAGTGAATTTCTATTCTTTTCGGTTACGCTTATGTATGAACTGAGATTCCACAAGTCTACTGGCATAAGGGGAAAAGCGTAGGCGGGACTTGAACAATAGAGGCTGTCGCTGCTCGCAAGCGAAGTGCTTTTCATAAGTCCATTAGTGCCGCTGATGCTGTTGGGTATAACGCAGTCATAGGCAAATTCCTTGAGCAGGGTCTCCATTGTTTTTGACGTATTGTTTGCCCAGTTTACGGCTTTTACTATCGTCGCATAGTCATCTATGGATGCCTTACTGCCCGACCCAGAAACCGCTGGATTTATTTCCATGTAATGCATCAGTTTCGCACCCCCGTACTTGCGGGCAAGCCAGGCACCAAAGGTGTAGTTTACCGCATAAGAAATCGAAACGCTCGTTAGGTTGTATTCAATGCCAGAAAGATAATATCCGGCATTGAAATAGGGAAGTCGCCAGGCAAATGGCGTGTTGTCATTGGTAAAGTCCGCATAGTTTGCATTTGTATACTCCTTAATGAAATCTTCGCCAACCATTGCCATCATCTCATAATAGGCAGAACCTGACGTAACCAATATGCTGCGGCTTTCCATCAGTGCCATGGTCTGCAGGCCGAAGGTTATAAGGTGCTGGTACTCATGGGTGATGATAGTGCGGAGATTGGCTGGTGCGCTGACACATGTGGCGGCATTAATATAAAGGTATTTGCCTTCATTTGAATGGCCGTAAGACCAACTGCCATTATACCCCAATGCCCGTATGTCAGTTGTATTGGGAAAATAGTCTTTTGGAGCAAAGTAGCCCAGTGTATCGCCTTTATCTTCACCCGTTTTGCTGTTGTAGGTGTTTCCTACGTCCATGACAACCAGATTGACTTTTCCGCCTGTATTATCAAGATAGGTAATGGGTTTTGTGGTCAAATCGCCGGCGGCAGAATCATAATACATAATGCGATCGGATTCAGCGCCCCATAGTTTTGTCTCCAGATTATGAATGGCATCAAAGTATGTTGCCATTTCTTCTGCCATGGCTGAGGTTATTCTTTTTCCGCTGGCTTCTTTCGTAGTATAGCAGTCGTCATCAACCCATACGTTGCAATAGGTGCCTTTTGCCCTCAGCGTCGTGCTTTTTTTACTAAAGTCGCTTGCACTGCTCCAGTTTTCTGTCTGTTCCATCCAGATGTATTTTGTTGTTTCGTCTACGACCAATTCAAGTTGAGAATTACGGCGGTCTATAATTGTCGTAGCAGAGGAAGTAGCCCGGGCTGAGGAGTCAAGCGTGGGAAAAGAAAAATCCTGATGGACAAAGCCACAGTAATGAGGAGCGTCCTGAATTGTAGCATCCTGTGCTTCCGCCGCACGGCTGGAGGTGTAGAGCGTGATGTTGTTTGAAGGTACTTTTTCTATATAGCGGGTGTAGTCTTTTGAGATAAGCGTGCCAGTAGGGTTTGTCTTTGCAAGATAGACGGTTTTTCCGCCAAGAAGATTGCCGGTTACAGTAAGTGTTTTTGTGCTTGGGGCAACAGTGATGGGGGAGCCGCTTGTGTAGTTGGCTTTCACACCTGTATCCGTTGCGGTCTGTGTACCATATTGATTGCTTTCAGGCGAACTGTTAGAATTGTTAGTAAGGTTATCCCAAATATCAGTACAGCCACTTAGTGTTAAAAGAGTTCCTGCAACAAGTGCATAGCAAATAATCCGCTTCATAGTAACCTCGCTACATATAGTGCAATAAGTATACCCTATAAACAATGATTTTTAAATGAGATAACAGCAAATTATTGAAATTTGAGCATAATAAAGGTAGAATTCTGGCGTGAATATCTGTCTTTTTACTGAATCTGAAATTTCTAAACCCCTTGCAAAACATGATGAGCGCAGGGAACACATTGTAAAAGTGCTGCACAAGGGCGTGGGTGACACTTTTGACGCGGGCATTATCGGCGGAAAGGCGGGAATAGCGACGATTACAAAGATTGTGCCAAAAGGTGAGGATAACGAAGGCGCACTGTATTTTGATTTTCTGCCCCAGTCCGATGGAAAGCCCCTGTACCCGCTTACCATGATAATCGGTTTTCCCCGTCCCATTCAGTTGCGCCGTCTCCTGCGTGACGTGGCGGGATTGGGAGTCTGTGCCGTTCACCTCACGGGAACAGAACTAGGAGACAAATCCTATATGAAAAGTTCGCTGGTGGAAAAAGGCGCTGCCTATCAGATGCTTCTGGACGGAACCGCACAGGCGGCAGGCACACATGTTCCCGAACTGCACATGCATGTTACGCTCGGAGAATGTCTGGATGCAGTCTGTGGTCAGCAGGGAAATGCAGGGGGCGATGAAAGTCTGTCGCCCGCAAAAATCGCACTGGATAACATTCGCCCCGCAATGAGTCTGCATGATTTTCTTTACGGTAGTCATGCTGCTGAACAGGAGAAAGCCGCCGTCTGCAGACCTGTTGTCGCGGCAATCGGCAGTGAGCGCGGCTGGACGGACAGGGAGCGTATGCTTTTGGAGCAGAGCGGATATACCCGCTGCGGCATGGGCGTGCGTGTGCTTCGTACTGAAACCGCTGCCACGGTGGCAGGCTCAATTATTCTGGATGCGATGGGGCACTTGGACTAAAAAATTATAGCATCTGGTACATAAAAATACAGGTATCATCATATTTTGGTTTTACATGTTCGTGGACAAATTTTTCGTCCTCTTCACTTAAACGTAGAAATCCCATCGTGCCGTAGTGGTCAATCAAACGGTCTTGTGGAAGCGCATAGATATATACTGCTTGAATACCGATGAAATCTTTTAAATAGTGTACAAGCGGAAGGACAAATTCATAAAATATAGTTGAACCAAGATTTTTGCGGTACGGATGCTTTTTTCGGTAAGAATCATTGACGGCAAAATTAGAAAGTTCTGCCGCTGGAACGGAATAGAAATAGTCATCTTCAATATTAATTGTAAAAAGCCCCGCGCGTAGGGAGAAATACCCAGCAATTTCGTCTGTTTCATTATCTTTTATAATGTACGTTCGTGCGGAATTATCTTCTTCGTCAGAGGGGGCGACATTGTTGAGATAACTTACTAAGCCTAATCCTGATTCATTTGCCACGGTAAAATGCTTGATTTTGCTTAGGTTTTTCGGTGAGTCAAAAAGATGTTCATATACAAATGAGCTTGTCTGTAATGGAAGAATATTCATTTTTTTTGCTGCTCAGCCTCTTCTCGCCTTCGTTCTTCAACAATCCAGTTTTCATATTCTTCGGCGATTTTCCGCAATTTTTCCATGTCGGCACGCGGCGAATTGAGAATCCGCATAAGCACCTGTTTACCTTTGCCTTCGGGAACATCTTTGAGAGAACGGATCCTTGTTGCCATACACGCACCTCCTATTGTTTTATTATAGCACAACATTGTTCTATCTGCTATACTAGCCCCATGGACAACGAACAGATTAAAGAAATGCTCCTGAAGATAGAGAATACGGAGCTCGATTTTACAGTAGTAATGACGGGAAAAGAAAGTACCCGCGTAAATGGTCTTTACAAACCGGAAAGCCGTGAAATCCTTTTGCACAATAAGAATTTTAAGACGGATAACCAGCTGATTTATACCGCAATTCACGAATATACTCATCATCTGATTAACGAACAGAAAATTGCAGAGAGTGCGGGAGTTCCATTTAAGGCTGGCCGCGTACACAATGCTGAATTCTGGGGACGCTTTCATGAACTTTTGCAGAAGGCGGAAGAACTGGGTATCTATAAGCTGAATCTGGATGATTACCCCGAACTGAAAGAACTGACTGAAAAAATCCGCCGGGACTATCTGGAAGTAGACGGAAAACTGATGCAGGAATTTGGCAGGCTGCTTTCTCAGGCACATGCAATCTGCGAAAAAGAAAATATCCGCTACGAAGATTATATTGACCGCGTACTCTGTCTGCCCCGTAATTCTGCCCGGGACATTACACGCGTTGGAATGGTGCCGGTAAATCCGGCTCTGGGCTTTGACAACATGAAGAAAGTTGCAGCCCTCAAAAAGCCGGATGAGCGTCAGTCTGCCGAACAGCAGATTCTTGCGGGAAAAGCCCCGGATACTGTGCGTGAACTGATGAAGAAAAAAGTCAGCAAAGATGACCCGCGCACTAAACTTGAAAAAGAAAAGAATCGTCTTGAAAAAACGATTGAAGCACTGCAGCAGCGCCTGCAATATGTTGAGGAAAGCCTTGAGAGCCTCTAGAATTTTTTTGACTGCGGCTGCAATTTTTTGTGCAGGCGGACTATTTGCACAGTCTCATTCTGCGGTAAGCGTTTCTCCGCTGTCTCTGCCATCGGTGTCCGCTCCCACCATGCCTACCGTTACGGCTCCCTCAATCGGAAATGATTATTATGTTCCCGGTTCATCGAATTTTTATCATGGCTCATACCCCGGAATCAGGAACGGACTTGCAAACAGAATGAAGCAGACTGTGCCCCCCGCAAGTCAGGATGAGGCAAATCTTTCTGCACAGAACAATCCGGTACAGTCACAGGAAAGCGGGCTGGCTGCGAAAAACAGTGCTCTTGCGGGGCTTACGGCTTCTGACCTGTCTCTGCTGAGCAGCAAAGGCCTTCTGGGAAAATATTCCGGACTGCTCTCAGGTAATTCACTTGCGGCAAATGCGTCTGGGGCAAAAGACTCTTCAGATTCCATTCTACTGCAGCAGATTTTAAGTCAGCTGACTGAAATGAAGAATCAATTTGCCGGGGAAAATAATCGGGAAACGGCAGCTTCATTTACACAGGAAGGAAAAAATGGTTCAAAAATCCTGCGCTTTACGCTGAACGGCCAGAACCTGCTTTCAAGCTGCCGGGATGTTTTCTTTTCAACACAGGAATCTGACGGCTCCTTTCTGCTGACTGGCGACCGGAAATATATGAACGAAGGCCAAAATCACAGCGAAACATTTTATCTTCTTTTCAGGGCAAAGGGTGCTTCAGAAGGAATTACCCGCTATACGGTAACGCCCGAAGTGATACAGGATGCTTCCAATTCTTATTCATCTTTGTATCAGCTGTCTCAGAGAAAAGGACTTACGGCTGAGCGCACGGGTAACTTTATTTCCATGCGGTTAAAAGAAGCGGACTTGAATCTGGATATGCTGCTTTCCATGCAGTAGGGGAAGACCATGAGCATACTGAAAGAGGGACTGCTTCAGCTGAGACTTCCTCATCTGGAAGAAAAAATGGATGCATATATCCGTACCCTGCAGGAATACAATGCCAAATTTGACCTTATCAATACCGATGAATATGACCAGATTGCAATCCGCCACATTTTTGACAGCCTGAGCGGAGTGGCAGAAATTTCCCGTCTGATAGAAAAGCGCATTTCTTCCGGTGCAGAAAACATTGTGCTTGCCGACATCGGTAGCGGTGCGGGGCTTCCCGGTATTCCTCTGGCAGCGGCTTTTCCTGAACGAAAATTTGTGCTTGTGGAAAGAATGACAAAGCGGGTTGATTTTTTGCGTCATTGTGCAGACATTTTACAGCTGGATAATGTGACGGTAGAAGAAAATCAGGCGGAAAGGCTGGAGCAGAGGCGTTTTGACATTGCCGTTTTTCGCGCATTCCGTCCCCTGGAAAAGAAAATGACAAAGGTTCTGCTGAGGATTCTTAAAGACGGCGGCTGTCTGGCAGCCTATAAGGCCCGGCGCGAAAAAATTGAAGAAGAAATGCAGGCCCTTCCCCTTGTACCAGCCTATACTGTTCGGCCCCTCACTGTGCCCTTTTTAACTGAGCATGCGGGTCTTGAAGAAGAGCGGGAAAGAAATCTGGTGATTATCAGCAAAAACTAGTTTACGGCAATACGCTTGAGGATTTTGACAAGGCCCTCTTTTTCAACCAGGTCGATGGGGCGTCCTTCTGAATAGCGTTTGGCTTCTTCCGTGTAGGAACCTGCGGTAAAACATACGCCGCGGTCAGCCTTGGAGTCTGAAACTTTGGCATGGAAGTCGCGCACAAGAAGTTCGCCTGTGGAACCGCTGCTACGGTAAAAGCGGAATACTTCAGTGTCTTCCCATTTGGGAGTTTCAACAGAAAGGGTAATTTCTACAGAGTCCGGTTTGACGGAAATGTCATTTATCTTGACGAAAGAGTTTTTGTAATAGGATTCTACTACTTTCCGGCAGAGGGCAACAAAATCGCTGGTGGGCGACATCAGATAAATCTGTAGATTCTTGTTCTGGTTTAGTTCGGCATAGCGCTGCATGAGCTGGGGAACATCCTTGTAGGTCTGATTAACCAGCTGAATTTCCCTCAGGGCCTTGATGCCGTTTGCAATGGAATTCTGCTCAAAATAGATGTTTGCAAGATTGTAGAGAAGTTCAAGGCGGATGTCATCGGGTGTGTTCTGGTGCTTGAGGCCAATCTGAAAATCCTGCAGGGCTTTGTCTGTCTGTTGGGTTCGGGAATGATAGACTCCGGCTGCAAGACAGGAACGGGCGCCAAATTCCGGGTCGGGGCGCAGGTGCATGAAAACTCTGATTGCCTTGTCTCCGTAGCCGCATTCCTGCATGGCGTCTGCCATAGAATAGAGAACTTCCTTGTTGTCGGGAGTTTCGTCGAGTGCGTGCTTGAGGTGGGGCAGACTTTCCTTAAAATGGCTTCCCTTGTAGAGTGACAGTCCGAGTTTTGCGTTGATATTTGTGGCTTCCGGCTTGATGACCAGTGCTTTCTTAAAGCAGGGGATTGCCTTGTCGTATTCTTCCTTGGAATAACAGGCCTGACCAAGATAATAGTTTACTTCAAAATCATTTGGGCGCACATTGTAGGCAAAGGTAAGACCGCCAAAAGATTCATCAACCTTTCCCAGTTTGAGTGCGCAGATGCCCAGACGGAGACCTGCCAGATAGCCGTCAATTTCTTTGCGGGCAGGGGCGACTTTCATCTGCGTGTCATAAATTTCGTAGGCTTTTTCCCAGTTGTGCTCGGTGTAGTAGAGTTCTCCCAGCGGAATAAGACCCTCCGGGTTATGAGGGTCCTGTGCCAGTTTTCGGCTGGCTTCCTTGATGATTTGAGACCGAGATTTTTGTTTTCCTTTTTTACCGCCCTTTTTTCTTGTTGCAATCGAAAGAACGAGCGCAATAATTCCAAAAACGACGGCAGCGGCAATGAGCAGTTCCATCTCTTTCTATTATCGGCAGAGTTTATAGAAAAGTTGACTATATGCGTTTATTTCCTGCATTCATCAACGAATTCATGAATTCTGTCCAGGGCAATCTTAATTTTGTCTATGGCAGTGGCGTAACAGCAGCGGATATGACCTTCGCCGCCCTCTCCGAATACGCTGCCGGGAACAACGGCCACATTATGCTTCTGGAAAAGTTGTGTAGCAAATTCTTCACTGGAAAGCCCGGTGGAAGTGATATCCGGGAACATGTAGAATGCGCCAGTTGGTTCCGGTACGGGCAGTCCCATGTCGGTGAAGGCCTTGTACATGAGGTTGCGGCGCTGCTGGTAAGAAATGCGCATTTTTTCTACTTCTGACCAGCCGTTGCGCAGACCTTCTGCAGCGGCATACTGACTGAAAATCGGTGCACAGATGGTGTTGTAGCCGTGGAGTTTTACAATCTGCCCCAGAAGGTCTGAGGGAGCGGCAATGTAGCCGATACGCCAGCCGGTCATTGCGAACGACTTTGAAAAACCGTTGAGAATAATGGCATAGTCTTTCATGCCGGGGAAGGAGCCGATTGACGTGTGTTTTGTTCCGTCGTAGGCGAGTTCACAGTAGATTTCATCGCTGATACACCAGATCTGGCGTTCTACGAGGATTTTTGCAATTTTTTCCAGTTCGGAAGCGGGAATCATCGTACCTGTGGGATTGTTGGGGGAACAAATCATGACCGCTTTTATTTTGGGCGAGATGGCCTTTTGAATCTGTTCTGCCGTGGGATAAAATCCGTTTACGCTGGTGTCCACGGGAATGACTTTTGCGCCGGTAAGTACGGCAAGCGGAGTGTAGTTTACATAGCAGGGCTGCACGACAATGATTTCGTCACCGGGATTGAGAATGGCACGCAGAACGGCATCTACGCCTTCGCTTGCACCAACGGTAACGAGGATTTCATTTTTGGGATTGTAGTAGAGGTTGTAGCGCTCCATATAGCGGGCGATTTCTTCCCTGAGTTCGATGAGACCCCAGTTTGATGTGTATGAGGTGTGACCTTTTTCCAGATGATAATAGGCTTCTTCCCGGATAACCCAGGGGGTAGGAAAGTCAGGTTCACCTACAGAAAGGGAAATAACGTCATCATGTCCGATGAGCATCT
>DFDV01000038.1 GCA_002369025.1 Treponema sp. UBA3819 | reverse complement strand
TTACAAGGAACTCTTTAAGCGGGCAGATGCCGCATTGTATCATGTAAAGGAAAATGGCAAGAATAGTTTTGCCATCTTTGACGAAAATACTATGAAAGAAGCAGGAGAATCAGTCTATGGCTAAGAAACTGTTAGTATGTGCGATGTGTCTGGTTGCCGTATTGTCCCTCAATGCGTGTAAAAAACAGCAGAAGGCTGCATCTGGAGCAGAGTCCCAGGAAGCATCTCAGGAAATTGAGAAAGTGACCATTGCCCTGGGATTTTCAACTAATGCAGAAGACCCCCGTGGCGTAGCGTCACAACTCTTCAAGGAAGAAGTGGAACAGAACTCAAACGGCAGAATCAGCATTTCCATTCATCCCAACGGTGAACTGGGAAGCGATGCCGAACTGATTGAGGGCGTCATTAATGACAGGGTAGACATGACTGTTTCCTCTGCGGGAAATTTTGCCGTCTATGCTACAAAACTTGGTGTTTCTGCCATGCCCTTCTTGTTCTCAGATTTTGAGTCAGCCTGGAAATTCATGGATAGTGACATCATCAAAGAAGTGAACAAAACCCTTGAGCCCTTTAACATCGTTGTTCTTTCTCACTATGACAACGGTTTCCGCTGCGTAACAACTACAAACAGACCGGTCAAGTCCGTGGCAGATATGAAAGGCCTGAATATCCGTACGCCGCCAAACCAAATCGTTATGGAAACAATGTCTACACTGGGAGCAAATCCCAAGCCTTATGCCTTTAACGAACTGAAAGCGGCCCTGCGCGATGGACTTTTTGACTCTCAGGAAAATCCTATTCCAGTTATCTACAACAGCAAACTGTATGAGGAGCAGAAATATCTGGCTATTACAAACCACAGTTATGATGCCATGCCCCTTGTTATCCGCAAATCTTTGTGGGATGCACTGAGAGAGGGAGACCGCCAGATTCTGATTGATGCCGCAATAAAGGCACAGGATTTGAACAGGCAGCTGGTGAAGAACCAGACAGAATCCTTTGTTTCTCGTCTGCGCAATGCCGGCATGACCATTACCAACCCCAACCTTAAGGAATTTGCCGCCGCAACAGCAGGTGTTTTGGATACATTTGCTACCGTTTATGGCGAAGACCTTATTGCAAAAATGAAGGCGGCAAAAAACTGATGCCGTCTCCGCTCACGACTCTCTGTTATATAGAAAAAGACGGTTCTTATCTCATGCTTCATCGCGTGAGCAAGAAAAATGACATCAACCGTGACAAATGGATTGGCGTGGGCGGACATTTTGAAGGCGGAGAAAGCCCGGAAGACTGTCTGCTGAGGGAAGTAAAGGAAGAAACCGGACTGACTCTGACGGAATATCGTTTCCGCGGTCTGGTTACTTTTCTTTCTGATGATGACCCGCCGGAATATATGTGCCTCTACACGGCGACGGGCTTTTCCGGAGAAATGATTTCCTGTGATGAAGGCAAACTGGAATGGGTAGCTTTTGAAAAAATTCCAGAACTGAATCTGTGGGAGGGAGATAAGATTTTTTTCCGCCTCCTGCAAGAAAATGCCCCCTTCTTTTCACTCAAACTGGTGTACAGAAAGGGGGCTCTTATTGAAAAAATCCTGAACGGAAAAGATTTACAGGACGCTTTTTAAGAATTGCTGAAGGCGCTCGCTCTTGGGCGCACCAAAAATCTCATTTGGTTTTCCTTCTTCAACAATAGTTCCGCTTTCCATAAAAATGACGCGGTTTGCAACTTCGCGGGCAAAACCCATTTCGTGGGTTACGACAATCATGGTCATGCCGTCTTCTGCCAGTTTTTTCATGACGGAAAGAACTTCGCCAACCAGTTCCGGGTCGAGTGCGCTGGTGGGTTCGTCAAAGAGCATGATTTTTGGCTCCATGGCAAGGGCTCTCGCTATGGCAACACGCTGCTGCTGCCCGCCACTCAATTTGTTGGGATATTCATTTACCTTATCTGCCAGGCCAACCCGTGCAAGCAGATCCAGCGCACGTTCTTTTGCCTCTGCCCGCGAAACCTTGCGTACATGAATTGGCGCAATCATTACGTTTTCAAGTACAGTTTTGTGGGGAAAGAGGTTAAAGCGCTGAAAGACCATGCCCATTTCCAGAAGCACCTGAGCACGTTCATGTTTTGGCATGGAGTAGGTATGCTTTCCATTGTCGTACTGGTCAAGCAGCTTATCATCAACAAAGATTTTACCGGTATCAAATTTTTCCAGACGGTTCAGAGTGCGCAAAAAGGTTGATTTTCCTGCGCCACTGGGACCGATAAGGCAGACAACTTCCTTAGGCTCAACAGTAAGCGATACACCCTTGAGTACATGCAAGGAGCCAAAGGAAACATCGATATTTTCAGTCTTAATAATGCTCATAGCTTTCTCCTGCACCTCTTACTCGTATACTGAATAGCGTTTTTCAGTCTTATTGAATACAAAACTGAAGACTGCGGTGATAATCAGATAGAGAATCATGGCCGGGATATAGACCAGTTCGTTTCCGCTGGAAGATGCAATACTGCGGGTTACCTTGGTGATATCTTCCAGTGCGATGAGTGAAACCAGAGAAGCATCCTTTAAGACCATAATGAATTCGTTACCGATGGAAGGAATGAGGCGGCGGATTGACTGGGGCACAATGATGAGGGCCATGGTCTGCCAGTAGTTAAAGCCCAGAGCCTTGCTTGCTTCATTTTGTCCCTTGTCGATGGACAGAATTGCCGCACGAATGTATTCCGCCATATATGCACCTGAGTTTAAGGCAAAGGAGATAAAGGCGGCAAGGAATTTATTCCTGAGGGTCAGTCCGGGAAAGAGTTTGGGCAGACCGAAATACAGAAAATACAGCTGCATCAAAAGTGGTGTACCACGGAAGAAAAAGATATAGGCACTGCATACTTTTTTGAGCAGATCTTTTTTTGACATTTTTCCCAGCGCCAGAAAGAGACCAAGCACAATGCCTGCCGCCACCGAAGTGAGTGTAAGCAGAATGGTGATTTTTGCGCCGTCTAAAAGCGCGGGGATCCAGTTAATAATTTTCTGTAAAGCGGTCATAATATTCCCTTAAAATAGTGGAGAAATCTCTTACTGTACGGTGTCTGTCAGGTCTACGCCAAATACTTTGACATAGATTTCTTTCATCGTTCCGTCAGCAATCATTTCTTTGATTGTTGCATTTACTTTGGACAGCAGGTCTGTGTTTCCCTTGCGGATTGCTACGCCAAAGAATTCATCAGCAGAACCAGTCCAGGTTGAAGTATATGCCGGGTCGTCCTTGTAGTTTGCATAAACCAGAGCATCGCTGATAACTGCATCGCAGCGTCCCAGTTTAAGTTCGTCGTATGCGTTGATAACTTTGTCAAACTCTGCGGGAGTAAATTTGAGTCCCTGCTGGGCGAGTTTTGTCATAAAGATATCAGAAGTTGTTTCTGCCTGATATGCAACTGTTTTTCCAGCGAGTGCATCCAGATTATCGGGCTTATAGTCACCTTCTGAGCGAACTACAATAGCCTGGCCGTTTCCTACATAAGGAACAGAGAATTCCATTGATTCCAGACGCTCAGGGGTAATTGTAGCGGCAGACATAACGCAGTCGTACTTGCTTGTTTCCAGGCCGGCAAAAATTCCGTCCCATGCGGTATCTATGAATTCAGCCTTAAGGCCGAGTTTTTCTGCAACTGCTTTTCCCAGTTCAATATCGAATCCTACAGGAGTCTTTCCATCTGCATCGTAGTATTCCATGGGCGGGTAACCGATTTCCATACCGATTTTCAGGACGCCTTTTTCAATGGTGAATTCACCTGCTTCAACTTTTTTGCTGCAGGATACAAAAGCAAACAGAGCAGAAAGAGCCGCTGCCAGAACAAATAATTTTTTCATGGTAAACCTCCAAAAAATAAAGGGACACAGCATGTAGATCGCCCTTGTCCCTCACGCAATATTATAGAAAGATATGTATTTTTGGTCAATGGATATGCAATAAATATGAATATTTATACAGTTTTAAGGCAAAGAAGATGAACCTTCTGTCTGAATATGTGCCACACTTGCATAATTGCATTGCAAAAGATTTCCTTTTGTACCATAATAGAAGCATGAGAATTCTTTGCGTTTGTCTGAGCGCCACAATACAGCGTACCCTTTGTTTTGATGCGTTTTCTGTAGATGCGGTGAACCGCACAAAAACCTGGCGCGAAGATGCCAGTGGAAAAGCCCTCAATGCTTCCCGCGTCCTTAATCAGCTGGATCCGGGTTCTTCAATTGCCCTTTGTCCCGTAGGCAATAAAAACGCAGACCACTTTATGGAGCTGGTTTCTCATGATGACGCACTGCATGTTCATCCCGTTTACATCACTGGAAAAACACGCAGCTGCTGGACTCTTCTGGATGACTCCCATGCAACTACAACGGAAATTGTTGCGGATGAGCCGGCTGATCCTTACCATCTGGCTGGAGCAGAAGCAGAGATAGAACTGCTGGAAGCGGTAAAAGAATATATGCAGATTGGAGACGCATTGCTTTTTGCGGGAAGCCGTCCTGCACAGTGGTCTGCAAATATTTGTGCCCGCATCTGCGAAGCCGCCATTAAAGCCGGTAAAATTGTTCTGGTAGACTATTGGGGAAAAGACCTGCTCACAACACTGCAAAGCTGCACGCCTCAAATCATAAAAATCAATCAGGATGAATATTGCGGTACCTTTGCACAAAAAGCACTTTCCGAAGAAGAACTTATTGCATCAGTTACGGCAAAGAGTGCGGAACTGCACAATATTATCATTGTAACGCGTGGTACGGAAGACACGATTGCGGCAAATGACGGCAAACTTTTCCGCCAGTCGGTAGAAAAACTCCATCCCGTAAACACAACTGCCTGTGGCGACGCTTTTGCAGCCGGCTTCCTGAATGAATATCTGAAAGTAAAAGATTTTTCATCTGCCTTAAAGAATGCAAACTGGTGCGCTGCCCGTAATGCCCAGAGCATCATTCCCGGTGCAATTCGTTAGCATAGGCTAAATTCTTTTGACGATTCGTAACCTTTTTGGTATATTATAATTAGGAAACAGTCTAAGGGGAAATGTGAAAATGTACGAATCGGGAGAAGATTATCTCGAAGCAATTCTTCGCCTGCAGGAAGAAAATGGTTTTGTCCGTTCTGTTGATGTAGCACATAAATTAAATGTCTCTCGTCCCAGCGTAAGCCGTGCGATGGGTATCCTTGAAAAAGAAGGATATATCGAATTTGTTCTGGGAAACACAATTAAACTCACGGAAACAGGTCTTGAAAAGGCAAAGGATATTTATGGTCGTCACAAGCTGCTGACGCAATTCCTTCACATGATAACAGGTCTTTCTGAAGAACAGTGTGAAGAAAATGCCTGCCGGGTGGAACACGACATTGATGTGGATGTGGTAAACGGCATCCAGACATGGGTAGAAAAAAATACAGCAGGCGCTTAAAAACTTCTACGGACTGCACTGCTGCTGAAGCGGAATTATAAAAGGGGATTTAAATACATGAAAAAAACACTTCTACTGACTTTATCATTTCTGTTCGCCATTTTTACGGCAGGGGCAGAGGAAGCATACAGGGTAAAGGTTTCTTCGCCAAACGGAGCACCGGGAATTGCACTGGCTCTTCTGGCAGAAAAAAATCCTCAGGATTACACCTATGTGGCTGCAGAAACAATTGCCGCAGAGTTTGCAAACAAAAAGGCAGATTTTATCATTGCTCCCATAAATGCGGGTGCCAGACTCTACAAAATGGGTAAATCTACCTACAAACTTGCAGCAGTCGTTACCTGGGGAAACCTTTATTTTGCTTCTCAGCGCAAAAATTTCAGGCTTAAAGACATCAAAAAGAACGAAATCGTCCTTTTTGGTGAAAATACCATAAACGCTTCGATTGCACTTTCCGTACTGGAAAAGAACAGAATCAAGCCAAAGGCCCTGCAATATCTGGGAAGTGCCGCAAATACACAGGGACTTCTGCTGGCAGATGCATCGGCAATCGTTCTGACCGCAGAACCGGCACTTACTGCAGCCTGCATGAAAAACCAGAACATTACGGCATACGCACTCAATGAATTGTATAGAAAAGCAACAGGCTTTGACGGTTTTGCACAGGCAGGACTTTTTGTCCGGGCAGAAAGCATTGAGCAGCATCCGGAAGAAGTTAAGGCTTTTCTGGCTCAGGCTCAGGAGTCATGTGAAAAGAGCAGCAGCGACCTTGCTTCAGTGGCAAAAGCGGCTGTCAGCCTGCAGATTCTTCCCAACACAAAAATTGCAGAAGCAGCAATTCCCAACTGCGCAATCCGTTATTTGAGTGCAAAAGAAGCAAAGGCACAGGTTGAAACAACTGCCCGGATTGACATAAAGCAGTACGGCGGCTCAGTTCCGGCTGATGATTTCTATTATGGAGAAAAATAAAGCGGCAGAGTCCGCTTCTGCATACCGGGCAAAAGACAGTCTTTTATTTTGCCTGGGCATCATTTTTATCGGCTGCCTGATTCAGGTGGCGGGAAAGGCAAAGGGTGATGCCCTGGTCTTTCCCAGTGTCTTTGAAATTCTCAAGGCATTTTTCCGCCTGATTCGGACCCCTCATACCTACACACTGATTTTTACCACAATAGCGCATCTTTTTCTTGCTCTTTTTATTTCAACTCTTGCAGGCATTGCAATCGGCATGGTGGAAGGTCTCTGGGATCCAGCCCGTCAGTTCTTAAAGCCGCTCATGATTATGCTCCGTTCCATTCCCATGATTGTTCTTGTGGTGATTATCATGGTGCTTGCCAGATACAGCAGGGTGCCTTATATCGCAGCAACCCTCATACTGCTTCCCCTCATTTCAGAAGCGACCTGTGAAGGCTGCCGTCAGATTGACCCGGAACTGATTGATGTATACAAAATCAACGGCAGTTTTTCCCTGCGGATTCTCTTTACAGTTTATATTCCCCTTATGGCAGGCTATCTGAAACAGGCCTACATCAATGCGGTGGGAATGGGCATGAAACTTGTCATTTCTACTGAATATCTGGTGCAGACCCGGGATTCTCTGGGAAAGGCCGTACATACCAGCGGCTATTTTAACGAGTACGAAGATATTTATGCCTATGCCCTTATCATGATTCTGCTGATTATCCTGGTGACGGAAGTGCCCCTCTGGGTGATGCGGCGGACGCAAAAATCTGCTATACTTCCCCTATGAAAAAATCAATACGAAAACTGACTCTTGCAATTTCTCTGCTGGCGGCCATTCTGCTGCTTGCCGTCATCTTCTTTCCCCAGGAACTTGGGCTTGCTGAAAAGACGAAACACATGCCCTATGCCGAATTCCATCAGCTTCTTGAAGAGGGGATGATTGAAAAGGCAAAAATTGACGGCGACAAGATTTATTTTCGCCCAAAAGCCCATGCTGTGGACGCAGGCCAATATACAGATGTTACCGAAAATTCCTATTCTCCTGACTTGTATGAAAATCTGCTCCTTAAAGGCGTGCAGGTGGAAGTGTCCCGGTCTGGGGCTGAGATTTTTTCTACGATACTGGACCTTTTCTTTTATGTCTTTTTCTTTGGCGTAATAATTATTGCCTTCCGGAAATTTATAAGTCCCAATACCTTTAAGGTGGTTCGTCATACGGGAGTTTCTTTTTCGGACATCGTGGGTATGGATGACCTGAAAAAATACATGCTGGGAGTGACGGAGATTATGAGGCACCCGTCGGACTTTGCGGCAAAAGGTGTCCGGGCTCCAAAAGGTATTCTGCTTGAGGGCGCGCCGGGAAACGGAAAGACACTCTTTGCCCGTGCCCTTGCCACTGAAGCAAAAGTAAATTTTATTCCCGCAAAGGCAACTGATTTTGAAAGCATGTTCATGGCGATAGGCCCAATGAAAGTAAAACTCCTCTTCAGGAAGGCGAGAAGATGCGCGCCCTGTATTGTATTCATTGATGAATTTGATGGCATCGGCACCCGGCGGAATTATTCCGGTTCTGCCCTGGAAACAGAGAACACGCGCATTGTAACAGCTCTTTTGAACGAACTGGACGGTTTTCAGCCCAATAGCGGCATTCTTGTTGTGGCGGCAACGAACTCCATCGCCGCGCTGGACGAAGCCCTAATCAGGCCGGGCCGTTTTGACCTGAGGGTAAAAGTTCCCTATCCTAATTTTGAAGAACGCCTGCAGCTGGTGGAAATGTACATGAAAAACAAACCTCATGAGGCGGGCGTTTCTGCGGAGAATCTGGCCAGACATTTTGAGGGTGCAAGCGCGGCGCAGATTGAATCTGCTCTGAATGAGGCAAGTTTGCGTGCAATGCAGGCCGGAAGAAGAGAATTTAATGAAAGTGACCTCTTCTAGAACTTGTTTTTTCATTCTTTTGTGTTAAAATAGAAACAGTGCGAAACTTACAATACCGGAGGTTTTCAGTATGAAGAAAGTAAAAGTAATTGCAGTGGCACTTATTGCATCCTTTATGGCGGCATCGGCAGCGTATGCAGATAAGGATATTACATTAAACTGGTCAAACGGCGAAACGATTACAGTGACCGTTCCTGATGATCTTGCAACGATAATCAATGAGCATAAATCAGATATTGAAAAAGCGCTGACAGAAAGAAACATAAATTCTGCAACCGCAAGTGGATATGTAAATCAGGCAAAAGATGCATATACAGACTTTCTAACAAAAAGTGGCATTTCCACAAAAACTCCTTATAAGACTGTCGTTAACGGTCTGAATGATCTGACTGATGTTATGACAGATGTCATTCCCAATGCCCAGCTTCAGCAGAATGTGTGGGCAGACGCATGGATTGGACATATCCTGCCCAAGCCGAATTTTGGTTTTGGTGTTAATGCAGGCGTTTCAAAATTAAAACTGGATTCCCTCAAGTCAGCCGGTGATGCTCTGGGTATGGATATGAGTGGCGTGCCTTCAACTATGGTCTTCCCTGTGGCTACGGTTGACCTTCGCGTTGGCGGATTTTTCCTGCCCTTTGATGTAGGCTTTACTATTTCTGGTCTTGATACTTCAAAAATCGGGGCTCTGGATAAGGCAATAAGTCCTGCCTACTTTGATTTCTTCACGATTGGCGGTGACATTCGCTATGCTGTTCTAAAGGGCGGAGCAATTCTGCCAAAAGTGTCTGTGGGCTTGGGAGTCTACCACATGTCTGGTCACATTGGTGCGGAAAAAGACGGCTCTGCAGCAGAAATGGACTTTAGCGCAACAACCCTTTCACTGAGTGCGCAGGTTTCAAAGAAATTGGTTTTCTTTGTCCCCTTTGCAGGTGCCCGCGTTATGTTCACCAGTTCAAGCGTCAACTGGAAGGCAAAGGCGAACTGGGCAAAAATCCTAAAGACAAACAGCAATATCCAGAACGCAATAGACTACGGTATTCTTCCCACTCATTTCAGTGGCGGTACAGACAAGGGGCTCTTTGAGCATGTGCGCCCGGTACTCTACGGCGGTTTTGCATTTGATTTGGCAGTTATCGACATTACTCTCAGCGGAAGTTACGACTTTGTGTCTTCAATTCCGTCAGGAGCAGTAAGCATTCGTTTTGCCTTGCACTAATCAGGAGACTTTCTGACATGACTTTTGCTTTTGATACCCACATGCATCTGATTCCGCTTCAGCATGCATGTCTTTCTTCTTATGTTGAGCTTGCAAAAAATCGTGGCAGTGCAGAGGTATTTGCCCTTGCGTCTGCCAAAGATTACATCGCAAAAGGCGTATTAAGTGGCGAAGGTGATGTCTTCAATCTGTTGAATGCCATGGAACGCATGCCGGCAGACGAAATCGCCCTCTATGAAGATGATTTGCGGGGCGAATATGCTGACGGCAAACTGATTCCCGTTCTGAACGGCACAGGCATTCATATCAATGGAAGCGGTAAAAATCTTACCTATGATTATCTGGTGCTTTGTCCTCAGATAATGGATTTTAATGCAGACATTCCGCTTTCCAGCCGTTACAGAAAAGCTCCCAGACATGATATTTTTAAGCAGGCCATGCAGATTCTGGATGAAATTGGCGAATACAAAAAATCTCATCCGGAAAGCCGTATCATTCTGCGCCCCTTCATCGGCATAAATCCGCTGAACTACGAGGCGGATTTTGTCCGTAATCTGCTGGAAACATGTTTTGGCAAAAAAAGCGGCTGGAATCCGGATAAAGACAGGATCCTGGACGACTGGAAGCAGGTTGGCAAATGGCGTCTTGGCCTTGACCGTTTTGATGAAAATCATCTGCCCTATAAAAATGCATTCAGTGGTGTAAAAGTCTATCCTCCTATGGGTTTTGATCCCTATCCGGATGATGAAAAACAGCGGGAAAAGACCGAAATCCTCTTTTCTTTCTGTGAAGAATACGGCGTTCCCATTGTGAGCCATTGTGATGACCAGGGTTTCCGTACGGTTTCTCTGGAAGATTCCTATCTTTTTACCAGTCCAGAACGCTGGGAGAAAGTGCTGGAAAAACATCCCAACCTCTACATTGATTTTGCCCATTTTGGTCAGCAGTACTACAAGGGAATTGAACTGTCAAAAGACAAAAGTCTTTCCCAAAAAATCATTGACCGCATGACAGGCTCTGTGACGACATGGCGGGAAAGAATCCTCAATCTGATGCTGACCTATCCCCATGTATACAGTGATTTTTCATTTGGCGGTGTAAAGTCAAATATCTGGAAAGACCTGATGGAAATTCTGGATAAGGCTACCGAAGAAAATCGCGCACGTTATATGCATCGTTTTATGTTCGGTACAGACTGGCCCCTCTGCCTTACCAAGATTAACGGAGCCCTTGAATACTGGCGCGGTTTTGCGGACAGCAGCCTGAGCAACGACTTCTGCAATCTGATGATAAGCGAAAATCCCTCAGCATTTCTTTTCCGCTAGAAGAGCCTGAACAAAAGCAGGTGCAAACCGGCTTCTTTTTCAAACAGATTCTCCTATCTTTGCATTCCTTGCAAAATATGGTAGAATTGTCTATTATATATTCCACAAGCGATTTCGTGCCCCTGCACGACCGCTAAGGCGGAGTTTTATAGGAGATTATAATGGACATTCGTTATTCAACAGGAAAAGAGCCTTTTAAGCGCATGACAACTGAAGAAATCCGCAAGGAATTTCTGGTACAGAACATTTTTGTAAAGAATGATGTAACGGCAGTCTACAGCCACATTGACCGCATTGTTACCCTGGGTGCCATGCCGATTGATAAAAAAATCAAGCTTGATAAGAATATTGACGCAATGAAAGATTTTGGCGTGGACTACTTCCTTCAGCGCCGTGAGCTTGGCATGATTAACATTGGTGGTGACGGTATTGTTGTTGCCGATGGAGTAACTTTTGAAGTGAACCACTATGATGCACTTTATCTGGGTGCAGGTACAAAAGAAGTAACACTGGAAAGCAAGGACAAGAAAAATCCGGCAAAGTTCTACATGAACTCAACACCGGCTCACTGTACTTATCCCAGCCGTATCATCACATACGAACAGGCAAATCACCTGCACATGGGTTCTGCCGCAGAATCAAATGACCGCACAATTAACCAGTACATTCATCCTTCTGTTCTGGAAACCTGCCAGCTTTCTATGGGCATGACTCATCTGGAAACTGGTTCCGTCTGGAACACAATGCCGGCTCATACACACGAACGCCGCATGGAAGTTTATTTCTATTTCGACTTCCCGGAAGATCAGGTTGTATTCCATATCATGGGTGAACCTCAGGAAACCCGTCATATCGTCATGCACAATGATGAAGCAGTTATCAACCCCAGCTGGTCAATTCACTCTGGCTGTGGCACAAGCAACTACACATTTATCTGG
>DFDV01000122.1 GCA_002369025.1 Treponema sp. UBA3819 | reverse complement strand
AGTGGGTATTATAGGGGGCGAGCCCGCCCCCTGCGTCACACTTTGTTGTGCCGCACCCCCACCTCCTGGGGCAGAATTTTTGCTTTTCAGCCCCTAAAACCCCAGCAGTTTCCCCAGCGTCTGCGACAGCCCCAGTGCATTGGTGAGTGCATTTGCCTCTGCCCCTGCCGCAGATTTTCCGCTTTTCGCTTCTTTCCGCACGGCGCGAATCAAAAGATTTTTGGGTGTGTGGGCCATGTCGATAAATTCCAGTACCTGCACTTTGTAGCCTGCTGCTTCCAGATACTCTGCCCGCAGGGCATCAGTGGCAAGGGCGGCAAAGCGTTCCTCCAGGATGCCGTGCTTTAAGAGGGCTGCAAAGGGGGAAGGGGCTTCGCTGTTTGTTTCTTGCGCCGCATTCTTTTTGTAGTCCAGCTGGCCGTTTAGTTCGTGCTGGCAGCAGGGAACGCTTAAGATTGCCGTGGTCCCATGGCGGACGGCGTAATCAAGGGCGTAGTCAGTTGCAGTATCGCAGGCGTGGAGTGTAATTACGATGTCCGGCCTGCCGTCTTCTCCATAGCGGGCTATGTCACCCACGGCAAAATGCAGGTTCTTGATGTTCAACTGGTCAGCCAGTTTTGCACAGTAGGCAATCACATCCTCTTTTAAGTCCAGACCGGTTATGTCGCAGTCAATGTGGCGCACTTCCGTCAGAAAGTACTGCACCGCAAAAGTCAGATAGGATTTTCCTGAGCCAAAGTCCACCACCCGCAGGGGAGAATTTTCGCTTAAGGGGCGGTCTTTTCGTGCGGCAAGCACGTCGGGCAGAATGTCGTCCACGTATTCCAGAAAGCGGTTTATCTGGCGGAACTTGTCGTATTTGGCAGCAATCACTTTTCCCTCTGCCGTCATCACGCCCAGATGCACGAGAAAGGGCACGGGGCTTCCTTCGGGGATGATGTAGTTTTTGCTGCGGTTCAGAGTTTTGCCCTGGGCGGAATCCTTTTGTGCCCCGCCCGCTGCGGGAATTGCGCCAATCTGGTAAGGCTTTGTTTTGTTTGCCCCCAGGTCTGCTGCCTTTGACAGTATCGGTTTTACAAGGCGTGTAATTTTGCCCTTTTTGTTTGCCAGAATGGTGATTTCTTCTGTTTCCGTGCGCTCCACACAGGAATGAAAAGTCTTTCCCCCATGAGCCGCCAGAAAATCCTCCGCTTCCGCCCCGGTCATCTTTTTGTGAAAGACCTGCGTTTTAGTGAACATTTCGGCAAAATAGAGGGGCTGGTCAGCTGCCGCCTTTTCCTGCGCATTCTTTGCCTTGCTTGCGGTGATTAGTCTTATCTTTATGCGGATAAAGTCATTTCCCAGCGTCTCACGGACGGCGGAAGTCGGTTTGGATAACGTTGCGGAAAGAATCATGACTGCGCCTTTTTTTTGTCCTTTGCGTACAGGCTCAATCCTACGAGCAGGCAGCCTTGTATATAGGGAAGTTTTTTTTCGTCAAGATATGCAAGGAGTTCATCACTTTCCGCACCGGGTTGAATCACTATGCATTTAAACGGTCTGGTGCATTCTTTTATCAGCGAAAGTCCTTTGACCGGATTGATGCAGAGGTCGATGATGTCAATGTCGTCTGGAATGTCGTTAAAACCAGCCAGTTCTTTTCCAACCGCATAGACCTTATATCCGTGCTCAAGCAACCCCTGTTTGATTTTGTAGGCATATTTTTCTTCATTAAGCGTGTCGCCTGCAAGGGCAAATGTCTCTTGCTGCATGATTTCCTGTAAGTCCATGACCACCTCCTTTGCTCCAGTGTATCACATCCGCACAGAAAAATCTTCTGCCTTTGCCCCGGCCCCGGCTCTGATTCATGGGGAAATCGGCTATATACCAAGTTCCGAAAAAATGATATAATCACAATACTATGGGTAAGATTTTCGTTTTTGTAAATCAAAAGGGTGGGGTTGGAAAAACTACTTCCGCAATCAATATCGGTGCCTACATCGCCAGAGCAGGAAAAAAAGTTCTGCTCGTTGATTTTGACTCTCAGGGTAATATGTCTACAGGCGTTGGCGTTTCAAAGAATAAGCCGACAATTTATGAACTCCTGGCAGAAAAAGTTGGAGCAGAAGAAGCAATAAAGCACAGTCCTGTAGAAAATCTTGACGCAATCAGTGCATCTATTGATTTGTCTGGTGCGGCAATCGAACTTGTAGATCAGGAAAACCGTGAATATTTCTTAAAGAATGCCCTTGCGCCGCTTAAAGAAAAATATGACTTCATTTTAATTGACTGTCCTCCTTCACTGGGAATTCTCACGCTGAACGGACTTGTTGCTGCAGACGCAGTTCTCGTTCCCATGCAGTGTGAATATTTTGCTCTGGAAGGTATTACTTTGTTGCTGCAGACGGTCAAAAAAGTGCAGAAGTCACTTAACCCGGAACTGAAAATCGGCGGTATTTTCTTTACGATGTATGACAGCCGTACCCGCCTGGCACAGGATGTTGTTCTGCAGGTTAAGTCATACTTTAAGGACGTTGTTTTTAATACGATTATTCCCCGCAATGTGCGTTTGAGCGAGGCTCCGTCACATGGTCAGCCGATTTGTCTCTATGACCCTACCTGTATCGGTGCCCTCAGCTATGAAAAACTTGCAGAAGAGGTGATTCGCCGTGGCTAAAAAATTTGGACTGGGTGCCGGACTTGACGCTCTGATGGGCGAGGCAAACGAAGAAAAAGAAAATGAAGTTGCGGAAGTAAAGGCAGAAAAAAAAGCCCCCGCAAAAAAATCAAAGCTCGCAAAAGGCCTTTCCACTGATGAAAACGGAAAACTCTTTGTAGAGACAGCCCTGCTCAAACCTAATCCTCAGCAGCCCCGTACAGAGTTTAACGAAGAAGAACTGAATGAACTTGCGGCTTCAATCAAAGAAAACGGTATTATTCAGCCGGTAACCATAGAAGATGCAGGTGACGGTTCTTTCTATATAATTGCAGGTGAACGCAGAACCCGTGCGGCTAAAATTGCCGGTCTGGAAAAAATTCCCGTTCAGCTGGTTAAGTACAACGAAGAAAAAAAACTGGAAATCGCCCTCATAGAAAACATCCAGCGTTCTGACCTGAATGCCATTGAAGAAGCCCAGGCTTACTACAAGCTTATGGAATTGGGCGGACTTACCCAGGAACAGGTAGCCATCAAGGTTGGAAAAAATCGTGCCACTGTGGCAAACGCAATCCGCCTGTTAAAGCTGCCGGAAGACATGCAGACTGCCCTGAGTCAGAACAAACTGACTGCAGGTCACGCCCGCGCCCTTCTTTCTGTCACCGATAAAACCAATCAGCAGATTCTTTTTGGAAAAATCATGGGACAGGGCTTGAGTGTCCGTCAGGCAGAAGAAGCGGCCGCCACCCTCAATGAAGGTGCAAAGGCTAAGAAAAAGGATGAAAAGCCTGTCTCAACAGCAGAAGCCCGTGATCCGGATTTTGCAAATCTTGAGCAGCAGTTTATTGAAGCTCTGGGCACAAAAGTAGCCCTCAAAGGCGGTTTTGAACGCGGCCTTATCACAATAGACTACTTTAGCCGTGCTGATTTGGACAGGCTCTACGAAATCTTTACCGGCAAAAAGGCTTAAAATCCCAAAGAGTTTTTTATCTCACTTCAATAGCGCCCAGCACCTTGCCAATACTGTCGTGAATGACTAAGTCAGCACTGGCATCTGCCTGGGTTTCGCTTTTGTTAATCAGTACAAGATGGTCGCCCCGGAAATAGCGGATAAGACCTGCGGCCGGATAGACTACCAGTGATGTGCCGCCGATAATCAGCATGTCTGCTTCGCTGATGGCTTTGACCGCTCCGTTTATGATGTTATCATCCAGACCTTCTTCGTAGAGAACGACATCAGGCTTTACGATTGCATGGTCGTCCGGGCAGCGGGGAATGCCGTCGGGTGCGTCCTTGCTGGCGGCAATAAAATCAATGTCAAAAAATTTGCCGCATTTTGTGCAGAAATTGCGCAGGGTGCTCCCGTGGAGTTCGTAGACTTTTTTGCTTCCGGCCGCCTGATGCAGACCGTCTATATTCTGGGTGACAACTGCGCTCACTTTACCAGCTTTTTCCAGTTCAGCCAGTTTAAGGTGGGCTGCATTGGGTTTAACCCCTGTGATAATCAGTTTTTCCCGGTAAAAGCGGTAGAATTCAGCCGGATTTGCATCAAAAAAACTGCGGCTGATAATCGTTTCCGGCGGATACTTCCATTTCTGCTGATAGAGACCGTCCACGCTGCGAAAGTCCGGGATTCCGCTTTCCGTAGAAACTCCCGCCCCGCCAAAAAATACAATGCGCCTGCTCTGGTCAATCATCTTCTGCAGCTCTGCAATCTTTTCGTCCATGGTCATCTCCTTATAAAAACTCCGCTTTAGTGGCCATGCAGAAATCAAACCACTCTATACGGGTATGAATTCTATACTTTAAGACTTACGCCTTTACCTTCCAGCCCAAAAGACCTTTTCCTTCGCTGGAGAAAACAAGAGCCACCTTGTACATTTTCTTTCCGCTGACAGCAAAGCGTTCTGAGTAGCCGTTGGCGTCAATCTGGGTGAGGGCAAATTCTGCAACCTCGTCAAAAGACTGCCCCTTATCCATTTTAAGCTCAAAGATAAAAACGCTGTCTTTTGAGGCCACAACAACATCGCTTCGGCCACAGACATTCTGCAGCTCGGAGACTACCCGCCAGCCGGTCATGCGGAACATTAAATGGGTGACAGACTCGTAGTAGTTTTCGCACATGTCCTTTTTAACCACAGTGGGGAGGTCAGCGATGGCGGATTTGATGATGTTGAGGGCTTGATCTAAATCGTGAAGTTCAAGGGCATCGCACAGATTTCCGATTGCAAGTCCAAGGTCATCATAAGGAACTGTCACGAATTTTTTAAGAAGGATGTTGATGAATCCGTCTTCAATCTCACGATTGGGGAAGTCCAGAGTATAGATTCTTTTTTGCTTGTCAAATCCCTTTATTGTAAGATAGCCGCTCTGATAAATCACCGGGAGCATATTCTTTGAGTCCGGGTCGTAGTTCTTGAACTGATCTTCCTTTGCCTTTCGTCCGTTGATTATTGTTGTAAGCTCCAGTGGCTGATTCTGCAAGGTCTTTACGAGAAGTGACGGTGTACCGCTTTCGAACCAGTAGGAGCCGAAATCTTTATCTGAAAAACACTTTAGGAGACAAAATGGGTTGTAAACGCCTTCCACATCGTGGGTAAAATGATAGCCGTCATACATTTGGGCGAGCTTAGCTTTTGTTTCTTCAAGAGTCATTTCCTGATGCTCAGCAAGGGCTTCAATTTCCGGCATAAAATATTTTTCCAGTTCACTTTCTGAAATCCCGCAGATTGAAGAATATCTTTCGGTAAGACTTATGTCGTTGAGCTGGTTAAGCCCTGAGAAAATGTTCACATGACTGACTTTCGTAATTCCCGTGATGAAAAGAAAGCGAATGTACTGGTCACAGTCTTTTAGCGGGCTGTAGAAACT
>DFDV01000055.1 GCA_002369025.1 Treponema sp. UBA3819 | reverse complement strand
CTTGGTGAGCCGTTACCTCGCCAACCAGCTGATGGGACGCAGGCCGATCCCCCGGCGGAGCCGAAGCTCCTTTCCTTCCGTGCCTCTGACACACGGAACCGTATCCGGTATTACCCCTTATTTCTAAGGGCTATCCCCGTCCGGAGGGTACGTCACCTACGCGTTACTCACCAGTCCGCCACTCTCACCACGCGCAAGCGCGTGGATCCCGTTCGACTTGCATGCTTAAGACGCGCCGCCAGCGTTCGTTCTGAGCCAGGATCAAACTCTCCATGATTATTCCTAAAGCCCCGAAGGGCTAAAGATTTTCACTTCAAATAGTCCCGACAATCCTTTTTATCGAATTGAATTAGGAATCCGTCCAAATCCTCACGGATGTCGGACGGTCATCTTGCAGGTCATTTCCGTTTCCGGCTGACCCGCTGGCTTTTGTTTCGTCGCTTGCGAAAAACCTCTGTTTTTCGTCTTCCTTCCTTCCCTTGGTAAGTTTCAAACATCATTCCGCTTTTCGTTAGCGGGTGAGAAAGAGTTTAGCACCGTTTTTCAGGTTTGTCAAGAACTTTTTCTCTTTTTTTTATTTTTTTTCAACTTTTTATCGTTGAAGTTCTTGTCTGCCGCTTAGCGGCGGGTAAGAATGACTATATCACAACCATTATATTTCCGTCAATAGGTCAAACATAAAAAATACAAAAATTTTTAATTTTTTTTGCATTTTTTTTTCAAACCAGGGAAATCTGGTGACTTTTACAAGTCTTTCTTCAGATATGAAGAAAAGTTGCGCAGGTAATCAAAGAATGAAATATAACTCAGTGCAAGACAAATACAGAACATTACTGTTGCCACTGTGTGCAGTACCGACATATATTCACCGAAGCCGAATCCAAGACGGATGGCACTTTCAATCAGCAGAACATAAAATCCGGATGTAATGTAAAATACGGTCTTAAATTTTCCGCCTTTACGGGCCCCAATAGCAACTCCCTGTTTTGATGCAATCATACGCAGAAAATTCATGCTCAGTTCACGATACAAAATCAAGACAAATATGATTACAGGCATATATCCGCCTGAAATCCGGTCAAAGGATGTCATCGTACATATAAAGACTGTCAGATTCAGCATTATGTCCGCAAAGGGATCAAAAAGCTTACCGAAATCACTTACGTCGTTATTCTTTCGTGCAAAGTAGCCGTCAAAAAAATCAGTTAATTCAAAAACCGCCAGAAGGGGTACCATTGCAAATGCAGAAAGACGGGCCAGCATCTCAGAGCCAGACCAGATGGGGATGTAATACATCAAGAGAAAAAAAGGCGCAAAACAAAGGCGCATTACAGTAAATTTATTTGAAAGTTTCACACTAGAAGTATCTAACATCGGGGGCAAAAGGTCAAGACTTCTGCCGATTCTACAGATTACGGACAAGAGTTGCCGACAGAACTTCTCCCCCTGCATGGATTTTTACGGTATAGAGGGAAGGATAGACTGAGGAATCATCAAGAGGAATCAACTGAAAGGAGGATTTTTTGAGCAGCCATTCCCGATAAGCCTGCACAAAACCGCCCAGAAAGACCTCATTTCCTTCACCGGAAAAGACAACAGAACGATCTGCATCGCCTGAAAAGTGACTTAACGTTGTTATATCTGAAAGAAAAAGAGAATCCGTACTTGTATCTGCTACGCCACAGACTTCATACCAGATTCGGGGGAGCGGAACAAGCAATGCCGCCGGAAGAGTATATTTCTTAATGACCAGAGATTTTCCCTGAGGATTCTGCACTGGATAATTCTGTCCGTTTACCTTAATGGCATCATTTTGTACGACAAGAGAAAAAATCTCTTCATTTGCGCCGAAAGCTCCATAGAGTTTTATTCCGGTAAAAACAGAAAGTGCAATAAAACAGGAAACAGCCAGAGGAAGAATGGAACGCCAGAATACTGAGCACAAGAGACCGCAGGCAAAGAGTCCGCACAAAAAGAGGATGTTTTTTCCTGCCATATCAAGCAATTCAGCAGGTGAAGCGTACATTTCCGGAATGACAATCAGGGAAAAAGCAAAAATCGCAATCGCCAGACTGAGGAGTACACAGAAAATCGTGAGACGGGATTTTAGTACTGATTTATGAAAAATTTTTCCAGACAGCATGCAGATCAGACAGCCGGCGGAACTTCCCAGGCTGAGCAGAAAGAGTGCTGAAAAAAGGGAAAATGAAAAAGTCATTGCGGGTACGCCTTGAAATCCTGTACGACACTGATTGCTGACTCTACGCTGTATCCGGGAAGTTCACTGGCAGCAATTGCCATGGCACGGTCCACAATTGCGGCGGAATCTGCAACGCCCTGCAAGGTAATTTTCTTATCCTTGATAACGGCACGCAGAAAGTTAATATTGATATGATAGTCGAAGACAAGCATATTTACGATGCGCTGACCAATCAGGAGATCATCTACGCGCTTTTGTCCGGCCGCTTCTTTTTCCGGCGTAATGGTTGATTTTACAGTCTCGGCAATCATCGTGGCGGCACTGTCTACATCCAGCATACCCGTATTGATGACCAGGTGGAAAAGAGCCGGATCTCTGTTGTCGTAATTAAAGAAACTCTTGTGAAAGCCCAGACGATTTGAATCGCTTTCCTGGATGCGTTTCAGGGCCTGCTTGTCATTCCAGTTAAATTCCCGCTTAAGTCTTTCCAAGCGGATTGCATCAGGGGCTATAAAACGAAAGGCAAGATGATTGGGGAGATCGGAAAGAATGATAAAGGCACCACGTCCAATCATGATTACATTGCCATCAGCGGCAGTTTCCAATACAGCGGTCTGAAGATAGTCAAAATATTCATCCCTGTCTTTTGTGAGGGAAGCAAAAAATCCCGGTTTTTTTTCATCATATTTGCGGAGTTTTTCTGCAGGAAACCCCAATTCCACGATACGCTTTTCAATGTCTGTACGGGTAACAAAGCGATATCCGATTTTTTTGGCGGCGGCAAGGGCAATTTCATCACCAAAGGCTGCGACTTGCCGTGAGATTGTTAAAATTGCCATATCGACCTCCGTCTGTTATAATCAGTATATTATAATAATAAAGCCAAAAGTGTACAAAGTAAAGAAATAACTCTAAAGATTTTGCAAATGTATTTGCAGGAGGCCGGTATGCAGGTAAATGATGATTCTCTGGTGTGGAAAGAAGGTAAAAAGACAACTCTGCTGAAGACACGCGTTCTGGACGTTACCTCAATAGAATCAACGTCTTCTGATGGTCTGAAAGGAGACTATGTTGTAATGGATGCACCGGACTGGGTTATTGTCATTCCCGATGCAGGAAAATCCTTTCTGATGGTTAAACAATGGCGGCATGGAGAAAGGGCACTGAGTATTGAATTTCCGGGCGGAGTGATAGAAGCTGGCGAAGCACCGGAAAAGGCCGCAGCCCGTGAATTAAAAGAGGAAACAGGCTTTAGGGCAGCAAAACTGGTAAAATTAGGCAGCATGAACCCAAACCCTGCCCTGATGAGCAATCATGTGCATGTTTTTGCGGCTTTTGATCTGGAATCTACAGGGAAACAGCAGCTTGATGAAGATGAATACCTGCACTATTTTGAAGTTCCCAAAGAAGAAGTGTATAAAAAGATGGGAACAAAAGAATACCCGCACGCACTGATGGCGGCGGGCCTCGCATTATACCGTGAATATATTTCGCATCAGCAAATCTGACTTAGCGGTTTGCATTGTAGGGTTCATAACTCTTTGCAGGGTTATATGTGCCCTCCCTGAATTCTCCGGTGATACTGGGAATTTTCATCTTCATGCCGGGCAGAATCAGATTCGGATCTGAAGGACGAGGCATATTCTTTTTATTTTCTGCATTCTGGTAAAGATTTTCCCAGAGAAGAGGATTGTTGTAAACATATGCGCGTCCAGAAATGTTCCAGTAACAGTCTTTTGTGTCTGCCCAGGGGCGAACCACATAATATTCCGGCAGAGGGGTAATTTCCCTGATGTCTGCAAGGGCGGAAAGCACCTGATTTGCATAGGCTGTTGCCGTAACATAATCTTCGCCATCATACGCTTCCTGTGCACTGGCATAAGACTGCTGGGCAGAAGAGAATGCCATGGGGAAGTTCCTGTCGGCGTGGATTTCTTTTGCATAATCCAGACGTTTTGAAGCTTCTTTCATAGCCTTGTCGCAGTCAGCTTTGGCAAGCATTTTTTTGATGTAGGCTTCAGAAAGAGCAGCATTTTCTTCTGCTTTTGCAGCATATTCTTCTGCAAGCACATACTCGCCCGCATCCATGGCTTTTTCAGCCTTTCTTGTATATTCATTCGCAAGCTTCTGGTAGGTATTATTTTTATAACTTACAGCGAAAAGCTGTGATGCGGCAAAGAGAGCCGCAAAAACGGTCAGTACTTTTTTCATTTTGCATCTCCATTTCCAGCGGACTTGATTACTTCTGCACCCTTGTGTATTGCAGCATTTGTTGCTTCTTCAGCGGCGATTGCGGCGGCGGCGGCTTTTTCGGCAGCCTGTGCTGTTGAACCTTCGTTTACGTTAATAACGGCATCATCAGGATTTGCAAGATTATCTTCTTCAAGGAGAACTGCATTTTCATCTTCGATGCCCTTAACAGGAGCGGTAAGGGGAGCAATTTCATCGGCGTCGCTTGCATAGTTTGCACTGTCTGCTGTACGCTGCTTTGCCCTTTCAATGGCAGCCTGAGCGGCGGCACGTGCGGCAGATACTTTTTCAAAGAGAGCCGTGTATGTTTCCCTGGCGAATTTATAGCCTTCGTATGCACCTTCGATATCTTTTGTGACATACGAAGAATCTGCCTTTTTGAAAGAAACCGATGCCTGTCCATAAGTTTCTTTCTGGGAAACGCCAGCCTTTACGCTGTCCGCATTTTTCTTTGCCTCAAGGGCAGCATTGCGTTCTTTTCCGGCAAGAGCAATAAATCCCTTATTCAGAAGCAGTTTGTAGGCATCATAAGCGGCACTGGCATTTACCAGTTGTTCTGCACCGCTTCCGCCTGCTCCGAATTTATCCAGTGCAGCCGAACCTGCGTCATAAGCCGCCTGGTCAAACTCTGAGAATGCCATCTCGTCCACGCGTTTTTTCATGCGCTGGGCTTCTGCGGCTTTTGCCAGGGCTTCATACCGGGCAATCAAATCATTTATGTCGGCAGAATAGTCCGTATTGGGATTTTCTTCCACATCTTTCTTTACTTTATCACCAGATTCATCAGCGGCGGCAAATTCCTTAGGATAATAATACTTTGCATCTGCCTCTACAGCCTTATTGCGGGCTTCTTCCAGTTTTTCCAGCAATGCCTTGTTTGCCTCGGAGAAGTCAGTTTTTTCTGGTTCCGGTTCAGGCTGTGGTTCTGGTTCCGGCTCAGGTTCGGGCTGGGGCTGAGGTGTTTCTGTGACGGGCTCTTCTACAGGAGCGGGCTCTTCTTTTGGTGCTGACTTACAAGCAATGAATCCACATGCAGTCAATGCACAGAGGATTGCAGCAATCCGTATCTTTTTCAACTTTTTCCTCCCAAAAATACTTTTATGTTACAAGAAGTTATCATCATTTTTATATATCGACAATTATAGAGAAGATTTTAATTGTGGGCAACATTGATTTCTTCAAATTTTACAAATATGTGTTATAATAAACAAAAGAAGTTTCTGCACAATACAGGCTGTTTTATGGAGGATTTATATGGCAGATGATTTCACTTTTTCGATTGAAAAAGAAGTTGGCGTGATTTCAGAAGGAAAGGGCGGCTGGAAACTGGAGCTGAACAAAGTGTCATGGGGTGGCCGTCCTGCAAAATATGACATTCGTTCCTGGTCACCTGATCACCAGAAAATGGGAAAAGGCCTTACTCTTTCAAAAGAAGATCTGGAATCCCTTAAAAAAATGCTTGATGAAGTGACACTGGACTGATTTATGCATTCGTCTCATAAGAGGCTGCATAAGAACCGTGTTTAACGATGATTTCATAGAGCATAAGGGTAAGCTGCGTTTCTAAAAAAGCCGAGCCCATAGAACGAATTTCCATATCGCTTTTAGAAAGAAGGGCGATAATTGCGCTTGTCTGACCATTCGTCCACACGCGGGAGGCTTTGCTGTACTGGATGCGGGCTGATTTTGCAGCAAACCCGCTCTGTTTAAGCGTCAATTCATCTACAGAAACTCCACCGGCATGAATACGATGCCAGGCAGACAGTCTGCGGAAACAAGATGCGAGACCAGCAATCAGCATGACTGCATTATTGTTTTTGGTGAGCAGGATTTTTTGCAAAATCTGAAGGGCATTTTCCAGTCTTTTGTGGACTGATACTTCAGAATCTGCCATTGCATCAAAAAGGGTAAATGCAGATTCCTCACGATTGTGCGCCAGAATCTGTTCCACATCTTCCGGCGTAATGGCATGGTCTTTAGGAAAGCAGAGAAAAAATCGACTGCATTCATTCCGCAGTTCTTCCGTATTATTTTCCACCATATCAAGAATGGTAGCGATTGCATCCGGGATAACAGAATAACCGTTTTTGCGGAAAAAATTCTGTACCCAGCTTTCCTTACGATCTTCATACATTTCCCAGAAGATTTTTTTATTTTCCTTAGGGATTATTTTTTCCAGCTTGGAATCTACAGATGTTTCATCGCTTACCAGAATAAGCACGGATGAGTCTGAAGGAGATTTGTTGTCTGCAGAAGGAGTAACCGAAGAAATCCATTCGCCCAGCAGGGCAATGTCATCCTTTAATTTAATTTGCTCCGCCCCCCGCAGGACAATGACAGTAGCCGGATCAAAAAGAGACTCCGTGCGGAGCTGGGCCACCACATCCTGAATGCGAGTATCGGCAGCGTAAAAAAGATAATCCTCACTGGAACCAAATTTCTTCTTTACATCTGCCTTAATTTTTTCTGCAAAATCATTCCGCTCACCGATTTCCGGACCGGCAAGCAGGTATACGGGAACTGCCATCGTTTAGTAAGTACGGACAATATTTGAGAGGATGCCCACAACCCGCACATCGGTGCAGTAGATTTCACTGAAAGCAGGATTTTCCGGATGAAGACGAATTCTGTCAGCTTCCTTGTAGTAACGTTTGAGAGTGATGGCATCATCAATTACAGCCACGATAATCTGTCCATCCGCGGCAACTTCTGCCTGTTCGATAATGGCAAGGTCACCTTCCAGAATGCCTGCATTTATCATGCTCTGGCCGCGGACACGGAGTGCGAAATAGCTTTTTCCAGGACGAACAAAAGGTTCCGTAAGATTTACATAGCCGTCAAGATTTTCCTCACACAAAAGGGGTTTTCCTGCGGCAACCGTTCCCAAAAGCGGAACTTTGCTGACAAAGGGATTCGGCTCTGCACTGCCCCCCTGCAATACGCGGATTGAGCGGGAACGTTTCTGACTGAGAGAAAGGAATCCTTTTTTCTGCAGGGCTGCAATATGATCCTGCACCGCGCGAAGCGAAATGCCAAAATGATCACCAATCTCACGAACTGTCGGCGGATACTCGTTTTCTTTTGTGAAGTTAGAAATAAATGAGAGAACTTCCTGCTGACGATCGGTAATACCTTTCATGCCTACTCCTCCTCGAATTTATTTTCAAAAAGCTGAAAAATTGCCTCTGCCGCTTCTTTTTCTCCATCACCTTCCGCTTTGAGTGTAAGCGTTGTATTGTAGCCTGCCGCCATGGTAATAACACCCATGATGGATTTTGCATTGACTGAAACGGAATCTTTTTCCAGAAGCACTTCACAGGCAAATTTGTTTGCAGTCTGTGCAATCAGTGCCGCAGGACGCGCATGAATTCCCGCTCGATTTCGTACCGTTAAAAGTTTTTCTGTCATAATATCATCCTCTGCTATTAGTATTTTAGTATGAGTCGTCGCTTCCGTAATATGCGGACTGCGCTTCTCCTGTTTCAATCCATTTAAGAATATTCTGATTAAAGTCACGGGCTGAGTTATAACCCATGCTCTTTAAACGTTCGTTCATGGCCGCTGCCTCAATAATGATGGGAACGTTTCGGCCCGGTTTAACCGGAATTTCCAGAATCGGCACTTTTACGCCAAGAATATCCACCGTCTTGTGTTCGGTACCCAGCCGGTCATAAAGTTTGTTTGAATCCCATTCTTCCAGTTCAATGATAAGCTGAAGTTCTTTCTGTTCCCGAATGGCACCGACTCCATACATCTGTGAAATATTGATGATACCCAGTCCTCGGATTTCCATATGGTGACTGATAAGTGTGTTTGAACCGCGTCCCAGCAGGGTGTTACCGTTTACACAACGGATTTCTACTACATCATCTGCAACAAGCCTCTGTCCTCGTTCAACAAGTTCAAGGGCACATTCACTTTTACCTACGCCAGAATGACCTGTAAGCAGAATGCCGATACCATAGACTTCCAGCAAGACTCCGTGCATGGTCTTTTTTGGCGCAAAGACATTTGAAAGCGCCCGCACCAGACGGCGGCCAAATTCAGCTGTTTCCAGGGAAGTCTGCAGTATAGGACAGCCTACCCGTTCTGCAATGGCCATAAAATCGCTGCTTGGAGACTGACCGTAGGAAAAGATACAACAGGGAATACCAAAAGCAAAAAGACGCTCAATAGTATCTGTACGGTTATCCTGTCGGAGTTTTTCAAGGTATGCACATTCACCGCGCCCGAAAAGCTGTATGCGGTCAAAAACAAAAGCGTCAAAGAAGCCGGACAGGGCAAGCCCTGGACGGTTTGTGTCCATAACGGTAATGGCACGGGTTAAACCTTTGCGGCCGCCTATACATTTGAGGTTCAGTACGTTCTGTCCAGTGAACTCCATGTCGAGCAAATCAAGCACTGTAAAAGGTTTGTTTAGCATACATCATTACTATACAAAAATATCAAATAATATGCAAGCAAAAAAAATCCCCGTGCCCAAAAATGAACACGGGGAAAACTATACCGAAAAATAATATCAGTTTATTTTGAGGGAAACATTGCTGTATTCAACAGTTGCACAGCGTGATGTGAAAAGACCTGCATATACATAATCCGGGTCAATTTCATTAAGGGCTGCCGTATAAGTCTTTTCCGGTTCCTTACCATACTTAACGGTATAAACATTTCCTTTTTTGACAATTGAAAGGTCTACAACCGTACCGGCGACAGGCTTCTTTTCCACAGATACCTTTGTCTGAACGAGGGCACCATCCTTGCGTTCAAAACTGCTTGACCAGGTACCTTCATCTTTTGCAAGACCGAGTGCTGCACATGCAACATAGGCTGAGTTGATGGACTTATCATCATTATCAATATAAATGTCATCACGAACCATGAGGCCGAATGACACCTGATTGTGTTCGCCTGCATACAGAACCTTTGCCTTTGCAGTAAGGGTAAAATCCTTACCAATCGGAATCTGCTGGAAATACATACAGAGACCATCATTGCCACTGGAAATTTTTCCGGAAGAAGCAGTTCCGTCTGTGGGGCCAGAGTTCATCACTACAGTACCGGCTGCAGTTTCTTCAATTCCGTTAAAACGCTTGGTAGAAATCTTTGACGCACCGCCACAGTCGCCGAATGCCGTTCCGAACCATGGTTCTTTGATTTTCTTAAACGAAGCCTGAACGCTCTTATCCCTGGGCGTAAAACCTGAATATTTTGGGATGATGTATTTGGGGTTGGGTGCAAGCATTCCCTGTTTTGGAGCTTCTGCATCCTTGTTTACGAGTTTTGCAAATTTCTTGTTCTGACGGGCAATTTCCTGAACTACATCATAGGCATTCACTGCGGCACCGTACATGTTCAGGTGGGTATTATCTACTGAATTAGGCTTATGAGAAAGCCATGCATGATAGACCAGTGTTTCAGACGGCATAAGCTGTGAATAGCGGGCTTTTGTGCTGGCAGTCAAATCTACAACGATAGTAGAAGTTTCCTGTCCCAGTTCACGAATTGCTTTTGGCCAGTCTCCGCCTTTAAATGATCCCTGATCACCAACAATATGAACATTGGCGCCCTCATACTTAATGCTTTCTGAACGGCGGACAATTGGCGTACACAGAATCGGTGTTGCACCCTTATCTTTTGCCATTTTAACATATTTTTCGTACAGAATGTTTTTGAATGAACCGGCAGTTTCTTTTGAACCATTAGGATCTGAATAGCGGTCTTCTTCCGCCTTTTCATCGTTGTGGCCAAAGCCGATTATCAGGTAGTCGCCCTTTTTGATATTGTTTACAAGCGTCTGATAATTTACTTCCGTGAGGAAACTCTTTGATGAGCGGCCACTCATGGCAAGATTGATGACTTCAATTTTCTTGGGATTAAGATAATGCTGCAGCCACATACCGTAACCATTGCGCGGGTGATAATAGGCAACATCATTAAAAGGACTTAATGTAGAATCACCTACAACAAAAAGTTTTGTTCCCTTGGGATTTGCTATGGCTGAAGTTGTTGCAACCTTCTCCACTTTTTCATTTGCCGCAATGTTCGCGCTCTGGGCAGAAAGCAGGGCAAGTGCACAAAACGAGAGTACAGCAAGCATAAGTTTTTTCATAACGATTTCTCCGTTAGTGTGAATTTGCTCCAGTATACCATAGAATTGCGGATTTGAAAAATACTTTTTTGTTTATGCTGACGCGGGAAGCAGTCAGTCCTGCTGTAGCTGCCGGACTTCTTCGATGGACAGTCCCACGCTCTCAGCAACCTGTGTTTCGGATAGCCCAATACCCAGCAGTCGTTTTGCAGTTTCTTTCGCATGGGCGTGAACACCTCGCTCCATAGCCAGGTGTTTTTCCCGCTCCAGCATCGTTTTCTCTTGTTCCAGCATTTCTTGTTCCTGACTAAGCTTTTGCTGGTCTTGGGTAAGCTTTTGTTGGTCTTGGACAATCTTTTGTCGGTCTTGGGTAAGCTTTTGCCGGTCTTGGAGAATTTTTTGCCGTTCCTGGACATTCTTTTGATATTCACGGGCATTCTCTTCTTTCAGGGCAGCCGCTTCGAGTTGGTCGCGTTCCCAGTCATCGTAGGCATTTTGAAGGTACCAGTTCGCCTCATCCACGCTGATTTCTTCAAGAATCTCGTTTGCTTTCATAATACATTCCTCCGCTGCAAGGATGGCGTGCAGATACTCCTGCATTTCCGGCTTGTCGGCATAGGCTAGAAACATGCCCCATCGCTCCAACTTAGTGAGTTGCGCTACAGGCTTGTGCCTTAGCCTACGGATTTTAGTCAGTTCCAGGTAGATAACGTTGAGTCTTTCGTTCAGTGAAAGGCCTTTTTCATCCTCATTCCTGCCAGACGCCTTCTTCCTCATAGTATACCAGCTGAATGCTGATTTGTCACCGCTGTCATAGGTGAAATTCAGCACGGAGAGTTGGTATACTTTTGGAATGTCTTTCCATGACTCTCCCCTGCGTGTCGCATGGGCAAGTAATCGGGCGGCATGGGCTTCTGCACGTCCTGCATAGGAATGCTCCTTGTCGCGGCCCTGCATTTCTATTTCTGCCGGCTCCCCATTTTCCAGAACGCAGTGCACGTCAAATGCCATTTGTTTTTCCGTGCGGGATTTTTTTGGCGGCTCATTGGGCAGCAATTTGATAGAGCGCACTGCTTTTCCGAGCATGGCGGAAATAAGATCGCGGAGCGCATCGTTTGATTCCGGCGTATTCTGAGTGAACAGCGTTTTGAATGTAGGGTCAGAGCGCGGATTGAGCAGGGCCGTTGGTGACGGACGCAGGGGCTTCCTCATATTCATGGCATACCTCGTATATACGTGATTTTCAGAGATTTTTCTCTACACTATATATAGGCAACGAATTTGCATTTTAGGCTAAATTTTTAGAAAAAAAGTTGAAAAAATCATGTTTTTTTTTATTATCTGTGCCCCATCCGTGTAAATCCGTGTTCATCTGTGGTTTCTTAAAAAATGTCATTTTCGGGCGTGACCCGAAAATCTATGCGCTCACACAGGAGATTGCCGTGTCAGGAAGATTCGCACTGCTAATTTCTACGGCAATGGCGCAGGCTTATTGGACAGCCCTCTTGTCTGTGTCTGAAAAAAATATATCGCAAGTTCTTCCCAGCAGGTGTAGGCTAGAGGGGCTGGCTTGCACAATACAGTTCGTCAGGTGCGACATACGCACAACCGTGGATTTCAGTGGCCCGCTTGCCGTTAGTCTGTTTTTGTTGAGCCACAACTGCACTGCGCCATTTTTTTGATAGAATAATTTGAATGCGAAGCCCCTAGCTGCTGTTTTGACACGGATAAACACGGATACACGCGGATACACGCAGATATTTTTTTATTTTTTATCTGTGTCTCATCCGTGTTAATCAGTGTTTATCTGTGGTTCCCCGCGCCACACCGAGGCATGAACTGCCCCCCCCCCTCTGTGATTGTCTCACTGTGATAAATTCTTCTGCAGACTTTGAATTTCATCTAATGAAAGCTGTGTGATGTCAGCGATCTCTTCTGGAGAAAGTTTGCCAGTTTTCAGCATCCGTCGGGCATCTTCCAGTCGTGCGTATCGTGCCCCCTGCTCAATGCCACGCTGTTCACCCTGGGTGTAGGCGTACTGTTCGCGGGAGATGCAGTCGTGGATGAAGCGCTCGTAGCCGAACTGGTTTTCCCATTCCTGCTGGTCTCGGCTCATCGTCTTCAAAAGTGCCTGTGCCATGTCCATCTCCT
>DFDV01000001.1:6191-8130 GCA_002369025.1 Treponema sp. UBA3819 | reverse complement strand
CCCCATGTAAACCGCGGTTTCCGTGTACAGTTCAACAGCGCAATTGGTCCTTACAAAGGAGGACTTCGTTTCTCTCCGGAAGTAGGTCTTGATGTTTTGAAATTTCTTGGCTTTGAACAGGTTCTGAAGAACAGCCTTACAACACTCCCCATGGGCGGCGGTAAGGGTGGTTCTGACTTTGACCCCCACGGAAAGAGCGACGGAGAAGTAATGCGCTTCTGCCAGTCATTTATGACGGAACTCTACCGCCACATTGGTGCTGATACAGATGTTCCCGCAGGCGACAAGGGTGTTGGCGGACGCGAAGTTGCATGGATGTTCGGTCAGTACAAGAGAATCGTAAACAACTTCACAGGCGTTCTGACAGGAAAGGGTCTTGACTTTGGTGGTTCACTGATTCGTCCGGAAGCAACAGGCTATGGTCTTATTTACTTTGCAGAATGCATGCTGAAAGCTGCTGGAACAGACTTCAAGGGAAAGACTGCACTTATTTCTGGTGACGGAAACGTTGCTCAGTATGCATGTGAGAAAATCACTCAGCTGGGCGGTAAAGTTATTACCCTGTCTGACTCAAGCGGATACATTCTGGATGAAGACGGAATCGATGCAGAAAAACTGGCATACGTAATGGAATTCCGCGCTGCTCACAAGAAGGTAGACGAATACGTAAAGAAATATCCCAAGGCAAAGTTCTTTAAGGGAGAAAAACCCTGGGGTGTTAAGGCTGACCTGGCATTCCCCTGTGCAACACAGGACGAAATCTTCATTGAAGATGCCAAGAAACTGATTGCAAACGGTGTGAAACTGGTTGCAGAAGGCGCAAACATGCCGACTCGTGCAGATGCTATTGCAGAACTGCAGAAGGCTGGTGTTCTCTTCGCTCCGGGAAAAGCTTCTAACGCAGGTGGTGTTGCAGTATCAGGTCTCGAAATGAGCCAGAACTCAGAACGCCTGTCATGGAGCCGCGAAGAAGTGGATGCAAAACTCAAGCAGATTATGACCAACATCCACGACAACGCTTACGAAACAGCAGCCAAATATGCAACAAAAGCAGACTACGTTTCCGGCGCCAACATCTACGGCTTCCTGAAAGTTGCTAGAGCAATGATGGCTCAGGGCTTGGTATAATTTGCTCGCGCTATGACGCTCATGCGCGCAGGCGCAAACGTCAATAGCTTCCATACAGCGCACGGGGCGCAAGCCCCGTATGGCACAGGGACTGGTTTAATGTAAAAGAGCAATGACGCTTATGCGCGCAGGCACGATGATGCTCATGGAAGCAGTCATATAAAAAAGGTCGTTCGGTTTTTACCGAACGACCTTTTTTGTTCTAAGGTTTGCTAGTTAAGACTTGTCACAAGTGTGTTGATTTTTTCCACATTGTAGAAATTTGCGGGCTTGGAGATACGCACGTGGGGTTCTACACCCTGATCTATGTCATAAGTGGCACCGTTCTTTGACGTACCGGTGACATACTTGCTGGACATGCGGTAGAGTGTACCGTCCGCAGCACTGGCGTGATGGACAAAAGCAGTTCCTCCACCGGATTTTGTTCCCAATATGGTTACTCTGTCTGAAGCGGCGAGTAAGGCGGGCGTAGTGTTGCCGCAGGAGAAACTGAGTGGTGAGATAAGGCAGAAGAGGTTCTTGTCCTTGATGCTGTCGCCTGTGATTCCTGTGCTTGGTGTGTTACCGTCATAAGTGCCGTCCATATTGATGTCTGCGGTGTAGGTAATCGACCACTTTGCACCAGTGATGGGGTTTTCCATGTTGAATGTTGCCTCGCCGAGCATCCATGCCACAACTACAGCGGCCGTATGCACTGCTCCTCCTCCGTTGCAGGAAAGGTCAAGAACTACATTTTCAATCTCGGTGTTTTCTCGGATTATTTCGTTGATTGCGCTGATGAAAGAGACCGTATCATACTCGCTTTCATTGA
>DFDV01000001.1:0-6067 GCA_002369025.1 Treponema sp. UBA3819 | reverse complement strand
CCTCTCTTTTGCTGTTGTTGTTTTCAAATGAATCAAAGCGGACGATGATGGTCTTTTTGTCTGAAGAGAGTTCGTAGCCGGGAATCTTTGCCCGTGCCTGTCCGTTTTCAGTAACCGTTTCTTTCCCTTTATTGCGGGCAGTTTTGTAAAGTGTGGTGTTTATGGCGTAGTTTTTATCGTTCTGAGACAGAAGCTCAGTGGATATTGATGCGGTAGATCCAATGAGGTAAGAGTTTTTCACATAATTTGAATGTCCGTCACCAAAGTAGTATTCGCAGACATCCCTGACGGCCTGGGCAAAAGTGAGGGGATTTGTGCTCTTTAGCTTATCCTTCAGCCCGATGACGGTAAAGTAAGTGTCAAAATCGGGGAACTTATCTATGCCGTGCTGGGATTTGAGTCCGTAGTTGATGTCGAGGTTCAGACAGAAATCGTTGTAGCGGTAGTCCGCAAATTTCTGAGAAGTTTCCGTTTTTGAGCCTACGCTGTAATACTCATCTTGAAGTGCCTTGTAGCCATTGGCATCCGTGCCCTTTTGCAGAAGGTCGTTAGGGTAATAGATGTTGCTGCCATTGTAGACGAAATTCTGCCCGAAGACAGTGTTGAAAAACTGCAGGGGAATAGCGAGGGAGCAGGTGTTGCCGTTGTTATAAATCACTACGCCTATGTCTTGCGTTGACCAGTCAAGGGCGATGGACTGTCCCGGGGTGTTGTGCAGATCAACTATTTTTATATAGTCATTCAGGGGATAGGCAACGTCAACGTAGGAGGCGTCTTTGCTTGTCAGGAAGAAGGCATCGTAGTTGCTGTAGGTGCAGGTGTGCCTTGTCAGGTCTAAGGTGAGCGTTGCACTAGTTACGGAGTTGGTGACGGTTACAGACTTTGAGTCTTTTGTTACCGCACTGACGGTATATGTTCTTCCGGTCAGGTCTTTGATAACAGCATCGGTGCAGAGTACATAGGGCACTTCCGGCATATCGTTTGCAAAAGCAAATGTTACAGGAGTTCCCCCCACATTGCAAATTTTTTTGTTGGTGTCTAAACTCCTGAAATAGACCTCTTTTGTGGTAAAAGTGTCGCTTCCTACGACTGAGACGGAAAATTCCGTTTGTGCTGATGGCCCTGCAAGCACTGTCCATTTGCTTCCATCCCAGAGGTAGGAGCACTTGTCCGTAGTGTTGTAATAGGCCCAGTTGTAGTCCGGGTTTGCGGGGGCGGTGGCGAGTTGGCCTTTCCATACAATGCCTACGCCGTCCTTTCCATCTTCGCCGTTTGAGCAGCTGATAAAGGTAGTTGCTGAGAGTGCTCCAAGCAGTACTGCAGCAAGCAGTACATTCAGTTTTTTCATACCGTCTTCTCCTTACTGTAATCAAAAAATTGCATTGTCCGCAAAAATGCGTACAACCTATTTTACTTCACGAGCTTTGCTTTTGTCAATTTTGCCCGCGCACACTTCCCCCTTTTGCTTATTTTCTGTAGAATGGAAACATGAAAGAACTTGAACTGAAATACGGTTGTAACCCGAACCAGAAACCGGCGAGGGTCTATGTGGACGAAGGCGACCTGCCTCTTACGGTGATTAACGGAAAACCCGGATATATCAATCTGCTGGATGCCCTGAACGGCTGGCAGTTGGTAAAGGAGCTTAAAGAAGCAACAGGACTTCCTGCGGCAACGAGTTTTAAACATGTGTCTCCTGCAGGGGCGGCAATCGGTAAGCCGCTTTCTGATACACTCAAAAAAATCTACTTTGTGGATGATAAAATCGAATTGACACCTCTGGCATCTGCCTATGCCCGCGCCCGTGGTGCTGACCGCATGTCATCTTTTGGTGATTTTATTTCCCTTTCAGATACCTGCGACAAGGCAACTGCCCAGCTGATTGCAAAGGAAGTGTCTGACGGCGTTATCGCTCCCGGTTATGACGCAGATGCTCTGGAACTGCTGAAAGCAAAGAAAAAGGGAGCCTATTGTATCCTGCAGATTGACCCGGATTATGTTCCGCCGGCAACTGAAGTAAAGCAGGTTTTTGGCGTAAAATTTGAGCAGGGTCACAATTTCTTCAAGCTGGATGAATCTACGCTCAAGAACATTGTAACGGAAAAAAAGACCTTAACGGAAGAAGAAAAGCATAATCTGCTGATTGCACAGATTGTCTTGAAGTACACTCAGTCTAATTCAGTCTGCTATGTAAAGGACGGACAGGCAATCGGTATTGGTGCAGGCCAGCAGAGCCGCATTCACTGTACCCGCCTTGCAGGACAGAAAGCCGACAACTGGTGGCTGCGTCAGTCTCCCAAGGTTCTGGGACTGAAATTTGTGGATGGCATTAAGCGTGCTGACCGCGACAACGCAATTGATGTCTACATCGGTGATGAGTACGAGGACGTACTTGCAGAAGGCAAATGGCAGACAATTTTTGCTGAAAAGCCCTCTGTATTTACCCGGGAAGAAAAACGGGCATGGCTGGACAAAAATACAGACGTTGCTCTGGGCAGTGATGCCTTCTTCCCCTTTGGTGACAATATTGAACGGGCAAGAAAGAGCGGCGTAAGCGTAATTGCCCAGCCCGGCGGAAGCGTACGGGATGACAATGTCATTGAAACCTGTAACAAGTATGGCATGGTCATGTGCTTTACGGGAATGAGACTCTTCCACCACTAATGAAATCCTATCTCTTCATTTTTGATATGGGGGGAGTGGTAACCCGTGGCTTTCTGGTATGGGAAGGTATCTGCAGAGCCATGGGCCTAGCGGATGCAAAAGAGGCTGAAAAAAAACACGGCGGGCTGATTGATGCAGCCTGTCGTGGTGATATTTCCAGTATGGAAAGCCTTGAACTGCTTGCCCGCCGCGAAGGCTGTGCTGCCCCCAAAGAAAACTACTGGCTGACTTTCTTTAAGCCCACCCTCATAGAAGCAACTGTCGCTCTGGTGCATGATTTGCAGGCAAAAGGGCAGAGGGTGGTGTGCGGAACAAATACCCTGGATGTACATTATCAGTATCACATGGAGCATAAGGAGTATGCTGCTTTTGATGCTGTCTACGCCTCTCACCTGATGCGTCAGATTAAACCGGACATAACTTTCTGGCATTATATCCGTGATGCGGAAAAATCCTGGGACTTTGAGGATATCTTCTTTTTTGATGACAACGAGCAGAATGTTGCGGCGGCACAAAGTCTTGGCATTCACGCCCATCTTTTTACCGGAGCGGAAGATGCCCGTGCCTTTATCGAGCGCCTTACGGGTGAGCCCATATAATGAAGCAGAATTATATCTTTTTTGATCTGGACGGCACTCTTACTGAAAGCGGGCCCGGCATTATCAACTCAGTGCGCTATGCCCTCAAAAGATGGGGTATAGAGGAGGCGGATGATGCCGCCCTTTACCGTTTTATCGGGCCGCCACTGGTCTATTCCTTCAGTACATTTTATGGCTTCAGCAAAGAAGATGCCGTAAAGGCCATGGCAGTTTACCGCGAATACTACGCCGTCCATGGTATTTTTGAAAACAGTGTCTACAAGGGAATTCCCCAGCTGCTTGCGGCCTTAAAAGACGCAGGCAAACACCTTTGCGTCGCTACAGGAAAGCCGGAAAAATTTATGTTCCCCATCTTAAAGCACTACGACCTCTTTAAATATTTTGATTTTTGCGGCGGAAGCGATGAGGCAGAAACGCATGCCGATAAAACCACGGTAATCCGTTATGTGATGGACGGCTGCGGGGCAAAAGCGAATGATGTTGTAATGGTCGGGGACCGCCGGCATGATGTGGACGGTGCAAAAGCAAACGGAGTGTCCTGTGTAGGGATTTTGTATGGCTACGGAAGCCGGGAAGAATTAAAAACGGCCGGCGCAGATTATATTGCACCGACCGTTGATGATTTGCAGAAATTACTGCTGGCTTAAAAGCCTTATACTCTGAACTTATCTACCTGTTCACCAATCTGTGAGATTGATTCCTTTACTTTGTTGGAGATGTCGCTCAGTGTTGCACCGGTTTCGTTAATCTTTCGTGCGCCGATTGACATTTCCTCCATGCTTGCGTTCATCGCCATGGTGGCGTTCTGCAGGTTGGTCACTTCGGAAAGAATCATCTTGTTGCCTTCTTCCATTTCAGATGACGCGTTGCGGACTTCCACCGTGCTGTCGTTCATGTTGTGCAGGGCTTCGGTAATCTGCTTTGAACCTTCGTTCTGTTCTTCCATTGCGGCCTTAATCTGCATAACAAGGGCATCTGTTTCTTCCAGTTTGTGGGAGACGGACTCAAAGGCGCTGCTGGCCTCACCAGAAGCGGTGACAACCTGAGAGATTGATTCCTTGATGCCGTTCAGCTGGTCGCCGATTGTCTTAGACTGGGCGGTTGATGTTTCAGAAAGCTTACGGATTTCGTCAGCAACAACTGCAAAGCCCTTTCCTGCCTCTCCCGCATGGGCCGCTTCGATAGCCGCGTTCATGGCCAGCAGGTTTGTCTGGCTTGCGATGGCGGCGATTGCCACGTTTGCTTCCTGCAGCATTTCTGACTGGCTTTCAATTTCCTTTACGCGGTCGTTTACCGCCTGCTGCTTGGTAAATCCGACCTGTGAGTTCGTGCGGAGTTCGCCGAATGAGGTGGCCATCTTGTCCATAGAACTGTTGACCGATGAGATGTTTCCAATCATCTGCTCAACGGCAGCACTCGCCTGGGTTACACCAGAAGACTGGCTTTCAATCATGCGCTCCAGAGATTCAATGTTGGATGCAATCTCGTTTACGGCACCTGCAGTCTGGTCTACGCTGCTTTTCTGACCTTCAATCTGATGATGCATGCTTTCGATGTTGGCGATAATCTCGGTGATGGATGATGCCGTGTCCTGGGCAGCACTTGCCATGTCTTCACCGGCAACCATAAGGTCGTCCTTGGAGTTCTTTACATCGCTGATGATGTCCTGCAGCTTTTTGGCAAAGGCATTGAAGCCCTTAACTACATAGCCGATTTCATTGCTTGAATCAATGTCGATACGCTTGGTCAGGTCTGCATCGCCAGAAGCAATGTCAGTAATAGCGTTCTCAACAACATTGAGCGGTTTGAGTGAGCGGACCAGAAGTACACCGATAATCACACAAAGGGCAATGGTGATGCCGATTCCGAATGCAAACATGACATAGCGGATGTTGTTTATCAGATCGTAAATCTGGAAGTCAGGGATAGAAAGTGCCAGAGACCAGGGAGTTCCTACAACAGGGCGGTAGACAATCAGATCCTGTCCTCTGTGAGTATTTGATTTTTTCCAGCCTTCGCCGCGCTCGCCGTTTGTCATGGCACGGGCGATTTCTGTGTTTTCCTTGCTCATTCCTTCGTCTGTGAGGAAGTTGCGCTTCATAATCAGGTCTTTCTGCGGGTGTGAAATTACCATACCTGTGCTTGCAAGCAGATAGCCGAAGCCGTTTTTACCAATCTGAATGCGGTTGATTTCTTCAGTAATGGTTTCTACGTTTACGATACCAGTAACCATGGCAAATTGTCTGCCGTTTGCATCTCTAAGGGGAACGGAAACGTGGATAACGGGTTTACCGGTTGTTTTTCCGATAACAGGGTTATCAACATACTTTTCTTTGCCTTCCTGCATGATTGCCTTGAAGTAGTCGCGTTCGACGATGTTTGTGACGCCTCCAAGGTCCGTGCGGGCCTGTCCGTCTGGACCGGTAATCATTACATAGTCAAAATCGCCGCGCAGTTTAGCATGCTCGGGATCCTGCAGCCATTCAAAACAGGTCTGCAAGTCACCGGTTTTTACGACATCAGAATAAATGTAGGTATTGAGTGCCCGATAATAGCCGTTAAGATCATTCTGAAGGGCGGCAGAGTATCCGTCCATCATATTCTCATACATTGCAAGGTCTTCAGCAACGATGTCTTTTTTAGCATTTGTCGTAACAAACAAAAGCTGGACAACGTTCAGTGCGACGATCACAAAGCCTGTAAGAATGATAAGACGCCTAGTTAGGCTTGTTCGTTTTTCCCTGGTAGTTTCACTAGCCATAGATATCATATACTCCTTGATTCTCTTGTTGTGAGAAAATCTA
>DFDV01000184.1 GCA_002369025.1 Treponema sp. UBA3819 | reverse complement strand
AAAATCATCCGTGTCCCATCTGAGTTTATCTGAGTGTATCTGTGTCCTAGCTATGAACATCGGTGTCAATCCGTGTCAAAAAACTGGAATAAAAACAAATACAAACAAAAAAGCCGCCCCAGTGGAGCGGCTTTTGCCTTTACAAAACAGCCGTGCGGCCGTTTTGTGCTGGATTAGAACTTAACACGGAGGATAACCGGAACGCCCCAAGTCCAGTATGAAGCTTTTCCGTCAACATCCTTGTAGTTAGTTGCATCGTTGATTGCACATACAACACCAGTTGTGATTGCAGCGTTTCCAGCAGCAAAGAACTGTGCGTAACCGCAGAAGCGGAGCTGTACCCATGCACCAGCGTCTTCGTTCTTTACAGTCTTAACATCTGCTCCGCCTGATTTGCCGAAACCAATCATGTCAGCTGCGATACCGATCAAAGACAGTGTGTCGTTAACCTTGTAGCGGATCATGATGTTGTTGGACATAATCTTGTCGCGCTGAACTGCTACAGGTGAAAGTTTACCAATGTTAGTACCTGTTTCAGGTGCTTTGTCAATACCAGCAATACCCTTTGTACTCTTAACTGCGCCAAGAATCGTCTCGCCATCGCTTGTCAGTGCGCTGAAAGCGTGGAATGAAGAAATGCTCAGCTTGTTGGGGATGATTGAGTAGCGTGCGCGCAAATCCAAAGACCAGTCGGTGAACTTGCTGTCAACTACTGAACCTGCACCACCAAATGTCAGAATCAGCTGATTGATGATCTTGGGCTGTGCATAGAGACCGAATGCCATTGCAGTAGCACCCTTTTTTCCGTCTGAATCCGCAATTTTTGACTGACCTACTTTGAAGACCAGTTCTGCCTGACCGATGCTGTCCTGGCGTGCGTCAACGAGGAAGCTCAGAGCATGTCCCTGCCATGAACCGTCGTTGTTATCAGTTCCAACAGCGTCTTTATTAGTTGTATCTGACTTTTCGTTAGAGATGTAGAAACCTTTGAGGTTTACAGCACCTGTGTCGAACTTCAGGTTGTATGAAGCGCCAACAGCGTAGTTTTCACCACCGTTGTTTACGTGGTTTACAGGGTTGTCAACGAAGATTGACGGTGAAGTTCCGAAGATAGAACCGAGCTTCTTGTATTCGAAGTCGATACCTTCCAGGTTACCTGCGTCGCCGTCAGCCTTTGTGCGGTATGCACCGTTTGCAAGACCGTCAGACCATGTACCTGCATACAGAGTCAGGTTTCCGAGGAACAAAGAAGCAGCAAGTTTCTTTGCGCGGATTTTGCTTGTTGTATTCTGGTCACTTACGAACTGTGATTCAAATGCAGCAATGTCACCTGACAGGTTGAAGTTCAGGTTATCAGTACCATTTCCGTTGTAAATATCTGTAGCAAATAAGCCTTTCTTTTCGCCTTCATATGCAGCAAACATTGTTGCACGCTGGCGGTAGTTCAGACTTACTTCAACATCAGCAAACGCTGCTGTTCCAATCAATGCACCTAATGTAAGTGCAGTTATAATTTTTTTCATCTAATTCCTCCAAAGAATTACTTTCTTTACAACCCACTAACAAATTAGAGTGAGAAAATGAAATACAACGGCAGTGTAATAGTGCCTGTTCCGCCATACGGTGTTACACCATCCCAACGAATATCAAATGCAGCAGTGAATCTTGATCTGTCGCTGATTTTGATTTCACATGCAGGAGTGATTGAGAATACCTGTGTTCCTGCACCTGCGTTGTAGTATGATTTCTTCCAGTCTGTGTTCTTGTTCTGAACTGTTGCGAGGAAGCGGATGTTGTCTCCAGCTACCAATGATGCAGAAATCATGTTCCACATTGCCATGGTATCAACTTCTGTGTCGGTTGTATTTTTTGAGTTCGGTGTGTACTTGCGTCCTGAAATGTTGTGCATTGTTGTAATTGCGAGCTTTTCAGTAATTGCATAGCGCAAACGCAGGTCAACGCCCCATTCTGTCTTGTCCTGGCGCTTTGTCTCAGCAATCTTGTCTCCCTGGTTGTGGATACCCATTGAGAAACCTACTGTTGCAGTGAGTTTTTCGAGCATGAGCGGGCTCAGGAAAACACCGAATGCATAAGCATTCTGCTTGAGGGTCTTGAAGTCTACATTGATCTTGAACAGGTCATCCATGCGGTATGCAATCTGGCCAACGAAACCAGAGCGGATGTCTGTGTCATCATTTGCACCTTCGTTATAGATTGTTGTTGCTCCGTCGTATGCCTTGTTCTGCAGACCAACCAGACCAAACTTGAACATCAGGCTGCCCGGCAGAACATCGTTGATGGTGTATGCCAGAACAGTAGACATGTTCTTGTTGCCTGTCAGGTTGTCGATATCAGTAGCGATTGAACCACCGATAACACCAGGCTTGAAAGCTTCGTAGTAAGCTGACTGGAGCTCGCCACGGTCTTTGATTACGCGCTCTACCCAGCGTGCATCCCATTTACCGGAAGTAATCTGCAGATTGCCTACCGGAAGACCAAAGGTCAAATATCCATAGAAGTGGTCCAGCACGAATTCGTTTCCTGCTGCGGCTGCCTTATCTTCAATATCAAATTCAATTTCAACACCAGCAACTTCATTCTTTACGCCCAGAGCGAACTGGTCTGTTCTCTTAAGTTCGTTTGTGCCAAGATTTTTTGTGGTATTGCCGACTATTGCAGTGCCTTTGTATTCGAAGCCTACTTCGGCAAATGCAATCCCTGCAATCAATGCCCCAACGAGCATTGTGCTTAAGATTTTTTTCATAAAAATCCTCCTATTTTGTGGGGTATTTAAACCAACGGTTTTTTTGAGCCGGGAGAAAGGAGACGAGGGGTGATGAAATGTCGCTTTTGTACAAAAAAAAGGCATTCTGCCGAAGCGGAATGCCTTTGTATGCGTATGGCAAAAAAAGGGAGCGGAAGGGGTTAGTTTTCTATGATTTTTGCGCCCTTTGAGGAGAAGGCGTTTCTGTCAGTTTCGTAAAGGGTGGTGTTGCCGCGGCTGTAAATGCTTCCTCCAGAAAGTGTGATGCTGTGGCTTTCGCCCGGGGTGTCTTCCACGGTATCCGTTTTTAGCGCAATGTTGTTGTCGTACAGGTGGAGAGTTCCAGAAGCGATGCTGATGGAATTATCCGCTTTTATGCCGTTTTTGCTGTTTATGAGATAGGCGGTAAAGTTTTTATCCTTTTCTGCGAGCAGAGAGTGGCAATTGATGGCGGAGCCTTTTTTTGTGCCTTGGGCATAGAGGGTGCCGCTTCCTTTGAGTTTTATGTCATCGGCTTTTATAGCATGGTAGACATCGCCTTTGATGTAGAGGGTGCCGCTTCCGCCGATTTCCAGATTTTTCTTGCAGTGGACGGCTCCTATTTTTGCAACGCTTGTACCGCGGGAGACGATATAGTTTGTGGTGCCGTTTACAGAAGAAATCTCGGTCTTTGCCTCACCAAAAATGGCTGGCTCGCCGTGAGTGGCTTCCAAGTAGGCATTTTTGAGCTTAATGACGGTGTTTTTTGTTTTGTTTACAATCTGTCCGCTAAAGTAACCTGATATGACATATTCGGTTTTTTCGCGTTTTGGCATCAGTGTTATAAGACTGTCACTTATTTTTACGGAAGAATCTTTTGGCGAAATCGTAAAGCTTTTTCCGTAGGAATCTCTGGCTGACACTTCATCAATAAGTTCTTTTTCTGCAAAAGAAAGGTTCAAGGCAAGTATAGCCAGGAAAATGCTTGTTAAAATCTTTTTCATAAATCCTCCTATAAGAACTTTGCGCAAGCAGTCGTACTTGGTAACTGATAAAATGTAGTTTACGCGGGGTCTGATTCTTCAGTAAAGGTAGCTCCGGTATTGTTATAGGCGCTTTCTTCCGTAATGAAGAGAATCTTGTTTTTGTAGGTGTGAAAACTTCCGCCTGTAATGGTAATGCCGTGGTTTTTGTCAGGTTCATCCAGCTTAAAATCTGTTTTGAGGGCAATCTCATTGTTGTAGAGGTAGAAATTTCCAGAAGCGATTGTTATGGTTTCGTCCGCCTTGATTCCGTTTTTAGCATTCAGAAAGTATGCCGAGAAAGTTTTATCTGCTTCTACAGTAAAAATGTCGCAGCAGAGGGCAGAGCCACGCTTTGTTCCCTGCACATAGATTGTACCGGAACCTTTGATTTTGACTTTTTCTGCCTCTATGCCGTGACAGATTTTTCCGTTTATGAAGAGGGTTCCGCTTCCACCAAGGATAAGGCCTCCCCAGCCTAAAAGTGCAGCATTTTTTGCCCAACCTCTGCCACGGGAAACGATATAGTTTGTACTGCCTCCCGCCGTTGAAATTTCAGTTTTTGCCTTGCAGCGGAGGGCAGGTTTACCGGATGTGTTTTCCAGATAGGCGTTATTCAGCTTGATGACTGTATTTTTTGTAGAAGTAACAATCTGTCCGTCAAAATAGCCGCTTATGGTGTAGGTGACATTTTCTTCCTCTGCCGCAATAGTAATAATATGAGAGCCAATCGACACATTGTCCATGGGTGAAATCATGATTTCCTGTCCGTAATCTTCACGTGCCTGGGAACCATCAATCCTCAGTTTTTCGGGAGCTGTTTTTTTGAGGCATGAGGTGAGCAGGGGAAGAATCAGAATTAAAAATATCAGTTTTTTCATGGCAGATCCTAGAGAACAGGCACCAGCTGATCATCGGGGTTTTCAAGAATGATGTTCAGATTACCGTTACGGGTGCGGAGTTCATCGATGAATACTTTAATGTCGCAGTCATCTTTTGGCTGAACCCAATACGAAATGGTAAAGAGCGTTCCCATGTTGCTGGTCTTAACATTCTTTACGCCGTATTTTACCAGATATTTTTCAAAAATGTCAGTAAATACATCCTTGTAGTTCATGTCTTCGGGAATGGTAATTTTGAGAATCTGCTTGTTTTCAACTTTCCAGAAGCGGGTAAGCAGGATATAAAGTATGCTCACAAGAACAACAAGTACAAAACCCAGAAAATAACTGTTCAGACCGATGACAAGTCCCGCCGCTGCCGCAAAAAATGTGTAGAGGATGTCTTTTGAGTCTCCGGGGATGCTGCGGAAACGGACAAGGGCAAAAACGCCAGCCAGAGAGAGGGTTTTCTTTAAGTCTGTTGCGATAAAGGGAATGATGATTGCCATGATTACGGGAAGCAGCATAACGGTAATCACAAAATTCTTTGAATACTTTCTGCCGCTGTTTGCAAGAATGTAACCGGCTGCGATAATGACGCCTGCAATCAATCCCATTACCATACTGAACAAAATGTTCATACTTTCAGCATTTACCAAAAATCCATCTGTAATATTCATAACTATATCTCCTGTAAAATAGTTTTTTTGTACTCTTTGTATTCCGTTCCGTATTTGGAAAAGGAAGTGTTGAAAATTCTGCGCCCGGAAAGAAAGCGTACAAACCAGAGGGGGAAGGCCTTGAAGGCTTTTGCTTCCATGAGCCATTGTCCTGGTTGTAAGAGCTGTTTTCCGTAGGCTGGTGAATCCAGACGCAAGTCCGTACGGCGTGTCTGAATGTTAGTGTCTATCGTCAGGCGGAAATCCGAATTTCCTTTTTCAAAGAAGGCCAGACGGTCGTAAGAGATAAAGACACGGGGCTTAAGGGGATAAAAGTGCATGATGTAGTCAATTTCTTTCATCACCTGCCTGTTCATCTTTACCCCGGGATTTTGGGGGATAAGTCCCGTCTCAAAATACTTGTAGACTTCTCCGAGCAAAAAATTGGTACGCCGTTTGTTTACCACTCCGTTGAACTTTTTTTTGCTTTCCAGAAAGACCTTGTCCTGCAGACTGACCTGTCCGTAACTTCGCAGACGGATTTTTTCCTTGAACTTGGGCTTTTCCAGTGATTTGCGGATTAATTCATCAGCATCCGTATCAAGGTAGAGATTGCTGATGGAATAGGTCTTGCCGCCTTTATTGAAGGGGTCAGAGTCCATGTATTCGCTGATGATGCCAAGCAAAGCTTCCTTGTCGTCATCAGTAAGCATGTACTTGATTTCCCGCCGGTTAAAAACTTCGATTGCCATGACGATTCCTCTCTGTAAAAATCCGCTAGAATTTCTGCTTGAACTTATAGGTGTAGGTAAGAGGAACTGCGATGCTGGAAAAACCGTCTGCATAGCGGGTGCGGTTCATGTCCAGACGCAGGCCGGCAGAAATGTCTCCGAGTTTTGACGGGAGACTGAATTTTACCTTTGGGTAGAAGGTGAGCCAGGTTTGAGAAGAGTCTCTTATCATTGTGCGAATCTTAAAGTTGAATGAAGCCTGAACGTTTTTGTTCACATCGTAAAGCAGGCGGAGCTGGCTGTAGAGGGGTACGGCTTCTGATGTGTATTCGTCTGTTCGCTTGGGGTAGTTGTTTTTGTATTTAACAGGTGTTGCACCCCTCACAATGGTAGTGGTTTTGCTTGAAACAAGGTTTCCGTTGTCGTCATAGTATTTTACGGTTCCGATGTATTCATTGGTAAGGCCGGTAATCAGGTCTCCGTAGATTCCCAGCCCAATTCCGTTAAAATAATAACCGCCGCTTACACCAAGTGCATATTTTGTGGATTGTTTTTTGAATTCATCTTCATCGTTACGCTCAACACGGGCTTCGGGCAAAAAACTGCTGGGCGTAAAATTGTAGTAAAATCCGAAATTCAAGATGACATTCTGGAAGGAGGTAAGCCCGGCAAATACGCCGAATT
>DFDV01000058.1 GCA_002369025.1 Treponema sp. UBA3819 | reverse complement strand
ACAAGCAACTACACATTTATCTGGAGCATGGGTGGCGAAAACCGCACATACACTGACCAGGACTGGATTAAGACTCCTGATTTGCGCTAGGACAACATGGAAAAGAAGAAAATACTCATAATGGTCTGCAGCCCCAAAAACGAGCGTAGCGGAACACTGGTTCCCACAAGAGCTTTTGTTGATGGTATGCTTGCATCTGGAAATTATGAAAGCGAATATCTCTACATTGACCGCATGAACATAAAGCCCTGCCGGGGCTGTCTCTCCTGCTGGGGAAGGCCTGACGGCAGCTGCTTTATCAAAGACGATGATGTTCCCGCTATAAGAAAAAAACTGGAAACTGCTGATGTTGTTATCTGGAGTTTCCCCTTGTACCTTTTTAGCGTTCCGGGACAGATGAAATGCCTTATGGACAGAATCGTTGGCATGGTGCACCCCTACATGGGACAGCAACTTGACGAACCTGATGCCATGAACAAGCCCATGCATGGACTGAAGAATCAGAAGCCGGGTCAGAAAATCCTCCTCTTGTCCAGTTGTGCATGGTGTGACATCGATGTGGTGTATGAGCCAATCGTAAAACAGTTTGACATTATTCTGGGAAAGGGCGGCTATCAGCTGGTTGCCTGTCCTCAGATGAGATCACTGCATCACCGCGGAGGAGCCCGCCGTCTTAAAATGCTTCACGATAAATACTATCAGGGTGGCGTAGAGATGGCAGAAAAGGGCAGTCTTTCTGAAGAAACTGTTGCCTTGCTGCAGAAACCAATCTTCAGCGATGATGTGTATAAAAAACTGGTGGTTGAATTTGTAACCCACATGTTCGACCGCGATGATAATTTTTAGTAGGAAATAAACTGTGTACTACTTCCTGATTTCAGACCATGGCGGAGGGGGACGCGCGGTGCGTCTCTTTCCAAAAATTGAAAAGATTCTCAAAGAGCGGGGAATCCAGTATACTTGGTGGAAGTCATCTTCAAATCACCGCGCTGTGGAAATCGTTCAGGAAGTGTGTAACTCAGGAGACGAGGACGCGCGTTTTATCGTGATGGGTGGCGATGGCACGGTAAACGCAGTCTTAAACGGCATCCCGGATTTTTCCAAACTCAAACTAGGTCTGATTCCTACAGGCAGCGGAAATGACTTTGCCCGCGGTCTTGGACTTTCAAAGAATTACAAAAAGGTCCTTGCCAAAATTCTTGCCTCTAAGGGCGATAAGACAATTGATTTGGGTCAGGTAACAAAGGCTGACGGTTCAAAGCGTATTTTTGGCATAAGCTGTGGCTTTGGTATGGATGCGATAATCGGACGCAAGGCTGATGAGGCTTCCTACAAGAAATTCTTTAACCGTCTGCGCATGGGAAAGATGATTTATGTCGTTGCGGCTCTGGATACACTGGCCCATCTTAAGTGTACTGATGCCAGAATCCGTATTGACGGGGGAGAAACCCGCTACCTGAGAAAAGTTTTCTACCTTGCTTTTATGAATTGCAGGACAGAGGGAGGCGGAATTCCCATGGCTCCCAATGCAAGCAACTCAGACGGAAAGATTTCACTTGGTATGGGCATCGGCGTAAAACGCTGGCAGGGCTTTATTTACTTCCCCCTCATTTTGCTGGGCCTGCAGAATAAAGTAAAAAGCTTCAGCGAGATTACCTGTACTTCGGTTGAGATTACGAGTGAGGAAGCCCAAATCTGCCATTACGACGGTGAGGCTCTGGGCGAAAATTCCACTCTGAAAGTTGAAGTCCTTCCGAAAATACTGACTGTCCTTGTGTAATTGCGGGGGGGGGAAAAAAAAATCCCTTAATCCGGCAGAAATTATTTTCCAACACAGAAATGAGAAAAAATTGACCCCAGCACATCGTCCGGCGTAACATCACCGGTGACTGTTCCCAGTGCATCCAGGGCATCTTCCAGATCCTGTACAACGGCGTCCAGCGTGTAGTCCTTGCTGAGGGCGAGAGCATGCGAAACGCTTTCCAGCGCGGCTTCTACGCATACTTTCTGACGCTCACTTCCCAGACCAGTTTGGCCGCGGCCGCTTTCTTTTCCTGCAACCAGAAGGGATTTTACAGCCGCGCAGAGACCGGCGATACCTGCGCCTGTTTTTGCAGAGACAGGGAGGACTCCGCCGCTGGCAGATTCTTTTGTGACTTTGGGTATATCTGCACTTGCTTCTGAGTCGCATTTATTCCACACAAGGATAAGCGGGCAAGTATTTGTGTTCAAAAAAGCCTGGTCGTCTTCTGAAAGTCCCTTGCGACTATCCACCACATAGAGAATGACATCAGCTTCCTGGCTTAAATCGCGGGTCAATTCTACGCCTTTTGCTTCGATGATATCGTCAGTCTGTCTCAGGCCCGCCGTATCAAAAAGCCTTGCCGGTATGCCGTCAAAATTTACCCAGCTTTCAATCCAGTCGCGGGTGGTGCCGGCTATGTCGCTTACAATGGCGCGGTCTTCCTTGAGCAGGGCATTAAAGAGGCTGGATTTACCGGCATTTGTTCGTCCGCACAAGACAACCCGCGCTCCGTCCTGATAGATTTTTTCGCTTTTCCATGAGGAAGACAAATCAGCCAGCTGCCTGCGGGCTTTTTCCAGATCTGCGGGATCAAATGTTTCGCTGATGGTTTCTTCGTCTTCCGGATATTCAATTTCCACTTCAATGGCAGCCAGCGTGTCTACAATCAGTTTTTTTACGCTGTCAATGCTTTCATAGAGGTGGCCGGCAAGTCGTCCGGCCGCACGTGAGCGCGAGGCATCGGTTTTTGCATCAATGATTTCCCGTACGGCTTCCGCTTTTGTCAAATCAGTTTTGCCATTGATGTAGGCACGAAAAGTGTATTCACCGTGTTCTGCCGCCCGGAAGCCGTTTGCAAGCAGAAGATTGTAGATTGCGCTCACCACTGAAACGCCGCCGTGACAGCTGATTTCCACCATGTCTTCGCCGGTAAATGAACGGGGTGCACGGTAGACGGAAAGCATTACTTCGTCTATACGTTTTTCTTCCGGGGATTTTTCATCTTCTTTTTCCGGCGAACATATCCAGCCGTAGACAAGAGAATTGCCCTGTGCAGAGAGCAGGGCTTTTGGTCGGGAAAAAAGAGGGGCAATTTTTTCTATGCAGCCCTTGCCGCTTGTCCGGACAATTCCCAGAGCAGAGGGAGCAAGCGCTGTGGCGATTGCCGCAATAGGTTCTTCGGGGGTATAGCCTGTGTTATCCATATCTGTACTATATCACGTTCCGCTTTCGCTGTAAGCCTGCCAGAGTTTTTTGATTTCGCCAAGTGAGGGGAATCCAGATTTTTTTCTTTCTGACTCAGCTTTTGCCTGTTCCTGAATGGAATCCAGGGCAGAAACGGCACTTTCATCAGCAAGGGGTGGCAGTTCTTCCGGAGAAGACGACTCTTCGTTTTTGATTCCTCCGCTTAAAGCAGGTTTTCTGAATTCGGGCGAAGCTTCTGAGGCAATGCCAGTATATTTTGAGTCACCTACATCAGGCAGAATATCATCATAGCGGCCGATATTGTTCCAGTACATATAACCCCGGTCTACGGAATCACGTACGCCAAAAATCTGCTGCTGAACATAATTTGAGTTGTAATACTGGCGGTCATAACTTACGCCGATGTAGAAAGCCTGTGCCCAGGGACGTACGATAATTCTGTTACGTCCGATTACGGTATTGCGGTAGGTTCCGTAGAAATAAATACGGTAGGGCCGCTCTGCGAATGGCTTGTAGTTCAGGAAGGTCTGCTCAAAATGACTGGGGTAGAACATGGGGCAGATGATGTC
>DFDV01000125.1:15503-16075 GCA_002369025.1 Treponema sp. UBA3819 | reverse complement strand
TTTTTTTATGCTCCGGCAATTGAATCGTAAGCGAGTTTCGCCGCATTCTGTTCGGCTTCTTTTTTGTTTTTTCCCTGTGCGGGACCATATTCCGTGCTTCCCAGGTGTACGCTTACCCAGAAAGTCTGGTCATGGTCAGGTCCAGTTTTTTTGATAAGTTCATAAGACGGGCAGACCTTGTATTTTTTCTGATAAAATTCCTGCAAAAGTGTCTTGTAATCTTTTACGCCTTTGTTCTGCTGAACTTTACGGATTTCAGGTACAATAAATGACAGAACCAGTTTTTCTGCCGCTTCGTAACCGCTGTCCAGGTAATATGCTCCGATAACGGCTTCAACAGCATCGGCCAGAATAGCCTTTTTCTGCCTTCCCCCGCTCTTTTCTTCTCCCTTTCCCATTATCAGCATGCGGTCGATACCGATATTTACTGCGATTGGGGCAAGTGTCTGTTCGCTTACTACAACGCTTTTTATACGGGCCAAGTCTCCTTCCGGATTGTCCATCATATCTTCGTAGAGAAAAGTTGCCGTAGCCATACCCAGAACGCTGTCGCCTAAAAATTCAAGGCGTTC
>DFDV01000125.1:11675-15389 GCA_002369025.1 Treponema sp. UBA3819 | reverse complement strand
CAGCAGTTCTATGTCGCTGAAACGGATTGAAAGATTTTTGCAGAATTGTATGAGCATTTTTTTCCGCTCAGGGGAAAGATTCGTTTTTTGGAAGAATTTTCTCATGAAAAACCTGTGTATATAGTGCTAAAAAGAAAAAACACAGACTGCAAGATGAGCCTGTGTTCTTTTTAAGGGATGTCTGGTTTTCAGAAATACTTATTTCTGTTCAGACTTGATGAAGTTGTATGCGTCACGAACTGTTTCAAATTCGTTAGCCTTTTCATCAGGAATGCTTACGCCAAGCTCTTCTTCGATTGCATAAACCAATTCGTAAGTGTCAAGGCTGTCTGCGCCAAGGTCGCCACGGAAAGAAGCATCCATCGTTACCTTGCTCTCATCGATTTCCAGTTTTTCAGCAATGAGCTTCTGGATTTTTACAAACAATTCGTCCATCTTTAGTCTCCTATTTGAACCAAACCTTTTTTTTGGAACCAAACATTGATTTTTTTGCGCAATTACGCATTTGTTTCAGGAGTGATTACCTGACGTCCACGGTAAAAGCCGCATTTGGGGCACACGTGATGCTGAAGAACAAGGTTGCCACAGTTGTTGCATTCAACCAGCTGCGGTGCCTTCAGGTGCATGTTTACACCCCGGCGTCTGCGTGTACGGGCTTTTGATGTTTTCGCTCTAGGAACTGCCATATATAAACCTCACTATTTAATTTTGAATTGAATAACGGGATTTATACTACTACAGTTTCCACCCGAATGTCAATCCATTATACCATTTATATTTGCTTTGTCAAGGATTTATTTCAACAAAATTACAAAAAATGTCATTTTGCGAGTTATTTTCTGTCCTTGGCCGGTTTCTTTTCCATTTTTTTCAGCATCTTCTCTGCTACAAGCGGTGGAACCATGCCGGAAATGTCACCGCCAAAAAGAGCAAGTTCCTTTATGGCGCTGGATTTAATGATGGAATACTTCTGCTCTGTCGGAATGAAGAGTGTTTCTATCTCAGCGTTCAGGGTATGGTTCATCAGGGAAAGGTCAAACTCATAAGAGAAATCATTTGCGCTTCGGATGCCCCTCAGAAGGATATTGGCACCGTGTTCTTTTGCATAATTAACAACAAGGCCTTCCCACTTGTGAACTGATACATTGGAAAATTCTTTGGTCAGTTCCTTTATGAGCGTAAGGCGTTCGTCTGCAGTAAAAAGGGAATGCTTTTCCGGATTAACGGCGATAAGGACATCAACGGAATCAAAGAGTTTGCTTGCCCTTTCTATAATATTTAAATGGCCATAGGTCGGAGGATCAAAAGACCCGGGGAAAACAGCTGTTGTCATTGTAATTTTTGATGATAATGGGTTTGACGGAATAATGCAAGTGTTGTATTATAGTTATATGGGTGTGAAGAATATGAAATTAACCACGATTATTTCCCTTTCAGGAATAGTTTTCCTTACTGTCATTTTTACTGCCTGCGGAAGTACTAAAGTTGAGGCAGTTCCAGTTGTAGAAGAAGTTGTTGTTCAGGAAGAGGTAGTTCCCGCTGAAAAATCAGAAGAGGAAAAAGAATACGAGCGTTCTATCGGTGATACGGGAGTTTCTCTGGATACCTTTAATCAGGATAAGAATGCAATTCTTGCCATTATCAATGAACTTGCAGACGTTATGAAAAGCTATAATTACAATGCCTGGCTCACCTATCTTGATGATGCGTCAATTTCTTACTGGTCAAAAAAGCCTAACCTGTCTGCCGCTCAGAAAAAACTTCCGGTAAAGGGACTTCAGCTTCGTACCCTTGAGGATTATTTTAAGCATGTTTTTGTTCCTGCCCGCCGTGGAAAACAGGTAACGGAAATCCGCTATATTTCCGATAAAAATATTAAGGCTGTTCAGGTTCAGGAAGATGTTGATATTGTCTATTATAACTTCAATAAAATAAACAATGTCTGGAAACTCCATATTCCTGAAAACGAATAGTTTCGCCCTAACCATGAGTTGCAATTGGCGTTTGAATATTATATAATATTGTGATTGCCGTTATCACTTTCCGGCAGTCAGGAGGAATCTTTCATGAAGGTTTGCAAAAAAGTTGCAGTTGTGATGCTTGCAGGTATTCTGGCAGCAAATGTCTATGCCCAGCAGTCTGAAAAGACAGTTGAAAGCGAATATCTGAGCAGTGTTGAGGATATCGTTATTACGGAACTGGCAACTTCTGAGGAACTTGACAACAAACTTGTTGCACTGCAGTATCTGGAGGCCGCAATCAATGATGGCCGTACTTCTCCTGATATGATGGTTGCACTGGACTCTCTCGCTGGAGAAGGCATTACTAATCAGTCCCGCACAAACGGACGCCTTGTAAATAACTATCCGCAGGTACGTGCTCAGGCTTGTGATCTGCTTGCAAAGGTGCCTACAGAAGAATCAAAGACTACACTTAAGAAAATTGCACTGGCTGATAATGAACCTATGGTTGTTACATCAGCAATCCGCGCTCTGGGTGATGTTGGTCTGAATGACGGTGATGATGTAGTTGATACCATTAACTGGGTAAGCCAGAAAAACCTCTATGTAAACCCCACCAGTTCTCTTGCACTTGAAATTATCATTGCTTATGAAAAGCTTTTCGATAAAGTTGAAGACAAGAGCGCAATGCTTCAGTCTGTAAACAAAATTGCTGCGAACTACAATTATGTTCCTTCTGTACGAAACCGTGCAAAGGAACTTTCTAAAAAACTTATTGCTGCAAGTACTTCAAACAAGAAGAATGATGCCAAATAAAAAAAAGGAACGGTTTTACCGTTCCTTTTTTAAACGAGAGATACAGGATTCGAACCTGCTACCTTCGGCTCCGGAGGCCAACGCTCTATCCAAGTGAGCTAATCTCTCAATGTAAGTAAAGATACAGAGAAAGCGTAAAAAAGTCAATTAAAAAGAGGCACTGTTATGGAACCAATAATACTCGCATCGGCATCCCCGCGCAGACAGGAAATCTTAAAGTTGCTGAATATTCCTTTTAAAGTCATTATTCCTGATATCGATGAAGTTGCACCGGAAGGAATGCTCCCGGAAAAAGTGCCTGAATATCTTGCTGCAAAAAAAGTTGATGCGGTTGCCCGTTCCCTCCCTACCGGCTCTGAACTTCCCTGGATTTTAAGTGCAGATACAGTCATCATTCTGGATGGTAAGATTTATGGCAAGCCTGAAAGTCAGGAAGATGCAGTTGAGTATCTGAAAACCTTGCAGGGAAAAACTCATAAAGCAGTAACGGGAATTGCCCTTTATAATGGAAACTTACACTATGTATCAACCCGGACATCCGTTACAAAAGTGACTTTTGCCCCTATGAGTCAGGAAGAAATTGACTGGTACATAGGTACTGGTGACTGGCATGGAGCTGCAGGTGCATACCGTATTCAGGGACTTGCATCATGCTTTATCAAAAAAATTGATGGAACTAACAGTTCTGTGGTGGGCTTGCCTATCTTTGAACTTTATGATATGTTAAAAGAGCAGGGATATTCCATTTTGGACTAAGCTCTGCCGGGCGTAAGCAGGGTCGTAGACATGACTTACGTTACGTAATCTTCCGGACAGGACTTGCTTTTCTGCAATACCCTGTTACGAGAAATAGAGATTGGAAGGAAAAATGGCGCAAAGGGCGTCTGAATTTTTCCGGTGAAGGAGAACTCAAATGGCAGTAGTAACCATGAAGAGT
>DFDV01000125.1:3503-11625 GCA_002369025.1 Treponema sp. UBA3819 | reverse complement strand
GTTTGCTTGAATCTGGTGTACACTTTGGTCATCAGGTAAAGCGTTGGGATCCGCGCATGAAGAAGTACATTTTCCAGGCGCGTAATGGAATTCATATCATTGACTTGCAGAAGACAATCGTAGCAATCAAGGAAAGCTACGAGGCAGTTCGCAAGGTTGTTTCTAGCGGCAAATCAGTTTTGTTTGTCGGTACGAAAAAGCAGGCTCAGCAGGCTATCCAGAAGGAAGCAGAACGCTGTGGCATGTACTATGTAAACAATCGCTGGCTTGGCGGTATGCTTACAAACTTCTCTACTATCAAAAAATCACTGCAGAGACTTAAGAAAATCGAAAAGATGGAAATCGACGGTACTTTCGATAACCTGACCAAGAAAGAAGTGTCTGCCCTTTCTAAAGAAAAGGCAAAGCTTGAAAAGAACCTTGGCGGTATCAAAGAAATGAAAGAACTGCCGGGAATCATCTTTATCATCGATACACACAAAGAAGAGATTGCTGTTGCAGAAGCACACCGCATGGGAATCCCGGTTGTTGCTGTTGTTGATACCAACTGTAACCCCGAAGGCATCACCTACCCCATTCCGGGCAACGATGACGCTATCCGCGCAATCACACTCTTTACTTCAATCATTGCAAATGCAGTTATCGAAGCTGACAACGAACAGGGCCTGAAGATTATTGAGACTCTGGGCGATGAAGAAGACGGTGTTCAGACCGATGCTTCAACAAAGACTGCAGATGAAGAAATCGTTGACTATTCAAACTACACGCCGACTGAAGCAGACGTCAAGAAAGACGATGTTGATGATGACGATGAAGATGAAATCGACGAAAGCAAGATTAAATAAGTGGAGTTTATAAATGGAAATTAAGGCTAGTGACGTCAAGGCACTGCGCGAAAAGACTGGCGCAGGCATGATGGAATGTAAAAAGGCACTTGCAGAAGCAAATGGCGATGCTGCACAGGCAGAAAAAATCCTTAAGGAAAAAGGTCTGGCTGCTGTTGCAAAGCGTGCTGAACGTGCTACCAGCGAAGGACGCATTTTTGTCCGCCAGAACGGCAACAAGATTGCAATTGCAGAAGTAACCTGCGAAACTGACTTCGTTGCAAAGAATACTGACTTTATCGCTATGGGCGAAAAAATCCTGGACGTAATTTTTGCCAAGGGATACACAAAAGTTGAAAAAGAACTGGAAGACATGGTTCTTGAACTGGCAACAAAGATTCGGGAAAACATGTCTCTCCGCCGCGTAGAAGTAATTGAAGTTCCTGCAAATGCAGCTGCTTCTACCTACGTTCACTCAAACTTCAAGACAGCTGCTGCAGTTGTTATTGAAGGTTCTGACAACGACGTTGCAAAAGAATTTGCACACGACTGCTGTCTGCATCTGGCTGCTTTCACACCTGCATACATCAACAAGGCTGACATTCCTCAGTCTTATATCGATGAGCAGAAAGAAATCTTTGAAGCTCAGATGGCACAGGACGAAAAAATGGCTTCTAAGCCGGAAAATGTCAAGGCTGGAATTCTGCAGGGTAAAATCAACAAGCACCTTGCTGAAATCTGCTTTGTTGACCAGATGTTCGTAAAGGACGACAAGGTTTCCGTTGCTAAGAAACTGGAAGAAGTTTCCAAGACTGCCGGTGCAAAACTTTCTTTTGGAAAAGTAGCACTCTTTGTTCTGGGAAAGTAAAATCTTAAGGGATTGAGCGCAGTCTGACTGGCAGCATGCTAAATCAGGCTGCGCCCCTTCTTATTCTTTTTTATATGGAGAAATCTATGGCATTTGATGCAAAAGCTAAAATGGACAAAACGCTTGAAGCGCTCAAAAATGAATTGAATACAATCCGTACCGGACGTGCATCAGCATCTATTTTTGATAAGGTGCGTGTAAATTATTACGGAAACAAGTCTCCCCTTAATCAGGTGGCGACAATTTCCATTCCTGAGGCCCGCACGGTAGTGATTTCTCCTTTTGACAAATCACTTATTACAGAAATTGAAAAAGGAATCCTTACTGCAGATTTGGGTTTGAATCCCTCTAACGACGGAAAGGTTATCCGTATTTCTATTCCGCCGCTGACTGCAGACCGCCGCAAGGAACTGGTAAAGCAGGCAAAAGGCATCGCAGAAAATTACCGCACTACTATCCGCAATATTCGTCGTGACGGTAATGATGATTTGAAAAAACAGCAGAAAGCTGGTGAACTGACTGAAGATCAGCTCAAAAAAGAAGGCGACGATCTGCAGAAACTGACTGACAAGTACATTGCAGACATCAACAAAGTTGCGGACGACAAAGAAAAAGAAATAATGGCATAAGCTGGCGTAATGAATACTGATGAACTGAAAGCCCGCGGACTTCCCGAACATATTGCGATAATAATGGACGGAAATGGACGCTGGGCAAAACAAAAAGGAATGCCGAGAACGGCTGGTCACAAGGAAGGACTGACGGTTGCAAAAAAAATCGTCGCCGCTGCGGCATCTCTTGGAATCAAGTATGTTACGCTTTATATGTTTTCCACGGAAAACTGGAAAAGGACGCAGGAAGAAGTGGGCTATCTAATGATGCTCCTGAAAAATCACCTGCGTCCTGAATTTGAATTTTACAAGAAGAACGGCATTAGAATCGAACATGCAGGAGACCTTTCTGGTCTGCCTGCCGACATTCAGCAGGAAATAATCAAGGCAAAAGAAGATACGGCACATTTTACGGGAACTACCTGTGCTATAGGCATTAACTATGGCGGACGTAATGAACTGGTTCGTGCCGTAAATAAACTTGTCCAGAACAATCAGGAAATAACAGAAGAATCTGTAAAAGGTGCTCTTGATATGAGCCCTGATGTAGACTTGCTCATCAGGACGGGCGGTGAAAAACGGCTCAGTAATTTCCTCCTCTGGCAGACGGCCTATGCAGAATTTGTCTTTACAGATACCTTGTGGCCGGATTATAATGAAGAAGAGTTCTACAAAGATATAGAAGAATTCCAAAAAAGGAGCAGACGGTTCGGCGGCGTTCTGAATCAATAGATATGAATAAAGTTGCACAGAGATTACTGGTATTTTTTTTGGGCATTCCGTTTGTCATAGCCCTGGTATGGCTACCCTATTGCAATCATATTGCCATGCATATTCTTGCTTTCTGCGCGTCTATTCTTGCTGCCCGGGAACTTCACACCATGCTGGGTTCAAAGTTTGGGATTCAGCCTAAGGCTTTTGTACTGGTATTGGATGGTCTCCTTCCCCTTATGGGTATTTTATGTGCCCTTCTTGGCTGGGAACAGAAATTCATTGACTTTACTTTTATTGCAGCTCTTCTGATTATCATGGCTTACGAAACCGTTACGGCCCAGTCATTTGAACAGTCAAACTCCCGCATTATTACATCAGCATTTATTGTGCTTTACTGCGGATATTTTTTCACCTTTGTTTCAAAAATGACGCTTTTCCCAAATGCTACCTACTACATCGCATTTTTCCTTCTTTTTGTGTTTATGTGCGATTCTCTGGCATGGTTTTTTGGTGTTCTGTTCGGTAAAAATAATAAAGGATTTATTAAGGCAAGCCCCAACAAAAGCATTGCGGGATTCTGCGGAGGCATTTTTGGTTCTGTGCTGGTAGGATTGGCCGGCTACTACCTTGTGCCCAAATACTGTAATGTGGTTATTTTTGACGGTGCAGTCTGGAAAATCATTGTGACCGGCATTATCATGGGACTTTCTGCGATTATCGGTGACCTTACAGAGTCTGTCCTCAAGCGTTCAGCAGAAGTAAAAGACAGCGGAAATCTTATTCCCGGTCGTGGTGGCATGCTTGACTGTGTAGATTCCATTGTATTTTCTGCACCTATATTCTACTGGCTGGTCCACACTTTCTTTACTGTTGCATGGTAAATCAAATGGCATATCCTAAAAGAATTCTCGTTCTGGGCGCTACCGGTTCAATCGGTACAAGTACCCTTGATATAATCAGAAATCAAAGTGATAGATTTATCTGCTGTGGAATACAGGCAAACAGCAAAAAAGAAAGTCTTTTGTCCCTTGCCGCTGAATTTCACTGCCCTTCCACTCTTACCGCTGATGAGGGAATGGATGGTATTCGGCGCCTGCTTGAAGAATCTAAGCCCGACATCGTTGTAAACGGAATTGCAGGTAGTGCCGGTCTTGTGCCGAGTCAGCTTGTACTGGAAGCCGGAATTGATCTGGCACTGGCAAATAAAGAAACAGTCGTTATGGCCGCTCCCCTTATGTTTGCACTTGCAAAAAAGAATGGTTGTAAGATTCTTCCGGTGGATAGCGAGCATTCTGCAATTTTTACCCTGCTGAATCAGTGTGGCCGGGAAAATGTTGATTCTCTGGTTATTACTGCAAGCGGAGGCCCCTTCCGTACATGGCCTGCTGAAAAAATCAGGACTGCAACCATACATGACGCCTTAAAGCATCCTACCTGGAACATGGGTAAAAAAATCACGGTCGATTCTGCAAGTTTAGGAAATAAGGGGCTGGAAGTGATTGAAGCCCGCAGGCTTTTTGACTTTCCGACAGATAAAATTCAGGTTGTTGTCCATCCCCAGAGCATCATTCATTCACTGGTGCGCACTAAGGACGGCATTGTATACGGACAATTCAGTGAGCCGGATATGAAACATCCGATTATTCAGGCTTTGGACTTTCCTCAGATTCATGCGGATTTTATGAAGCCTTTTGATTTGACGGATACGGCGGGCGGCTGCCGGACCCTTACATTTGAAAAACCCCGCTACGATGACTTTCCCCTTTTGCGTCTTGCCTTTGATGCGGCAGAAAAAAGTGCGGCCTACCCCATTGTTTTTAATGCGGCCAACGAGATTGCGGCCTGGTCATTTATTGATGAAAAAATAGCTTTTTCTGACATAGCACGGATTGTAGAAGGCGTGATGAAAAATGACTGGTCTGGAGAAATCCGTGACATGCAGGATGTGTTTACCGCTGATACCGAGGCGAGAAAGCAAGCGAGAGCATTGTTGTGATAGTTCTTTACGGTCTGATTGTACTTTGTCTTATTGTCTTTATCCATGAGATGGGGCATTTTCTGATTGCCCGGGCCTCCGGTGTGCAGGTGGAATCCTTTTCTGTAGGTATGGGACCTGTCCTGCTGCATAAAAAATGGCATGGAACGGACTGGCGGCTTTCCCTTATTCCCCTGGGCGGTTACTGTGCCATGAAAGGAGAACAGGATTTCGTAAAGGCCTATGATGACGGGCTGGACACGATTTCTGCAGACCCGGATTCAATGTTTGGAGTGCGTCCTGTCTACAGGGCGGCAATTGCTTTTGCAGGGCCTCTGGCAAATCTTCTTTTTGCGGTCATTGCCTACACTATTGTTGCCATGGCTGGCTATACCTACTATTCTGCAGGAAATGAAATTCAGCTTGCAAATGAAGTTTACCCTGAAATAAAAAGCCCTGCGGCTGAGGCCGGACTTTTGACCGGTGACAGGATTTTGCAGATTAACGGGGAAACAATTCAGAATTTTTCTGACATTTATGGATTTGTCGCCCTGCATCCTGATGAAGATCTGCAGGTGCTTGCTGAAAGAAATGGACAAGCGCTTTCCTTTACAGTGCACACTGACATGGCAGAAAACGGAGCCGGAAAAATTGGTGTGGTCAGTCTGCCAGGAAGCGTGAGACAGTATGAGGCAAAACGCTATTCATTTTTACCGGCAGTCTGGCAGGGCCTAAAGGAAACCGGTTCAAACATTGGACTGACCTTTAAGGGTGTCGGCCTGCTTTTTAAGGGAGCAAAAGTGACGGAATCAGTGAGCGGACCTGCCAGAATTACAACCATGCTGGGAAGTACAGTAAAAGACGGATTCAGCGCTGGCTTCAGGACAGGTCTTTCTTCTCTCCTGCAGTTTATGGCCATTATCAGCATATCGCTTTTTATCATGAATCTGCTTCCCATTCCTGTACTGGACGGCGGACTGATTCTTTTTTCACTTATAGAGGCAATTTTTGGCGTAAGCATTTCCCCAAAGGTGCGAATTCGTGTACAATATATAGGGCTTGCATTCATTGCGATTCTTTTTCTTGTGGCAATGGCTGGCGACTTAAGTTATTTTTTGAAGGTGTTCCATGAAAAATAAATCATTACTTGCTTTTATCTCTTTTTCATTTTTATCCGCATGCAGTCTGTTTGCCCAGGCTCACATATCCACACAGACTCATCAGTCTCCCGTTATGGATCTGGCAGGACTTCATACCACTATGGTTGAAGACACAAGCGTCTTTAGCTGCGGAACGGATGGTTTTCTGGTCAAATGGACGGATGACGGTCTGGGAGAACATTATCAGATTACTGATTTGCAGATAAAGCAGATTGCACGAAGTCCTAACGGAAATGATGTTGCAGTCTACGAAAGCGACGGAGCAAGTTTGAACCGTGTTACTATCTGGAACTGGCACAATCTTTCCAGAAAATATTCATATCGTTTTGGAGATCCTGTTACTGCCCTGACCTTTTCGGAAAAAGGTTCTTATTTGATCTGCGGAACGGCTTCTGTGAGCGGAACTGTTTTTATCAACGCAAACAGCGGTCAGATAATTCAGAGAAAAATCAAGGAAGATACCGGTGCGGTCAACATGATTCACACTTCCAAAACAGAAAACAGTGTGATAATGTATGCGCCTGCCGGAAACATCACCTACTACAGCCTGAAAAACGGCAGTCAGAAAGCCCGCTTTAGTGCAGAAAGTAATCTTAGCCAGGTGACCATGTTTAACAACGAGGTCTTTCTTGCGGGCGTCAAGAACAATGCCGTCTACATTCTGCAGGCAACAACAGGACAGAGAGTTGCTCAGTTTAGCGCCCAGAATCCCATTCTGGTTGGCTCAAATATCAGAAAAGACCTGCTCTATGTGGTACAGGAGGGCCGTGGCTTTAAAATCTATTCAATTATGAATGACAGGAATAAGGCAGTTGCTGCTCCTCAGCTGGCAGGCTTTTATAACGGTCTGAAGATGAATGAATCGATTATCTGTGCGGAAATTGCCGGAAATATGCTTTATGCCGGTTCATCCCAGGGAAATGTCTATAAAGTGGAACTGACGGAAAATCCCATGGATGCGGAAACGATTTATCCTCTGACCGATAATATGTATGACTATATTTACGATGTTGCGGTAAAAGAAGAGAATTTTTACTTCCTGACTCCCCATGCCATATTCCTTTCTTCCTATGACAATGGTGTCGTTGATAAAAAAGGCGATAACCCTGGCTACACCAATCTGATTCCCTATGGTGAAAATATTATTTTGTGGTCAAAAGATACAAAAAAGCCTGTTCAGCTTCTGGATCTTTCTGCAAATGCACTTTCAGTTCTCTTTACGCCGGAACAGACTGTTCAGTCACTGCGTCTTTACGGAGATTCACTGGTCAGCATTGAGGGAAATGCAATTGTAAACCGCTATATGATTGCTGATAAGAAAAAAGAACAGCTCTATCTGGGAGCAAGCCTGCAGGATGCCATTTTGACATCTGACACGGATTTGTATGTTGCAAAATCAAGTGCAACTAATCCGGCGGTTCCCCTGCTCTATGTAAACTGCACTACAAAAGAAACTGTTCCCCTGTCACTTCGTGGAAATGTTGCCTATGCCCTCTGTTATGATGCCGCCGCAAACAGCAATGAACTATACGGTATCCTCATCAGCACAAACAGCAGCAAAAAGACGGTAACATCCCTCTTTAAGTGGAATGTAAGGACAAAGAACGGAAGCACATTCCTTCCCATTACCGATGAGGATTCAGATTCCCTTACCTATCTTGTCTATCCGGCCCTCTTTACGACAATGGGAAAAAATCAGGTACATTCTTATAATCTGCAGAACAAAAGGGATTTTATCTATAAGCGAAGTGCTTCCATGCCTCTGAAAATTGCACAGAACTCAACCCGTCTGGTCATTCTGAACCGTGACGGTTCCATAAGCTGGTATAATCCTGCACTGAGCGGCGTGCTGGCTGACTGGTATCTGACAACAGACGGTCAGTGGTTTGAATTCTAACTGATACTGAAAAACTGACAATATAAAAAATACGTCGAGTCAAGGCACGCTAACGCTTAAAGCCTTGACTTCG
>DFDV01000125.1:0-3443 GCA_002369025.1 Treponema sp. UBA3819 | reverse complement strand
AGGATTTGTAATAAACCCTCAATAAGGCGGAAGAAAATGAAGTGTATTTCAAAATCTTCCGCCTTTTTTGTTTTTATGCTTTACATGAAAAATTATGCATGCCAGCCAAAGCCTCGCGCCATGGCTTCTTTGTAGACATCCACATAGTTTTCGCAGCTGACTTTCCAGGTGAAGTTCTGCTCCATGCCGCGTTTCTGCATGGCCTTGATATGGTCTTTTTTGTTGTAGTAGGCATATACTGCCCAGCCGACCGTGTCATAAACAGACTGGGGGGTGAGCTGGTCAAACATAAAGCCTGTGCCGCCGCCTGTAGATTCATCGTAGTTTTCTACGGTGTCTGCCAGACCGCCTGTTCTGCGGACGATGGGAAGAGTTCCGTACTTCAGGCTGTACATCTGGTTCAGGCCGCAGGGTTCATAGCGGGATGGCATGAGGAAGAAGTCAGAACCGGCTTCAATCAGGTGGCTTAAGGGCTCTGAGTAGCCGATAAGTGCCTTGAAATTGGGAAGTTTGCTCTGGAGTGAACGGATTTCATCTTCACACCATTTTTCTCCGCTTCCAACCATGACAAACTGCATGTCCATTGTGGTACACATGCGGTAGAGGCTGCCGTAGGTCGGTGCAAAAATTTCTGCCACGCCCTTCTGATCTACAAGGCGGCTTACAAGACCGATGACCGGTACATTGGGATTTACAGGCAGGCCAAACTGTTTCTGCAGTTCAGCCTTACAGACTGCCTTTCCGCTCATATCTTTTACACTGAAGTTTTTGGGAATGAGTTTGTCTACTTCCGGATTCCAGACTGCATCGTCAATGCCGTTTACAATGCCGCGGACAACGGCACTTCTTACGCGCAGAAGACCGTCCAGCCCAAAGCCGCCCTCTGCCGTCTGAATTTCGCGGGCATAGGTTGGCGAAACGGTGGTAACCATATCTGCGGAAGAAATGCCTGCCTGGAGGAAGTTGATTGCTCCGTTGTGTTCAAATCCGGCTCCGTAGAAGAGGCCCCAGTCAATGCCTAAATCGGTAAATTTGTCTTTTCCGTATACGCCCTGATAGCCCAGATTGTGGATTGTCATGACGCTGGCGGTTTTTGCAAACTGGGGCTGACTGCGGCAGACATACTTTAAGAGAACCGGTGCAAGAGCTGCTGACCAGTCGTGGGCATGAACGATATCCGGGAACCAGCCCAGTTTGTTACAGACCTGAAAGGCACCGTGAGCAAGAAGTGAAAAACGGTAGGGATTATCATAGAAATCCGGCTCAGCCTTTGTTCCGTAGACACCGTCGCGTCCAAAACACTGTTCGTGGTCAAGGAAGTATACATCTACTTTGGGAAAACCGGGAAGCTTTGCGGTATAGAGAGCCGTCCATTCCTGACCCAATCCGACGGGAACGCCCAGAGGTCCTGGAATCTGCTCCAGTTTTTTGCGGTCAATTTTATAATAACGCGGCATGACTATTTTGACCTCATGTCCCATGAGGCTCAGGTTGCCGGCCAGTGCAGAAACAGCATCTGCAAGTCCGCCTGTTTTTGCAAAGGGTACGGCCTCTGCGCTTACCATCAAAATTTTCATTTCTATGTCCTCCACACATCAGTTATCATTCATTGCTTTAACGAATGCTTTCTCTGAATTAACAATAGTTTCTTCACTTACACAGTAGGCCAGTCTGAACCAGCCCGGCCCGCCGAATCCGCTTCCGGGAGCGCCCAAAATCAGATATTTTTTCAGGTAGTCACAGAAGTCCATGTCGTCACCCTTCCATTTTGCGGGCACCTTGCAGAAAAGGTAAAAGGCACCTTCCGGACGGTAGTATTCAATTCCAGCCTTGTCCAGAACGGCCATGAGCAGGTTGCGCCTTTTTTCGTAGGAAGAATAGTCTACTTTTGCATTCCAGCTTTTTGTGATGACTTTCTGGAAAAAGGCCGGAGCGTTTACACAGCCCAGGGTACGCAGGGCAAAGGCAGACGCGGTGATAAAATCATCTGCATCCTGAGATTTTGGATTGACTGCAACATAGCCTATGCGTTCTCCGGGGAGACTGAGGTTTTTTGCAAAAGATGTAACGATAACAGTTTCGTCATAATGCTTGAAAACAGGAGCTACGCTTTTTCCGTCGTAGACAATGGCCCGGTAGGGTTCATCACAAATCAGATAGGGATAGCGGCCGCATTTCTTTCCGTGAGCCTTTAAGCTGTCAGTTAGTCTGATGATGTCTGATTCTGTATACACTTTTCCACTGGGATTGTTGGGAGAATTGATAAGGACAGCCGCAACTTTGTCGCCGTTTTCCTCCAGCACCTTGGAAATCTGCTCCAGGTCGGGAGAAAAGTCTTCTTTTGAGGCGACTTCAATCAGCTGGCCCTGAAAATTCCGCACATAATGACGGTATTCAGCAAAAAATGGCCGGGGAACGATTACGATGTCGCCGGGAGTAAGAATTGCCTTAAAGACACAGTTGAGGGCACTTGCCGCCCCCACCGTCATCAGGATGTTTTTGCCGCTAACTGCGACACCCTGCTCTTCTGCTGTTTTTTCTGCCATGGCCTGGCGGGTTTCCATGTAGCCGGCATTGGGCATGTAGCCGTGGCGACCGTGGCTGCTATCTTCTGCAACTTCTTTTACCGCCTTTACTACTTCATCGGGCGGATCTAAATCCGGATTACCAAGCGTAAAATCATAGACATTTTCTGCGCCGTATTTTGCTTTTAACTGAATGCCTTCCTCAAACATTTTTCTGATTACGGAAGCACCCTTGCTGTATATAGTTTCCTTTATGTGTGGAGCAATCATAATATTTAATTATAACACATTGTAACGATTCCAACAATCAATTTTTTATAGTATGATTACGCTGTCTGGAGGCTGATATGAAGAAAATTCTGGCACTGATGATTTCTTTTGCCATGATTGGAATGATGACGAGTTATGCCGACCCCTTTAACAAAAGGCTTACCAGTGAAGAAAGAGCAAGGCTGGAAAAAGGCGAAGTAGTTATCCGAAATACGGGTGACATTGATAAAATCTGTGTGAACAAAAATGACGACACGCGTAAAATGATTGACATTATCGAGGAACTTGATCCTGCCTATCTTGCGGAAATCATTCAGGTCCGCCCTTATAAGGGGAATGAGGATTTGATTGAACGGACAAAAGCTGTTATGGTTAAGATTGAAGACTACACCAGCATTCCTTTCCGGGCACGAGCTGGGGATTATATGCTTTACAATGCAGTTTCAATCAGACAGAAATCAGCGGTTGCTAGGGATGACGGAGCAATCAGAACAAATATTCTTGCGGATATGGACATGGATCCCTTTGGGCTTATTGATGCCAGCATTATTATCGACGAGAAGATGGACAGCATTTTCTATCAGATGATGAACTTAAATCAGTTGCGCTATCGTGATCAGTACAATGCCGTAAAGCCTCAGAAGATGA
>DFDV01000185.1 GCA_002369025.1 Treponema sp. UBA3819 | reverse complement strand
ACCAACAACGGCGGCAACATGGAAATCACCGACAGCATTGCCGAAGCCCTCATGCGAACCGTCGTACACAATTCACTGATTCTGGAAGAAAAACCTGACGACTACAATGCCCGCGCAGAAATCATGTGGGCAAGCAGCCTGAGCCACAACGACTTAACCGGCTGCGGAAACGGCGGCAACGACTTTGCCACCCACCGCCTGGAGCACGAACTGGGCGGCATGTTTGACGTTGCCCATGGAGCAGGTCTTGCCGCCCTCTGGGGAACCTGGGCCCGCTATGTCTACAGGGACTGCCTGCCCCGCTTTAAGAAATTTGCCCTCAATGTGTGGAATATTCCCGCTGCGGGAAGCGATGAAGAAATCGCCCTCAAAGGCATCTCCGCCACCGAAGATTTTTTCCGTCAGATTCACATGCCGGTAAATATGCGGGAACTGGGAATCAATCCCACCGATGCTCAGATTGCAGAACTTGCCAGAAAATGCGCCGTCACCACCGGCAACAATCTGGGAAGCGCAAAAGTCCTGCATGAAGAAGATATGAAAAAGATTTACGAAGGTGCCCGCTGATTATTCTGCATAACGCCGGATAATGCTTTCCGCCACTTCCATGCGGCTCTGCCTTGTATCCATGGCGATTTTTTCTATGTGGCGGTGAGCCAGAGACTCAGTCATTTTCAGATGCTCAATCAAAAGGCATTTGGCGCGGTCTACTGTGCGGGTTTCTTCCAGTTTGTTCTGCAGACGGCGGTTTTCTGCCTCCAGTTTGGCAAGGCGAGTCCGGCTGGCAATCAGCAGTTTAACCGCCTGATAAAAAGATTCCGGACTAAGTGGTTTGGGCAGAACAAAGACTCCGCTGTCTTCCACGCGCAGGGCAACATCTTCCAGTTTTTCCACCGCCACCACCAGAATGATTCCAGATGAAGTTGTTTCTGCCGCTTGAAGGGCAAAATCGTCTCCCAGTTCATTCAGCAGGGGCGTGTCGATAATCACCAGGTCAAAATCTCCGTCCAGCAAATAACGGCGGGCCTCAGTTCCGTCCTGACTGGTTACAATCCGGCCAAAAGACTGAGACTGAAGCATGGAAGAGATAATGCCCATCGTGCTGTTTGTGTTGGAAACGATAAGAACGCTGTCCATCAAAATCCCTAAATTTCAGCAAATACTGCTTTTTGTGCGCTTTCTTCTGCTTCCTCAAAAGCATCAATCATACGCTGAGTAAGCAAGGTCTTTACAAAATCACTGGTAACTGCAAGCCGCACCGCTTCTTTCTGATTGAGAGGCAGGCTTTCCAGATCCTTTGTTTCTGCATCAGTCGCATTGTAAAGGTCAAGGTCTTTTGCCGGCGGAAGAGGACACTTCTGCGCAATTCCCTCAAAACCTGCTCCCAGCACCAGATAAATCGCCAGATACTGATTGCATGACGGGTCAGGAGAGCGCAGTTCAAGCCGGGCGTCGCCTTCAGAAGAAGCAGGAATGCGAATCAACTGACTGCGGTTTTCCCGGCTCCAGCTGATGTAACGCGGTGCCTCAAATTCACCAAAGCGCTCATAAGAATTGGGATAGGGATTCAAAAATGCCGTAATTTCCCGCATCCGCTTCATTATTCCCGCCATAAAAAATTTAGCTTCTTCGCTCAGCTGTCCCGCAAAAAGATTTTTTCCGTCCTTCCACAGGGAAATGCTCAGATGAAGACCGCTTCCAGCCTCATCCGCCAGCGGTTTTGCCATAAACGAAGCAAAAAGTCCGTAGCGGTCAGCCACCGTTTTTACAACCGTCTTAAAAGTCGCAAGATTATCCGCCGCATTCACCGGATCACTGTAGCGGAAGTCCACCTCATTCTGTCCGGGCCCAGTTTCGTGGTGACTGGCTTCAGGATGCACACCCATCTGCTCCAGAGTCAGACAGATTTCCCGCCGCACATTTTCTCCCCTGTCACGGGGAGCTAAATCACAGTAGCCGGCATGGTCATGAGGAAGCAGAGTCGGCTCCCCCTTGTCATCCAGTTTGAAGAGGTAGAACTCACATTCCGTTCCGATTCTGATTTCGTAGCCCTCTTCTGCAGCCTTTTTCACCTGATTTTTCAAAAGCATGCGGAGGTCACCCTCAAAAGGCGTTCCGTCAATGTAGCGCACCTTACAGAAAAAGCGCACAACCCTACCCGTCTGGGGGCGCCAGGGAAGCACACAAAGCGTTGCCGGGTCAGGAACAATGAACAAATCACTCTTGGTAACATTCAGAAATCCCCTCACCGCACTCGCGTCAAAACTTATCCCCGTCTCAAAAGCCCTTTCCAGCTCCGATGGCTGAATTGAAAGTGATTTAATCACCCCAAAAATATCCGTAAAAAACAACTTGATAAATTTTACATCGTTTTCCTGAATATATTGCAGCGCTTCCTCTTTTGTGTACATCCTTTTTCTCCTTTTGCGGGGGAAGTCTCCCCCTGCGCCCGCACTTTGTTGCGGTCTACCCTCTCTACGGGGAAACCCCGTAACGCCCCTTTAGGCCATCAGTTTTTCATCGCCAGTATCTTTTTCAAATTCACCGGCATCCATTGCACCTGTAATCACCGCATCCGACAGAACCTTGTAGTCTGCCCAGTCTTTGCCCACTTTTACCAGCTCATGGGCTGCAATTCTGGCAAAGGCAAAGGCCCCGTCAGGCCTCAAATGACTGTTATCTCCCTTTCCCTCAGGAAAGTTGTCATATTCGCCCGCATCAAAGTTCATAAAGAAAGCCCTGCTCTTTGCCTCACCTGTTTTTTCCAGATATGCAAAGGTTAAGGCTGTCATGTCTATGGCCGGAATGCCAAGTTTTTTTGCCTCAGCAAGGGCAGCCGCAGGGTATGCGCCATGCGTATCTTCCATCTTGTGCTCTGAAACAAATTTGCGTCTGGCCATAGGACTAAGGATAAGGGGTTTGACACCCAGTGCCTGTAAATCACGCACAAAGTATGCCAGATTTTTGCGATATTCGCCCCCCTCATCAGGAGATGTATACCGCGCCGGATCCTGTTTCTTCTCATCATTATGCCCAAACTGAATCAGTGCAAAATCCCCGGCCCGGGCCACCTTCTTTACTTCCTCAAAGCGTCCCTCATCAATAAAACTCTTTGAACTCCGCCCGTTCTTCGCAAAATACAAGAATTCCGTTTCCACCGGAAAAAACCGTCTCAGTTCCTGCACCCACCCTGTCTGCGGATAGGTAGTACAGTCATTATACTGCATGATTGAGTCACCTAAACAAAGAATACGCATACTGCCACCTTACAGAAACAGTATAGCGTGAAAGACTATGCTTGGAAAAGTCACCTGTACGCTTTGCCAGACGGGATTTGAAGAGAAAAGAAAAAACTTGACTTTGGGGCATTACGATAATATAATGGTCATTAACTTAATCTCCATTAACTTAATGACCATTAAGTTAATGGCCTTACAGGTAAGAAGGAGGAATTGTACATGAAATCTTTTTATGACAGAAAAAATGAATTGCGTGCGCTTTCAGAAATTGAAAAACAATCTGCCTCTTCTGCCTGCTTTACCGTCATCACAGGGCGAAGGCGCATCGGAAAAACTGAATTATTGAAAAAATTTCTAGAGAATAAGAAAGGAAGCTATTTTTTTACATCGCGGGTTACCGAGGCCGCACTTTGCAGACAGTGGCAGGTCCTGCTTGAAAGAGACATCGGACTGAAAATTTTTGGAACAGTAGAGACAATCGCTGATTTATTCCAGCAGATTATGCTTTTCTCTCAAGACAATCATTTTACACTGGTGATAGACGAATTTCAGGATTTAGACTACATAAACAAATCCATTTTCAGCCAGATACAGAACATCTGGGACAGCTATAAGGGCAGATCAAAAATCAATCTTATTGTCTGTGGTTCTGTTTATTCCATGATGGTTAAAATTTTTCAGGACCAAAAGGAACCGCTCTTTGGCAGGGCAAGTCATTCAATTCACCTCAAACCCTTTACCCCATCAGTAGTAAAAGAAATTCTTTCTGACTTTAATCCAAAATATAAGGCAGAAGACTTGCTCTGTCTCTACATGCTTTCCGGCGGAGTGGCAAAATATATTTTTCTGCTCATGTATGCAGGTGCAAGCACAAAAGAAAAAATGCTTAAAGCCGTCTGCAACATGGCATCTCCCTTTTTAATTGACGGAAAAGACATTCTTATCAGCGAAATCGGAAAAGATTACGGAGTCTATTTTTCAATACTTACCTGCATTGCCGGAGGACTCACCTCTCAAAGCGAAATAGATTCCGTCATTCAAAAGAATACCGGTGCCTACCTTCAGAACCTGCAGAACATTTTTGGAGTAATCGAACAGATACGTCCCCTGTACGCAAAAACAGGAAGCCGCAATGCACGCTACCAGATTAGTGATGCCTACCTCCGCTTTTACTTCCGATTCATTTATTCCCACCAGGACCTTGTTGAACTGGGAAACTACGACATGCTCAAGGAATACATCCAGCGCGATTACGAAACGTTTACCGGAAAAACACTGGAACTCTATTTTTCAGAAAAAATCCAAGAAGAAAAGGCCATCACCTCAATCGGCAGCTGGTGGGATAAAAAGTCTCAGAACGAAATTGACATAATCACCGTAAACGACCTAAAAAAAACCTGCCACATCTACGAAGTAAAACGCAAAAAAAAGAAAATTGATTTGTCAAAAGTCCAGGAAAAAGCAGATCTTTTCATGCAGAATCTGCCAGACTATTCATACACGATTACTGGACTTTCGATGGAGGATATGTAAAAAAAACGTCTGCCGGGATGGAAAGGGGCTGATTTTTTTCCAGACGGCGGTAAAAGCCATAAAGCAGACTGCCGTCGCTGAAAGCAACATTTGCAAAGCGGGCGGTAGATACAGGCATCTCCACAGAACGGCGGTTCAGGAAAAATTCCATGATGCGTTTGAAAGCGCCCATCATGTTCACCGGGTTTGCGACCTTGTCGGTAGAGACACAGAAATACTTCTTCGCACCACATTCCTTTTCCATGAGCATGGTGCTGTCAGTGTTGAAAATGTTCGTGTCAATCATGCGCATGAGGTGCAAAGGTCGCAAACTCGCCGTCACCGTAGCCCACGGAAGAGCGGATGTCACGAACCAGCTCAACCATGTTGTTCTCGCTGATGTCAACGATGTGCAGAACTTTTGGATTCCGTGCAAAAAGCTCACGGCAGATTGCAGAGCCAATTGTACCCGCCCCTCCGATGACGAGGAAGCGGGAAGAAGGGATTGTTTCAGAAAGATACGCCTCATTTACGGCAATATCACGTTCAAACAGGGGCTCAGTGCGTCCGATGAGGGGGGGGGAATGTTGTCTTGCATACTTTGTTCCTGTATAAAAGTTATGTAAATTGAGTACTCATGTATACAAATTACATAAATAATGCTATTATCAATATATGCTGATTGAAAGAACAATTACATCAAAACTTTTGCAGTTACTAAAATCTTTCCCAGCCGTCACTCTGACCGGCTGCCGGCAATGCGGAAAATCTACGCTCTTGAAACATCTGCTTCCAGAAAATGCTATTTAAAGGCAGTTTTCCACGCATTTATGACAAACAGATTGAGCCTGAAGATTTCTACCCATCCTATATCAAGACATACATTGACCGTGATGTAAGGATTTTGCGAAATATAACAGATTACTCAGCCTTTACAAGATTCCTAAAACTATGTGCCGGCAGGTGTTCGCAAATACTTAATGTAACAGCCCTGGCCGAAGACGCAGGAATTACGCGAAAAACAGCAGAAGCATGGCTTTCAGTATTGGAAGCCAGTTATATAATCTATATGCTTAAACCCTATTACAAAAACTTTGGCAAGCGGATTATAAAGAATCCAAAAATATATTTTTACGATACTGGCTTAGTTTCACCTTTACTAGGAATCACAAACTCAGAGCAAATTGAAACTTTTTACATGCGGGGCGCATTGTTTGAAAACTTTATAGTCTCGGAACTGTTGAAGAGAAGACTTTTTGCCGGTAAATCTGACGAACTGTATTTCTGGCGGGACTCAAACGGCTTGGAAATTGACGTTATTGAAGAAGACGGTCTTGAACTTAAAGCCTACGAAATAAAGGCCTCGGAAACTATGAACACAGCGTTTTTTTCAAACATCAAGAAAGTAAAAGAAATTGCCAGTTTGAAGACAAAAAACACAGCCGTAATTTATTCAGGAAAAAGCCTGCCTGCAACAGAAAACTGCGGTGCTTATGTTTGCTGGAAGGATATTTAGAAAGAATAGTATATATAGTATAAGTATAGCACATTTTTTCGGACTTGTTTATAGAGAAAGTGCGGAAATTTAAAGCAGGAAGCCAAGCCATTTTATGTAGCTACCGTCGCACATTGATTCCAAGATTTTTTTGAAAAAAAAGTGAATACAAGTGTTACATAGCGGAGATTTAAAGTGCCACTTGAAATCTCCGCTACAATCATTTATATTAAAAATATGATTGCAAGACAAATCAGCCAGAAAGTTATAGATTTGGCAAATACATACTTTTCAGTCTGTCTCTTTGGTCCGCGCCAATGTGGGAAAACAACCCTTGCAAAGACACTGTTTCCAACCTATTCATACGCAAATCTGGAAGACATGGACACCAGAAGCCTTGCAAAGAACGACCCCAAAGAATTCTTCGTGCGCTTTCCAGAGCCTGTAATAATCGATGAAATACAGAGAGTTCCCGAACTTTTGAGCACAGTACAAGTCCGCATTGATGAAAAGCACATTAAAGGCCAGTACATCATCACTGGAAGTCAGCAGATTCCCTTAAAAAGCTCTGTTGCACAGTCTTTGGCAGGAAGAACCGCAATTGTTCAAATGCAGCCTCTTTCCATTTCTGAACTGAAAGATGCCGGAATAGAGCTGGATCGGGATGCACAGCTTATAGCAGGAGGCATGCCCTACCTCTACGCTGAAAAAGGAAACAATCCCTTTGAATACTACAAGAACTATGTAGCAACATATCTGGAACGGGACCTTGCACAGATTGGAGCTGTACAGGATTTAATGCGCTTTGAAAATTTCATGCGCCTGCTTGCAGGAAGAACAGGCCAGCTTGTAAATAATTCCGCCATTGCAAATGAAACAGGTGTTTCAAGTGTAACCATAGGCTCATGGATTTCTATTCTTGAAGCCTCTCATTTAGTCTATATATTAAAGCCATGGTTCACAAACAGGACAAGCCAGGTAGTAAAAACTCCAAAAATCTATTTCTGTGACACAGGACTTGCTTCCTACCTGCTGGGGATTGAAAAACCTTCCCAAATGCAAAGGGATCCCCTTTTAGGAAATCTGTTTGAAAATCTCGTCATAACCGAAGCACTTAAGGCCAGGCAGAATAGCGGTGCAGAACCAAACTTATATTTTTTCAGAAACAGCAAGGGGCTTGAGGTTGACCTCATTCTAAAAAAAGAAAACAAACTGCGGCTGTTTGAAATTAAATCCGGTAAAGCCCTGAACGATGAATTCACAAAAAACATGGATAAATTCATCACTCTATATAGTAATCATGTGGATGTTGAAAAGACACATGGGACTGTCATTTACAGCGGAGATGACTATTCATCATACAAAAATTACGCCTATGCAAATTTTCACAAAACTGATGAACTGTTTAGGAATGATGAAAAACCTTATGTGCTGGAGTTTTAAGTAAAGTGAAAAAAAAAGCCATCCGCTCGTGTGAACAGATGGCTTGATATTTGCGTTTGTGGAAAAAATAAAAATCGTTAAATTGATTACATCCTTCCGTCAAGGAATTTTCCAGTTTCCTTATGGTTGAAATTCGGAATCATCCAGTTGAAGAGGTCGATTAATTCTCCCCTGCTCCACACGCCTTTCTGCTTGAGGCTTGAAATCCTCTCCGTAAAATGAGAGAGTTTTGCCTCGTCAAAATCAACAGGATTTTTAATGATACCAAGGGACTCAAACTTATCCATTACCAGACTTTCTTTGTCAGTGTAGAATTCCTCAAAATCCTTTTCGCCGGTAGTGTCGCTCTTGAAGAAATAAACCGGATACTTGTGCTGGGCTTTAAGCTCGTTCACGCGGTGGCGGGCTTCGTCCTCAGTGGCGCACTGGACTGGCTCGTAGCCAAGGTTGCGAAGATATTTTTCCGCGATGCTGGAGAATGTCACAAGGTTCAGGTCGTGGTCGAGTTTCGGGAAGAACACGTCGCGGTTTTCACCGAGCAGGCAGGACATTACGCAAAGCTGACCGGCTTCCTTTGGTGTGACAAAATAACGGCGCACGTCATTGGGTGCACTCAATGGCTGATTTTTGTCCAGACGGCGGTTAAAGCCATAAAGCAGACTGCCGTCGCTGAAAGCAACATTTGCAAAGCGGGCAGTAGATACAGGCATCTCCACAGAACGGTGGTTCAGGAAAAATTCCATGATGCGCTTGGAAGCGCCCATCATATTCACAGGGTTTGCGGCCTTGTCGGTAGAGACACAGAAATATTTCTTCGCACCACATTCCTTACGGAATAATAATTTCTTTTACGCCGTCCAAACGCCCATAATAATGATTGACGAGTTTTGAGCGTGCCTCATTCGCTCCATCAAGTTTTTTTAGCTGAACGAGTCCAAGGGCTGAGCGCATCTCATCTATGCGCTAGTTCTATAGCTTTGTTCCGTGATATTGCAGCCCCGCTGTTCGTTTCATTCTGAATCACTTTTATACGGCTGTCCTTTGCGGCATAGTTTTGTGCAATCTGCACACCGTCACTTATGCGTTCAGCAGACTTACTAAACTACAGTATTCATTATAAGCGTCGTTCAATGCAGGCAACTCAGATGAAAAAATGTCGGCAGAAAAACTTTCTGCCATTTTATCGGCGGCACTGTAGCAGTCTGATTCATGACCGTTTAAATAATGAGCATAATCATGCTCTTCATCAACAATGTCACCGTCGAAATATTTTATCCATGTTTCAACATTTCGTTTAGGTATAAAAATGAGCAGTTTATCATCTGCAGTCCGTGTCGAAATTTTCACTGCATTACAGGCATCATCAAACTGTAATTTTCTTTCATGGACAGTCTTTTTGTCTGAATCAATAGCAACAATTAGAACATTTGAATCAAAACTTTTTGAACGCAATGCCCTAAGCTGTTTAGGAAATTGCATTCTTACATACTGTTCGCCACAACCGTCAGCTGGCAAAGGTAATGGGAATATCTTTCGTCCACTAATTCCCTGAGCGAGTAAAAATCGGCGGATAAAACAGTGAGTCAGTTTGTCTTCACATAAAACAGTATATTTATGCTTTTTACTCAGTTTCATCCGCACCGCCCTGTGATATTATTTCTGAATAAGTAAGACCGCAGTCAGACTTAGGCGGTTCTGAAATTACGGAAGCACCGTAAGAACGGCGGGCAAGCCATATCCCATTTGAAGGCGCAAAATAATCAATAACACTAGGATGATGAGAAATCAAGACACA
>DFDV01000159.1 GCA_002369025.1 Treponema sp. UBA3819 | reverse complement strand
CTGAAGGAATCAAAAGATCTGCCGGGCGCTGTAAAGGCATTTGAAAAAGCCGTCAGAGACCCCGACTACAAGCAGAAGGCCCTGCTGGAAAAAGGTTCCTGTTTTATGCTGGCCAACGCTCCCGACAAGGCAATGAGCGAATTTGACCGTGCCATCAAGGCATCCAGAAATGACCATTCCCAGGAAACACTTTTTGCCCGCTACTTTCTTGCCGCTTGCCACGAAAAGAACCGCAATATCGACAAGGCCATTGAACAGTGGCAGCTGATTATGCAGGCCAACAAGAACTTTAAGGATGTTGCATCCAAGCTCAGCCAGTATAAAGAACTTCAGTCAAACGACAGCTTAAAGGAATACATGACTTGCGGACAGGAAGACCTGGTAGAAATCTGCAAGCGGGCCGCAGCCGTAATGAACTTCGCTTCACAGAGCCATGAGGTTAAAAAATGGGGCTTACAGATGATTGCCATCGAAGCAAAGAACGATGACTGGAAAAGCCTTCGCAAGCAGATGTACCTCATCTGTTTCTTCCGCGATACAGACCCCATCGAAGATTCCGTCGTACGCAAACTCCTTGACGCCGCAAAGACAATGGGCTGTGTTAAGGTGGTCGCCTGCAACAGTTCAGGCTTTACCAGCACGGCAATCGGTTTTGCAGAAACCCGTCCTATTGAACTTGTAGGAAAAGAAAAGCTGGAACAGATACTGGCAAAGGCAGGCATCTGATTTTTCATGAAGATTCTCTGTGTTTCTGACCAGCTCGATCCGCTGGTATACAGCACCAGGGCAAAAGAGCGCTTTACGGACATTGATGTCATTCTCTGCGCAGGGGATTTACCCTCAGACTACATTGATTTTATCGTCTCAACCCTGAACAAACCGACTTATTTTGTCTTCGGAAACCACAACCTTACCGAATTCAGTTACTACCACAGAAGGCAGGCGGTTCAGGCGCATTCAAGAGGCCCTCATCCCACTTTTGAAAAAGAAATCAGCAGTTACGATTTGACCCACAGTCACGGAGCCACCTACCTGGGATTTAAGACCGCAAAAGAAAAACTGCTCAAAGTGAAAAATGCAAAGGGAAAGGACACTCCCCTCCTTCTTGCGGGCGCATCAGGTTCAATCCGCTATAACAACGGACTCTGCCAGTACACGAACACCCAGATGTTCTTTCACCTGCTCTCCATGGCGCCCCGTCTTTTCTGGAACAAGCTGCGCTACGGCCGCTATCTGGACATTTTTCTGACCCATGCCGCCCCCCGCCACATTCACGACAGGGAGGACGCATGCCACAAAGGCTTTGACTGCTTCAACTGGTTCATCAAACATTTCAAACCCACATATCTGGTACACGGGCACATTCATCTCTACGACATGAACAGCCCGCGCTATACAAAAAGCGGAGACACAACCGTGGTAAACGCTTTCAGCCACTGCATCATCACGCTGCAAGGAGATGACCAATGAGCATGACTTCATCTCAGACCGACGAAGACTTCAACAAGGCCCATAACAAGGCTCTCTTTAATGAAATCCAGCATTTTCTGAACCCGGACGAGGCTACCCTGATTTCATTTTCCGACATTAAAAAAATGCTCAAGCCAAAAAACGAAGTTTACAAGGGCATGATGGTCGTTCCTATCAACCAGATTGTTGGCAGTGAAGGCCGTTACCATGACTTTGACAACAGATTCTTCCCCAAAAGCATGCACCTCAAAAGCCGCTGGGAACATATCGACATGGCTCACATCAAGGACATCAACCTGCCCCCTATCTCACTTTACGAACTGGGAGGCCTCTATTTTGTCCGCGACGGAAACCACCGGGTATCAGTTGCCCGTGCAAAAGGCATTGAATTCATCGATGCGGATGTCGTAAGCCTGCAGAGCGAAATTCACTTAAAGCCGGGAGACAATCTCGCAAAGATGACGCGTCAGGTCATCAACTATGAAAAACGCGTATTCTATGCAGAAACAAATTTTGGCGACATCACCGACTACTGGGTACTGGATTTTTCTGTACCCGGCCAGTATGACGTAATCTACAACCACATCCTCACCCACAAGTATTACATAAACATGAACAAGTCTGACGAGATTTCCATGGAAACCGCCATTCTCTCCTGGTTCAATACAGTTTACCTGCCTGTCATCAAGGTTATCGACAGGCACCATATCATGCGTCTTTTCCGCAAGAGAACCAAGGCTGATATGTATGTCTGGGTCATCAAATACTGGGATGAGCTCAAACAGAAGTTCAACGAAGACATTCCTCTGGACACTGTAGCCGACTACCTGAACCACAAGTACCGTCTGCCTCTTTTACGGAGACTCAGAAACAAGATAGAACAAATCATCTTAAAAAAAGGCACGGAAAACAATTCTGAACCTTGACGGCAGCAAATTTCAATGGTAAAATAAGAAAAGATTGATTGTATGTGTCTTAAGCACTGACAATCTCTAGAGACAGGGAGAAAAAAGATTTGTCTAATCTGGACGTAATAGCATATATACCTTTATTTGCAGCAGCACTTATTGCCCTTACACTTGCTGCATTTTTAGTCGTTATCAAAGTGCGTAATACCGCAAAAGTAAGTTTCATTTCTTTTCTTTCTCTTGCACTGATTGCAGGAGGCTGTCTGTACACGATTTTCAATCCCAGCCTCATGTTCATTTCCCTTGTTCTTCTTGTGGCAGAAGTTTTTATCGTTCCCTACTGCGTTATCCTTGCATTCGGAAAGCCAAAAGAAGTGATGATTCTCGCCTCAGAAGCAAAAGAAGCTGAAGCACCTGATGCAGTTATTGAAGAAATTCAGCCGGAAGAAATAAGCCTTATTGAAGAAGGCCAGCAGTTCGTATTCAAGGCGGCAGAAGCCTTCTCCAAGCCGAACGGAGCACAGGAACTGATGGATACAATCAACCAGAAAGTTGTTGAAATTACAAAGGCAGACGGCGGCGTTGTTCTTCTTGTTGATGACTTTGAAGACGTTATCTCCGTTAAATCCTATACAGGTGATTTTCCGCCGCCCTACAAGCTGCCGGCAGACTTGCCCCATAAGCCCATCCGTGTCTCTACAAGCTTTAAATTTGCCCAGTTCCCCCTGCGGGAAAACATTTTTGGCGAAGTTGCAAGTGCGGGTAAGGCAGAACTCATCACTCATCCGGAAAAAGATGACCGCATTTACCAGAACAGCCCGGAAGAATTCCTCCGCTGCGGCACCTACATTTTCGTTCCTCTCAAGCAGGATGATGTAGTTACCGGTCTGGTCGGTCTGGCACGCAAGCGTGAAAGCGAAGAATTCAGCATCGATGACTTTAACCATGCAAAAACCCTGTGTGAATTTGCATCGACTGCCCTGCGCACCGTTTACAATTTCCAGGAATACAAAGAACAGCAGGAAATGACAAAGGAAAGCGACATTGCAGGCGATCTGCAGAAGGGCTTTATCATCAAAAAACTGCCTGCCCTTCCCGGCGTCAGCCTGGGCTGCTACACAGATCAGACATCCGGCGTATGCAGTGACCTCTACGACATCGTCCCTTCCCGCAGGGACAGAACATCTTTCGTCGTCATGGACGTTGCAGGCAAAGGCATGAATTCCCTTCTCGTTATGACCATGATCCGTGCAATGCTCCGTCTCATCGTCAATACAACCCAGTCAGCAGGCACAATCCTCACCTGGGCAAACAAGGGAATCTGTTCAGAAAACTCCGGGCTCGACCACTTTGCTTCTGTCTCCCTCATCAATTATGACGAGACAAAGAAAAAGATTCAGTTTGCATCCAGCGGAACCAACCAGGTGCACCATTTTAATGCGGCAAAGAATGAAATCACCCGTGTTTCTTCACCATGCGAACCGATTGGTGTTGAAAAAACAACACAATACAAAGATATAGAGTTTACAGGAAACAAAGGTGATATTATAATAGTCTTTACGGATGGTCTTGTTGAGGCACTGAACGGTCAGGGACAGCAGTATTCATCAGCACATCTTGCAAACGTTATTAAGGCAAATAACAAATTACCTGGCAAAGACATTGCTGCCAAGGTAAAAGACGACATAAAGAAGTTTTTGGGCACGGAAAAATTGCACGATGACCAGACGCTTCTAGTAGTGAAAATTCAGTAGGTAAAGGAGTTATTAATGGAACTGAAGATTCGTAAAAATGGTGAAGTCTACATCATTGATGTAAATGGAGAGATGGACCTCTACAACTCCTATAAACTCAAGGAACTGGTTATGAAGATGCTTGAAAAAAATGTCAAGAGCTTCATTATCAATCTTGAACAGGTAGACTACATCGACTCATCTGGAATCGGTGCGCTGATTTACATCTGCTCTACGATCAAAAAGATGAATCTCAAGCTCGCAATCTCCAATATTCATGGCTCTGTAAAGAAGGTCATTGAGTTGACGAAATTGATGGGCTACTTCCCCATTGCAAACAGTGTTGAAGAAGCACTGCTGATGGTAAACGAATAGGAGAATACTATGGACCAGTTTAAGGAATTGCGCTCTGACGATAATGACCCCTTGTTTGACACATCAAACATGCTCTACAAGGAATTTCCGTCAGATTTCCGCCAAATTCGCTATTTTACACTGTTGATTGTACAGTCTGCCCCCCTTGAAATCAAGGAAATCAACTTGCTTGAACAGCAGATTAGCGAAGTTATCAAAAATGCCGTAAAACACGGTAACCGTTGCGACATCAATAAGAAGGTAAAGGTCTGGTATTCATTCAGCCCGTCACATGCACACATCATCGTACAGGACGAAGGCGAAGGATTTAAAGATCTGGAAAAATGGAATGAATTCAACCGCAAGCGTATGGAAGCTCTGCACAACTCAGACTTTGAACAGCTTGCCAACTATGTTTCATTCCGCTCAAAGGAATCTGATGACCAGGACGGAGGTAACGCACTGTTTGCAGCCCTCGAATACTGGAACGGTGGCTTTGTATACAACGGAAAAAGAAACGGTGTTGCAATGCTGAAGAAATATCAGAAAAAACATCACGGTGTTGCCGTAGAAGACTAAAAACAGAAAGCCGCCAGACAATGGCGGTTTTTTTATGCACTGATTTTTATACAATATCAAATGGCTGGCAAAAGGCCTATTTTTTTGCAATCCCCTGAAGAACTTCCTGTATCAGTTGAGCAGTTTTTTCCCAGCTGAAGCGTTTTGCCCATTCAAGACCGCCGGTAACAAGTTTTTCTTTAAGAGACTTATCCGTAGCAAGAGCCGTAAGGGCTGCGGCCATCTGTTCAATATCATCAGAATTAAAATACAGGGCATTTTCGCCGGCAATTTCGGGAAGGGCACCGCACTGGGAACAGGCTACCGGTACACCAGTCGCCATAGACTCAAGAACAGGGAGCCCCACTCCCTCACTGACAGAAGGGAAAATACATCCGTCACTGCCAGAATAGAGTTCAGGAAAACTTTCATGGGGGAAAAATCCCGTTACAAAAATATCTGATGCGGAGCGGGACGCATACACAGCCTTATGCACATCTTCTGAATAAGGTCCTTCACTGCCTGCCAGCACAAGCCGATGGGGAAGATGAGTCCGTTCCTTAAAGAGAGTAAATGCCTTAATAAGCTCAACATGTTTTTTTGAGGGAGAAGAAAGGCGGGAAGCATAGATAAAGTAAGGTCGCTGAATGGCAAAGGGCTTTATGTCAACCAGATTTGGTGAAAGCAGTTCCCGCGGATAAAACATGGAATGATCAAGGCCGTTATGAATGACTGTAATCTTATCACTCTTTATGCCCAGTCTTTCCAGGTCGCGTTTTATGTAATAACTTGCCGCTATGATTTTTTCCGCTTTGTTGAGACTGTGCTTAATGTGGATTTCATGTTTTGTATCTTTCTTAGAAGCAAAAATTTCTGAAACTACATCATTTACGATGGCAACTCCCGGCACACCAAAGAAAAATGGCAGCATATGGGCAGCGGCGGGATAGAGAACGACATCATATTTCTGTTTTTTTGCAAAACGGTTAGCAGCCAGAAGATGCCAGGTACGCTCAGCAGTAAGACTGTCCGGCAGGGAAATACTCTTGTAGCCGATATCATTTTCATTGCCATAGGTATAGCGGTCAATTTCTGCGCCAAAAAGCTCATACTGCACGTCATCTTCATTTTTAAGATACTGCACAAGAGAATTAAGATATGAACCGAGGCCTGACCTTCCGTGGTCACAACCGAACGTATCTATACCAACTTTCATAATGTTATCATTATAGCATATTTATGATTTCTTTGCTATACTATCTCTTATGGAAGAAAAAATGACCTTTTCACAGTTGAATATTTCTGATGACACAGTTGCACGGCTTTCAGAACATGAAATTACAGAAGCGACAGCCGTACAGGCACAGGCAATTCCCGTCATTGAAGCAGGTACTTCGGTCGTTTTTCAAAGTGAAACCGGCACGGGTAAGACTCTTGCCTATCTTTTACCCCTTGCAAAGAAAATCCGCGAGACTGAAAATCCCAAAAAAGAAGTCCGTCTTGTCGTTCTGGCACCCACATACGAACTTGCTTCCCAGATAAAAATGCAGGTACCACTCTTTAGTGACATCAAGGCAGCCCTTTTAATAGGCGGGGCTCCCATTAAGCGACAGATAGAATTGCTTAAGGAAAAACCAGAAATTGTCATTGGAGGACCAGCCCGTCTTCTTGAACTCTATCACTTAAAGAAACTCAAACTGGACGGAGCCCAGGCTATCGTTCTGGATGAGGTTGACCGTCTGCTTTCACCGGAACTGAGGGATGAAACATGCGCAATGATTTCCCTGCTCAAAAAAGAATGCCAGCTGGTAGCCTGCAGTGCAACAATCAGCCAGAATACCGTAAAAATTCTTTCTGACGCAAAAAAAGGAGAAAAAATCGAAACTCTTTTCCTGCCACCGGAAGATGTGCTGAGAAAACGCATCACCCACATGGCAATTTTTGCCGAACAGAGGGATAAAATTGATACTCTACGAAAACTCCTGACTGCAGAAAAGCCTGAAAAGGCCCTGATATTTACCAGTCGCGTAGACCAGGTTGCAAACATCACGGCAAAACTAACTTACCACCATTTTGAATGTGCCGGACTGCATGCAAAGGCTGACAAGCAGGAAAGAAAGGCTGCAATTGACCGTTTTAGAAGCGGTAAATGCCCCATCCTCGTTACAAGCGATCTGGCTTCCCGGGGGCTGGACATTCCCAACATCACTTACATCATTCAGATGGATTTTCCTTCAAATGAAGATTTTTTCATTCACCGGGCAGGAAGAACTGCACGGGCGGGAAAAACAGGCACAAATATCGTCATCGGGGACGCATACGAAATGAAAAAATATGCTGCTCTGGAAAAGAAACTGGGATTTATCGTATACCCAAAAGTGCTTTACGGCGGAAAACTGGCAAGTCCGGAAACAGAAGAGGATTAAATCTCAACGGCACCCTTTCTTACCACTGTTACAGAACCGTCTACTTCAATGGCAACAATGGTAGAGGGGATATTCCCCCGCTTGCTTCCGTCGTCAATGATTAAATCAATTTCATTGCCGAATTCGCGCTTTATATCCTGCACATTGTCAAGGACTGGCTGACCACTTCGGTTCAGACTGGTTGAATAGATGGGAGCTCCACAACGGGCAATCACCTTGCGAAGCCATTCATCATCGGGACAGCGGAAGGCAGTTGTAGAAATTTCGCCGCCTTTTTCAAAAGTATGAACGATTATAGTAAGCGGGCCAGGCCATTTTGCAAGAATTTCATCGGGAACAAGGTCTCTGGTGTATTTTTTTAAGTCGGCGGGAGAGGAAATCAGCTGGATAAAAGGTTTGTCTTCACCCCTGCCCTTTATAGCCCGGATTTTGCCATCAGTATGATAGGAATAATGGCGTCCGTCTACGATTGCAGAAAATCCGTAGACTGTATCAGTCGGAATGGCAACAACTTTTCCACGTTTCAGGTAATCACTGGTAATAGCAATTGACTCTTCATCACACTTGCGGCAAATCATAAATCGGAATCCCCTGTACTGTAGTATGTTTTCTGGTAAAATGACCTTTACGATAATCGTCAAGAATTAAAAGCACATAGACAATAAGGAAAACTGCCAGCGCAAAAGCCTTACAGAACCATTCCGGCAGCGTATAGGGTTCAACTGCCTTTAACGGAATGCCCGTCTTAAAATGAAAATCACTGTCAGTATCAAGTCCGTTGATTTTTACGATTTTTTCTCCGCTCTTTATGTAACCCAGTTTTCTTGCAAAAGCCGCAATAACATCAGGATCGTTCTCTAAAGCCGTATATTCCAGTTCAAGACTGTCCGTTATGTTCTGGATTTCCTGAGTACGGGCACTGAGTAATCTTTTCTGTTCCTGCATCTGCTGTTTTGCCCAAAAACCATCCTTACCGCCAGACAGGGAGATGAGGACATAGATAAAGGTTCCAGCCAGTGCAGCGCAGAGGAATCGCAATCTTTTCATTATGTGTAAATTATCGGCAGAATCCTAAAAAATCCACAATGAATTATCGCAAATTATAAAATCTGATGGACTTTTATAAAATGCTGGTGTATAATAAGTTAAGTACTGTTATTTTCTATAAAAAGTGCCGATAGTAAATTATAGTGCTATTTATTTTCGCACAAGGGGAAGAATATGAGCGATTCAGAAAAGAACGATGAATTAGACAATTATGGTGTCTGGGTAAAAAAAGGTCCCCAGACAGTTGATTCATCTGCTGCAGGAGATACGGACTTTAGCATGGACATGAATCTTCCTGATTTTTCTGATTTAGACGTACCTGATGAAACGGCATCAGAGAGCACTGTAGACGTAACAGATTCTTTCCTTTCTGACCTTGATACAGATTTATCCGACATAACAGGAGACGCCTCACCTTCTCCAGCAGAGGCAAGTTCTTCCGCTGAATCAAGCGGTGAAACAGAAGATATTTCCCTTGATGAGTTCATTACCGGCGGAGAATTTGAAGACGTTGCAGAAGGAAACAGGGGTTATGGTCAGGCAGAAGCACCTGCCCCCGCTCAGGAAGCAACTTCTTCCGGTGAAGAGTCAGTTTCCCTGGATGATTTTCTGGACGGAGACTCATTTGAGGCAGCTCCCGCAGAAGCGGCAACTGCTGAAGTTACACAGGACGAAGCCCCGCTGGACATTGACCTTTCATTTGACGACAGCGCAGACAGTCTGGCTACAGTGAGCGACGATACGGACTCATTTATTTCTGAAGAACCTGCCGCCGAATCTCCCGCTTCCAGCCTGGACGGAACAGAATCAATTGATTTGAGCGAATTTGGTTTTGATGACAGTGCAGAAGAATCCGCACCCGCAGAAGCAGCTGTGGCAACAGAAGAAGCCCCCACTGAAATGCCTGCAGAAAGTGTGACAGAAAGTTCTGGCGGAGACTCTTTTGATGAAATGTTCAACAGCATTTCTGAAGATTCCGCAATTGATGCAAGTGCCTTCTTTGATGAACCGGCCGATGAAGCTCCAGCAGAAGCCCCTGCGCCAAGCACATCATCAGCAGATACAAGTTCTGGTGAAGAAGAAGTCGATTTGTCTGACTTTGGCTTTGATGACAGTTCACTTGCAAGCCAGGGCGAAGTAAAGGATGATACCAAACCTGCCGTAGCCGGAACAGTTGATTACGAAATGAATGTAATGGCGGATGATGATTTACCGCCTCAGGCTCCCGCAGCGGAAACGGCAATTGCTTCAGAGGAAATGCCGGTTATTGAAGAAGCTCAGCAGCCTGTTATTGAAGAAACCGCAATTTCTGAAGATATGCCTGTTGTTGAAGAAATGACAGTTTCTGAAGAGATGCCGGTTGTTGAAGAGCCGGAACAACCTGTCATTGAGGAAACTGCAATTTCTGCAGAAGAACTTGCAAATCTGAACAGCAATCCTATAGAAGAAACTTCTCTTGAAATGCCTTCTTTTGAGGAAGCAGTTCCGGCAGATGCAGGAATTGAGTCTGCCGCCCAGACACCTGTCCTTGATAACGCAATAATACAGGAAAGTCCGGCAGAAACAGAAGCTCTGCCAGAAGATAATCTTCCCCAGGCAGAAACACAGCCTCAGGAACAGACAGCCCAGCCCGCTCCTTCTGCACAGGATGGACTTGCCTCATCTGCCGCAACGGCAATTCTTTCTCAGATTGTGGGTGAACTTTCATCACTTAAAAACGAAATTGCCGGCCTGAAAAACGATTTTGAAGAAATGAAAAATCGTGATACCATCCCCTCTCCTGTAACTGAAGAACAGACCGAAGAGAAATCAGGCGGATTCTTTGACGATAACGGAGAAGATGATACCATTGCCCTTTCAACTGACGAACTGGCAAACATCATGAATACGGCTGACTTTGAAACTGAAGAAGCCGAAGAAAATGCTGACGCTCCTGCAGAAGAAGCCCAGACAGTTGAGACTCCCGCAGAAGAAAGTGAAGCTGTATCAGAAAGTGAAATCGCTTTTGAAAATACAGAAAACGTAACGGATTCCGCTGAGCCTGCCATTTCTGAAAGTTCAGATGACAATGATTTTGTAATGCCTGAACCGGAAGCCCCGGCAGAAGACAATGCTCTTGACGGTGATGAAACACTTTCTACCGATGAACTTGCAAACATCATGAATACGGCTGACTTTGCCCACGAACAGGCAGAAGATCAGGCTTCTGAAGAAACTCTTGAAGAGCCTGCACCGGAGGCAAGTTCTGCAGATGCACTTGTAACTGAAGAAAATGCTGACGACCAGCCTGTAATTTTTGAAGATGCAGTAACAGAACTTCCGGAAAGTGAGTCTGCAGAAAGCGCAGATGACAGCGACTTTGTAATGCCTGAACCGGAAGCCCCGGCAGAAGACAATGCTCTTGACGGTGATGAAACGCTTTCTACCGATGAACTTGCAAACATCATGAATACCGCAGATTTTGCCCACGAACAGGCAGAAGAAGCCGTTGAAGATGTTGCAGTTGAAGAACCGGTAACTGAAGAAGCTGCAATTGAAGAACCGGTAACTAAAGAAGCTGCAATTGAAGAAGCGGTAAGCGAAGAAAATACAGCCGATGACTTTAATTTTGATGCAATTGAAAGCGGTGAAGAGCCCATGCCGGAAGAAATCTCTGTACCAAAAGTTGAAGAGCCGGTTGAAACTCCCGTTTCATTTGCAATGGAAGAAACTCCTGCTGAAGTCCCGGAGGCTCCTGTATTTGCAGAAGAACCTGCATTCGCAGAAACAGCCGCTCCTGCTTCAAACGAAAATGCCCTCTCTGGTGATTTGAAGACAGAAATCAAGTCTGTTCTCTCTTACATGGACAAGCTTCTGGAAAATCTTCCTGAGGACAGAATTGCAGAATTTGCTCAGTCAGAGCAGTTTGAAACCTACAAGAAATTGTTCAAGGAACTGGGACTGGCATAATGGGATTGCTGAGTTATATCGACACAATGGAACAGAAAGGTCCCGGACTGCTCGCCCGTGCTGAACAATATGAGTCAGCAGGTGTAAAATCCGGGAATTTCTATGACTGGTGCAAAAAAAATGCTTTTAGCCATATTGCACTCTTGCAGAGAAACGGTGACGCATACCACATTACAAAATCCATTGGTCTTGATGCAGAATCAATAGCCCTCTCCTATTCTTCAAAAGATTTTTGGGATGGAACCCTGATTACAAACGGTGACTGGAATTCATATACCCAGGGAACCGCGGAAAGCGCTGCCTTTAACCAGTTCTTTTCTGAAGAAATGCTGAGCATCGTAGCAAAACTTCATTTTATTAAAATGGATGATTCCATTCTGATGATTATTCAGGAGCAGGATGAAGAAGAAACAAATCTTCCTCCCTCTGACAGCGTAAAAAGTGAAATTTCTCATTTCCTCTATATGCCGGAAAACAAGGCAAGGGGTGATGAACTTGAGGCGGCCGTAAAGCGGGGACTGACCATGTCCAATGCAAACCTCTATTTTCTTTCCGTTAAAAATGCGGTCGCAAGTGCCATAAAGGATGTACCTTTTGCAGAAAACTCTGCCCGCCAAAAAATGACAGACATCATTTACGACCACATCGCCCGTATCTGCAAGACAATTTTTCAAACTCCAAACTGCAGCGAACTGGGAAAAGACGGAGAAATCAAAATTGTATTCTTTGCAAAAGATGAAGTTGACGAACAGCTGCTGCAGTTTCATATCGTACAGACTCTGACCGATATGGTTGGAAAAGAAGCGGCAAAGGGTATCGTTCTTCTTATGGCAGGAGTTTGTCCTAATGTTAAGGGAACCCTGACTTTCCTGCAGCAGGGCTGATTGTGATAACATTCTCCGACGCAAAAAATGGTGAAAAAACATGTGCAGCGGACGGAAAGCACATTCATTCTGCCTACAATCCTTCAAGAGAAGCAGAAAGTTTTGTTCAGCGCATGGAAGCGGCTTTTAACCCCTCAGCAGTCTTTATCATTGAACCGGCCCTTTCTTACTGTCTTCCTTTTTTAAGAAAAAGATTTCCCCAGGCAAAATTTTGTGCAATCAGACTCGTAAAAGATTTTGCTCAAAGTGACAGACTCTGGGATATTTGTATCTACGCTGAGAAAGAAAATGACCTGACAGAGAGGCTGTACGCAAGTTTTGGCGAGGAAGTTCTCTGTTCAAGCCTCTTTTTTGCCTGGCCAGGCTCAGAAACCGCTTTTGCTTCAGAGACAAAAAATGTCTGGCAGGCTATAAAAAATGCAGTATCAAAAAGCAGGGATGTATTGGGAACCCGGTCATATTTTGCAAAACGCTGGCTAAAAAACAGCATACGATTCTGCTCTTACATCAAAAGACCTGCCCTTATTGAAAAAGGCTCCTGTGACATTCTTATTGCCGCATCGGGCCCCAGCCTCAAAGACTCCCTGCCTCACATCAAAGAATTCAGGGAACGCTTTTATCTGATTGCCCTTTCCTCCGCCCTTTTGCCCCTGCTTTCATACGGCATCAGTCCTGATCTGGTCATTTCTACTGACGGCGGCTACTGGGCAAAAAAACACCTTGCTCTCTGCGGTATGCAGTCTGACGGTATTCCCCATGCCATTGCGGCAGAAGCAGCTCTTCCCCTTTCTCTGCTGGAAAAAGCTCCTCTTATTCCCCTCTGCTATGAGGACGGACTTGAGAACAAAATGCTTGCGGCCTGCGGTCTTTCTGCCATGATAGCCCGGAGAAACGGAACAGTAAGCGGAACAGCCCTTGAACTTGCGCTCAATCTGACTGACAGACAGATCTTTTTCTGCGGGCTGGATCTGGAAAAATCACAAAGCTTTCAGCATACAGAACCAAATGCACTCTCCCTCTGCAATGAAATCAAAGACGGCCGTCTGCGCCCCAAAGAAAGCCGCATAGCAGCTTCAGTCTGCTCACCATCCGGGGCTCTTGATATCTACAGGGCCTGGTTTAGGGCTGAATCAGAACGTCTGGGAAAGAGAATGTTCAGGCTTTCAGATAATTATTCTTTTAAAAACAGTCTGGGTGCAATAAAAGACATCAACTGGGCTGATTTTGAAAAAAAATGTCCGGCCTGTGCGGGCAAAAAGCCTGCGCTGACTTTTTGCGAGGAAAAAGATTCCTCTTGTTCTGGAAAAATCCGCAGCGTTATAGAAGGCTTTACAAAATCAGAAGTATTTTACAGGGAACTTTTTCCAGTGGAGACAATGCTCAAAAACAGATCTTTGCGGGAAGAAGAAAAATCCCTTTATGAAAAAAAAATTGCTGAAAAATCAGAAGAAGTTTTAAGAGAACTGGAAAGGCTTATCCATGAATGAAGAATGTTCCTACACTGCGATAACAGAGGCAAAAGACGGCTCACTGATTCCCCTGAGAAAGGAAATTGCATTTCACTCAAAGTATAATCCTGTCCGTGAAGGACAGCAGTTTGCAAGCCAGTGCGCAGGAAGCCCGGAAGATACATTTTTTATCATCCTGGGCATTTGCGGTGCCTTTCATATTGAAGCACTAAGGAATGCCTTTCCCCATAGCAGCATACTTGCAGTAGAAAAGAATCAGGCAGACCTTAATTTTGTAAAAAAGCTTCCTCTGGCAAAAAAACTTTTACAGGACTCCCGCATCATACTGACTTCGGCTGAAAACTTACAGGAAATTCTTTTTACCCGTTTTATTCCTGCAGAATACTCTGCCATACAGCTTCTTTCCCTGCGTGCCTGGGAACAGAACTTTACAGATGAAGCCAGGGCGATAAAGGAATGCGTTCAAAAGACCCTTGCGGCCATAAGCGCTGATTTTTCTGTGCAAAGTCATTTTGGCGGCATCTGGCAGAGAAATATTTTTGTAAACCTCAGGCAGGCGGCAGACTTTAGCCCCTCTTCCATGACATTTGACAGGTCAAAAAAAGCGGCTGTCATTGCGGCAGGCCCCAGTCTTGACCAGAGTGTAGAAGAGCTGAAAAAAAAGAGAGATGCATACGTCATCATTGCAACTGATACAGCCTACAGAGCCCTGCTCCGCCACGGCATTGTAAGCGATGTTGCGGTTAGCGTGGATGCCCAGATGATTTCTCATGCCCATTTTTTTGAAGCAAAAAAAGAAAGCTATTTTGTACTTGACCTTTCTGCAAATCCCGCAACAGCCCGAACACTTTCCCGTCAGGCTCCCCTGCACTTTGTTCAGACCGGACATCCTCTTTCCGCATACGCATCACAGCTTTCCAAAACGCCACTTGCTTCCCTGCAGGCAGGGAGCGGAACGGTAACGATTGCGGCCGCAGATTTTGCCATACAGGCAGGTTTTGACGAACTGGTATTTTTTGGCGCTGATTTTGCCTATCATCAGGGAAAGGCCTATGCCTCAGGAACCTATCTTGATGACCTCTATAATACAAAAAGCGGCCGCCTTAAGCCTGCGGAAAGTTTTTTTGACGCCCTCCTTTTCCGTACCCCCCTCATTCAAAAAGGAGAGGGAGTCTACAGCACAGAGGTTCTGGATTCCTACAGAAAATCACTGGACGCCTTTCTGACTGTGAACAATTTTACAAAAAAAGCCGATAATACATATATAAGGACTGGAAAAGCGGAAAAGGCAAAAGCGGCAGGACAGGAAAGTCTGTTAAAAACTGAAGCTTTTAACTTTACGGCATTTTCCCAGGCCTACAAAAAAGAATTACGAATGAGTCAAGATACAGGCAGCAGGAATTCTCCCTTGTGGCTTACCCTGCTTCCCTATATCGCCTGGCTTAGACGAATACGGGGAACTGCGGAGAGTTTTACAGAAATTGTCCGACAGGCATATAGAAAAACATTGGAGTATACTGAACTGATATGAAAACAAAACACATTAAAATCGCCCAGGCACTTATCGCTGTTATTTTTGTTTTTGCGGTAGCCTATTTTATTCTGGGAATAATGTCGGACAAAAAGGCGGGACCCGGAAAGGTACAGGAACGTTTTGACACCTTTATGATGGAAACAGCAACTCTTTCTGCCAAATACGAACCGAACTCACCCAACTTCAACGGAGAATTCACTCAGCTATTGACCCGCTACCGCAACGATTTTGCCTATCTGCGCCTTGATGTGAATAACAAGAAAATCTATGAATACCCGGCAGAAGATTTTCAGGCATCAGAAACAGTAACAGAGAGCCTTACCCGTAATACGACAACCCTTTTGGGAAACACTTTAACCGTAACGGCAAGCATGCTGGCAATCAGCCAGACAGCCATCTACAATTATGCAAAAGTTTCATTTATTCTGATTCTGACCGGTACGATTGCCGCTGTTGTTCTTCTTTTTATCATTCAGATGACGGCTACCCCCCGCTACAGAAGATTAAAGAAGACAGACGATGACTTTATGACAGAGGACGATGTCATTTCCATTTCTGATGAAAAAGAGGAAGTTGAAGAAACTGCGGAAAATGATGATGACTTTGATCCCATCAGTGCAATGGAAGAAGAAAACCGGGAAACAGCGGAAGATACTGAGGGAGATATTCTCTCTTTTGAAGACGAAACAGAAACAGCTTCTTCAGCAGCCCGCCCCCAGGCCCTTCTGGAAGCAGAATTGCAGACAGCAATTTCCCGTAGCGCACAGGAAGAGGCAGACCTTTCCCTGCTCATCATCCGCATAAATCCTTTCAGGGAAGACGCAGATTCTACTAAGGAAGTTGCAGCCATGCTTTCTGAAAGAATGGGAAATCAGGGCGTAACATACAGATACAACGATGGCTTTGCCCTGATGATAAACAATACAAACCTGGATTCTGCGCTGGCAATTGCCCAGTCACTTTACGGTGCAATGGATAAAAAACTGAATGAAGATAATAGTGGCAGCAGGCTTGCAATCGGACTTTCATCCCGCAGCGAAAGAATAATCACCGCCCAGCGTCTGATTACGGAAGCCGAACAGGCTGTCCTGCATGCAGCGGATGACAAAGATTCTCCGATTATTGCATTCCGGGTAAATCCTGAAAAATACCGTGAATATATGAATAAGAAAAACTAATTCTTTTTGCTTTTATCAGCGGCTGGAGCTTCGGCTTCAGCCTTTTTTGTTTTTTCGTCTTCAGACTTTTTTGTTTTTTCGTCTTCAGACTTTTTTGTTTTTGCCGCATCGGGGTCTGCATTATCCACCATTTCTGCAATGCGAACCGACAGATCTGAAATCAACTTGCTGTCAGGAAACTTTTCTTTAAGAACAAAATATTCTTTTTCTGCAATTTCTCCCCTACCGTGGTCTACCAGAAGGGAAACATAATTTTCCTGCAAAGACTGATCATTGGGATATTTTGCAATGAGGGCGCGATACCGGGCAAAGGCTTCGTCACTGTTTCCCTTCATTGCATGTATGTAGGCAATGGATTCTGCAATCTCTGCATTCTCCGGGTCTCTGGCAAGCATATCTTCATAAATAGGCATTGCCTTGTTCCAGTTTCCCGCAAGTGCATAGGCCCTGCCCAGTTTATAATAAGCCTGATAATACAGTTCCTCGTTTCTCATGGCGAGTTTGTAATAGTCGGCTGCCTTTGTATAATTTTTGAGATTTATATAGGCTTCTGCAATATTGTAATATTCTACGGCAAGATTTTGTAAAATAATGCGGTTTTGTCCCGGCACAAGCACTCCCCCGCTGGCCGCACAGCCTGTGATGACTGAGCCGGCAAGAAGAGAAGCTGTAATCAGGGCAAAAAGTGACTTACGCATAAGAACTATTGCAGAAGCAGTTTGGAAAAGGCGCTCTTACTGAGGGAAATATCAGAAATAGTGATGTACTCTGTTCCCGTCTGCTGGATTTTTGCCGGCATGGGAAAAAGGGCAATTTTTAATCCCGCTACCAGAGCCTTGATTTTTGCCGGCGTGGCATCGGCTACCTGCAGCATGACTTTTGCATCATATTCTGAATCTGTCTTTTTTGCATTGGCAAGAGTACCCGCAACTGATTTTAGGGGAAGTTTTAAGTCTGTCCCCAGCATATTCTGCAGAAAGGCGTCTGCCTTGCGCTCGTAAAAGCGGATTTCTGTACTGCTGCCTGCAGTAAGGAATTCATAGACCCTTTTGTCAAAACCCTCAGGCATTGCATTCGCCACTGGCGCAGGGTCAGGGGTATTGTCTGCTTCCAGGCTTTCTTCGTAGAGGGCAAGCTGAGGTTCAACCTGATATGAAACCAGCGCATTTGAAGATGACGGAAGAGCCACTTCAATCTGAGTCTGGGGATTTTTGTAATAGGCATGAGGCAGGGAAAGTTTTTCTGTCACCTGGGGAAGCCAGCCGTATTCAGGCACCAGAGCTTTTGTAACATATTTCAGAGGATAGGAACCCTTTGCCGAAAGCTGAAAAAGCTGACGCTTTTTGGAAGTTTCTTCTGCAATATAGACTGCTTCCGTGCGGGAAGCAATGCGTTCTGCATCCTTTTCGTTCATGCCGGTCATGCGGATCAGCGTAGATGTAACAAAAGGAAGGTGGCTCTGAACAGGGATGTAGAGATAGAGTGCGGCATCCCTGTCAATCAGTGCCAGCGGATCTGCGGCTTCCGGCTCGGGTGCAGATTTACATCCGGCAAGAAGCGCAAGGAGACATATTGCAAAAGAAAACAGAAAGGTATTATGCTTTTTCAATTTGAATGCTCCATGTCTTGTCATCGGCTTCAACAGATGTCGGCTTGGAAAGTTTGTCCTTCCATTCCTGAACAGTGGCAAGCGTTTCGCCGGAAACAAATTCCTTGAATTTTGCAAATGCATCTTTCAGGTCTGAGTCGCCGGAAACAAAAAGTTTGATTCTGTCAGTTACTTCAAAGCCGCTTTCCTTGCGCAGGTTCTGAATACCACGGATAAGGTCACGGACATAGCCTTCTTTCTTGAGTTCATCGGTAACTTTTGTATCCAGACCGACGGTAAGGGTGCCGTCATTTACTACCTTAAGGTCTTCTTTTTCGATTCTCTCAACAATAATTTTTTCAGTGTTGAGGTCTACATTCTGACCATCCACATCCAGGGAAACTTTTTTGCCGTTCAGAATGTCGGCAATAGCTTCGTTTTTCAACTCAATGATTCTGGCGGCGGCAGCCTTCATTTTAGCGCCCAGTTCCTTACCGAGTACCTTGAAGTTTGCCTTTGCCTTGTATTCAACCAGTTCATCTTCGCGTTCATGGAAGATAACCTGCTTAACGTTCAGTTCCTCGCGGATTGTATCAATCATGCTTTCCAGAACCTTGCGTTCCTCAGCATTGCGGGTAACCAGCTGGGTAGAAGCCAGGGGCTGGCGGTTTTTGAGGTTGAACTGATTGCGCAGGGCACGTCCCATCGAAACTGCCTTCTGAACCGTATCCATGCGGAATTCAAGTTTTTCGTCACGAAGTTTGGCATTGTAGACAGGGAAGTCAGCCAGATGAACTGATTCTGCATCTTTTTCCGTGCGGAGGTTCTGCCACATGCTTTCTGTAACGAAAGGAATAAAGGGAGCCGCTGTCAGTGAGAAAGATTTGAGTGCATAGTAAAGTGACTCGTATGCCTCTGCCTTATCATTGTCGTTTTCACTCTTCCAGAAGCGGCGGCGTGAACGGCGGATGTACCAGTTGTTGAGCTGGTCGATAAAATTGATAAGGGGATCGATTGCCGTGCTCAGGTCATAATCATCCAGAGCCTTAGTAACATCCTGAATCATCTTCTGAGTGATTGAAACAATCCATGCATCCAGAGGATTAGATGGTTTGAGGCCGTCAAATACGCTTCCTTTTGCCGTATAGCCGTCGATATTTGCATAGGTGACAAAGAATGAATA